>JAJRYS010000020.1 GCA_024275665.1 archaeon | reverse complement strand
GACCATCCCGCACGCGTGGCTGGAAGTGTATGACAGGGTTGAGTGGTTTCCAATAGACCCTACCAACGGAAACGTATTAACAGGCGCGAATCTGGTGAAAATACAAGAAGGAAAAGACCCTTCTGAGTTAAAGGATACTGTTAGGTATTTAGGGATTAATTCTAACCCACCAGAAGAAAACCCTACCATTATTGAAGTGAAGGAATGGGAAGAGTTCAACAAACTATTCACTACTTCACTAGTATTAGACCATGAGAAAGTAGGAATAGGATCTTCTAATGCAGCAAATTTGATGATTAAAAACCTGAAAGACGAGTACTTAGCACCAAGCCTGAGGTTCAGTCATAATAACAAGATAACATCTAATCCTGAAGACTCTTTCATGATAATAGTGCTGAAACCGTTCGAAGCAAAGGTAAAAACATGGTCTTTCGTAGTAAGCAATGAATTAAATGATTCATTCCAGTACTTTTTACCAATCGCAGTAAGCGGGCCTGGTTTTGTTGAAACAACAGAAGTAGTGGTAAGCCCAGATGCTCCTGTCTATTCCTCCACTCTCGTGATAAACTCTATTCAAGTAACAGGAGACAAAAGAATAAAACTCGTTCTTGAGAACAAGGGGAATAAGAACACCCTCGTGCAAATAACACTGCACTCGGACAATAGCACTGTGAAAGAGAACATCAACTTAGCGCAGAATGAGGAAAAGACAATAATCATGAATGCTTCAGCAGGGGTTAATACTTTGAAAATAGAATGGGAGGGAAACAAAATAATAAGGAGAATAAGCCTCCAGGAAACAGAAGAGGAACACCCAGCAGTTCCTGGTCTAATCATAAGAGAAGAGCATATTCTAGGAGCTCTTGTAATCATAATTCTCATCTTATTGCTATTAATTGCAAAAGAGTTAAAAGCTAAAAAGCCTAAGAAGAAAGAGAGGAGGTCTTATAAAAAACACTTGCTCAGGAGACAAATGGAAAAATCCCTTAAAGTCTTAAGCAAGCCTGAAGAACACGGCATAGAGGAATTAACTGGGAAAAGCAAGGTATTTAAAAAACATTAAATAGAAATAATAACACTCACTCATGCAAATGCGCCGGTGGTCTAGTCTGGCTAGGATTTTGGCCTTCCAAAGCAGGGTTATTTTTTCCAAACCCTTAGAACTGGAGAAAGCCAACGGCCCGGGTTCGAAACTGCAGCGAGCCTTCGTTCGCTGTTGGTGAAAATCCCGGCCGGCGCACTCCCCTCACCATTCTGATGCCGTTATGAAAAGAGGAAGCAAACCAAGATGGGTTAAAGAACTGGCTTTGAAAAGAATAAGAAAACTCTTCAAACTAGCTGATGATAATAAAAAAACTCATCCTGAAAGGTCAAGAAGGTATGTGGGACTAGCAAGGATGATAGCAAAGAAATACAACGTGTTAATCCCAAAACAATATAAAAACAAGTTCTGCAAGAACTGTAATACTTACTTTCATGCTGATAATGTAAAGATAAGAAAACTACCAAAAACAGGAGCGTTAGTATATGTCTGCCTCGAATGCGGGTTCAAAAAAATTAGCGGGAATAAGAGAAGCAATGGCAACACTACAAATAGGAAAGAAGGGAGTAACAGAGGAGGTAATAAAAGAAGCAAAAACACAGTTGAAAATAAAAGAGTATATAAAGGTGAAAATGCTTAAAAATATGAAAGAAGATAAGAACAAAGCCATACAACAGCTTCTAAAACAAACCAAAGCAGAATTAGTTGATAAAAGAGGAAACGTGTTCATTATTAAAAAGGTGAAATGAATGGTATCAGTGACAGACGTAAAAGCACAAGAACTAATAGAAAGAGTTAGTAAAAAACTCCAGGAAAACGATAAAATAAAACCACCTGTTTGGACTGAGTTTGTCAAGACAGGAGCTCATGCTGAAAGGCCGCCTGCTCGAAAAGACTGGTGGTATGTTCGATGCGCTTCAATACTAAGAAAACTTGCTGTGAACGGCAAGACAGGAGTAGGACAGCTAAGAACGTGGTACGGAGGCAGGAAGAACAGAGGAGTAAAACCAGAGCACCATGTTGACGCGAGTGGCAACATCATAAGAAAAGCCTTGCAACAACTTGAAGCAGCAGGGTATGTGAAAAAAGAAAAAGATGGAAGAACACTAAGTCCAGCAGGGCAGTCGCTTTTGACAAAAACAGTTCTTGAAATAAAAGGAGGAAAAAAAGTTGAACGAGGAAAACAAGAAAGAGCTGGAAGAACAAGCGCTCAAAGCACTGAGGGAAAAGAAACTCCTGTTAAGAAAAATACTAAGCCAAGCAGCACTGCAAAGACTAACAAACGTAAGACTAGCAAACCCTGAACTCGCTGAAAAAGCAGAAAACTTAATAATTTTTTACTATAATGCTAAGACAATTACTAAGATGAACGAAGAGGACCTTAAAAAACTGTTATCATTGCTTACTAAAAAAAGAGAAACCAGGATAATAAGGAAGTGATAAGAGTGGCAAAAGTAAAAACAAAGAAAAAAAAGGAAAGGCTTGGAAAAGCTCTTAAGAAAAATGAAAGAGCCCCAATATGGGTTTATCTTAAAACAAAAAGCAGAGAATTCATAAGTTCAAGGAGAAGAAACTGGAGATACAGAAAGATTAAGAAAAAGGACAAAGAATAAGGTGATGCTTGATGGCTAAAGCTGAAGCAGTAAAGGAAGCAAAAGCATTGGTAAAAGAAAAGAAAGAACAAGAAGAGAAAAAAGAAAAAGCAATAGAGGAAAAGAAAGCTAAGAAGAAGAAAACAGTTGAAAAAAAAGAAGAGAAAAAAGCACCTGAGAAAAAACAAGAAGCTAAACCTAAGAAAAAAGAAGAAAAAACAGTTGAAAAAATTTATACTTTTTCACTAAAAGAAGCGTGGAAAGCACCAAGATATGATAGAACAAGAGCAGCTGTGAGAGTTCTGAAAAGAAGATTAAAACAACACGTTAAAATGGAAGTAAAGCTAGATAAGAGCCTTAACAAGGAATTATGGAAGAACAGTTCAAGAAACCCACCTCGTAAGATAAAGGTTGTTGTAAAGATCAAGGGAGAAAAAGCAACAGCATTTCCAGTGAAATAAAATGAAAATAATAAAAGCAGATTATTACAATTCCCCTTACTTAGGGGTGTTTTGCAAGGCAAATGATGAGATAGCATTAGTACCTAACAAGATGCCAGAACACTTGGAAAACATTATAAGAAAAGAGCTTGAAGTAGAAGTAATTAAAACAAGCATGGCTACTACTGGCTTAATAGGAATATTCAGTGCCTTTAACAACAAAAGGATAATAGTTCCGGATGTGCTTTACAAAGAAGAAGTAAAAACTCTTGAAGACTATTTCTCAGATGTGATAGTGTTAGAAGAAAAATTCAGCGCTATTGGAAACCTCGTGACAATGAACGACCACGGCATAGCATGCAGCCCCTTGATAAAAAACTCTTTAAAAGAAGCCACTGGATTAAAAATAGCAGGAACAGATTTGGTGGGCTCAGTAGTATTCACTAGCAACGCAGGATTCGTAGCACACATTGAAACAAAAAAAGAAGAAATGAAAGAACTGGAAAAAATACTCAAAGTAAAAGGAGGCATAGGAACCATTAATTTTGGAGACCCCTACATAAGCTCGGGGGTTATAGGAAACAAGAAAGGATTGATTGTTGGGAATAAGACAAGCGGGCCTGAATTAGCAAGGCTTGATGAAATATTCTCACAGGAAAGGTGATGTTAGATGGATGAAAGAAAAATACAAGAAGCTGTAATGAAAAGAAATTATTTAGCAGCACAATTTGACGCATTGCAAAAAGAAGCTGCAAGACTAGAGCAAATACTCACAGAAACGATGGTGACTCAGAACGCATTAAAAGAATTGGAAAAGCAAAAAGAAGACAAGGAAGCAATGATCCCAGCAGGTTCAGGCGTGTTTGTAAAAGGAGTAATTCCCAAGACAAAAACAGTCATGGCAAACATAGGGGAAAACGTAGTAGTTGAAAAAGAAATAAAAGAAGTGCTTGAAATGCTGAAACAAAAAGAAGAGCAAATAAGAAACAATATGAAAGCGGTAGAAAACAGCATAATTAACCTAAGAAAAGAATACGCAGAATTAAGTGACTTAATTGAAAAAGCCAGAAAGTGAAGCCAATGTTTGAAGGGCTTAGAAAAAAATTAAAAAACTTCCTGACAAAAGAAAAAAAAGCAATAGAAGAAGAACTAAAACCAGTTGAAGAAACACAACCAACCAAAGAAAAAATAGTAGAAGAAAGACAAACAATAAGAAAAGAAAAAAAGAAAACTGAGAAACCAGAAAAAGAGAAAAAAACCCATAAAAAAGAAGAAGCTGGAAGAAAACTCGCTCCAAAGTTAACTGTTTCTACGAAGATCAAGAAAGCAATCACGGGAAAAGCAAGAATAAAAGAAGAGGACATCCAAGGCTTGTTATGGGACTTTCAATTAGAACTCCTTGAAAGTGACGTCTCGCCAGACGTTGCCGAAGAAATATGCAGCAACGTGAAAGAAAAACTCGTTGGAAGAGAAGTTTCTTCAAAAGAAGACATAAGCGACGTAGTGAAAAAAGCCTTGGAGGAAGCTGTTGAAAAAGTAGTAATAGAACCAGATTATTCATTAGTTGAAAAAGCAAGAGCAAAAAAGCCATTCATAATCATGTTCCTAGGTCCTAACGGGCATGGTAAGACAACCACTATTGGAAAAATAGCTCACTACTTCCAAGAAAACGGATTATCTTGCGTCATAGCAGCTGCTGATACTTTCAGAGCAGCAGCAATAGAACAAGTTGAAAAAGTAGGGAAAAAAGCAGGAGTGAAAGTAATAAAACACTCTTACGGAGCAGACCCAACTGCAGTGGCTTTCGACGCTGTGAAACACGCTGACTCAAAAGGAATAGACTTAGTGTTAATAGACACTGCTGGAAGAAGCGAGTTGAACAAGAACCTCATGGAGCAAATAAAGAAAATGCAAAGAGTGATAAAACCAGACATGATAATCTACATAGGAGAAGCTCTTGCTGGAAACGCTGCAGTGGAAGAAGCAAAAAAGTTCAACGAATTCGTACCAATAGACGGAGTGATAATGACAAAAGCAGATGCTGACGTTAAAGGAGGAAGCATACTGTCAATATCCTATGAGTTGAAAAAACCAATACTCTTCATAGGAACAGGACAAGAGTTAAAAGACCTCATGCCTTTCAAAAAAGAATGGTTCCTGAAACAATTATTCGAGTGAGTGGTCATGCTTAACAAGATGAAAGAATTGTTCAACAAGATAGCGAAGAGCACTGTGATTGACAAGGATACGGTTGAAAGAATAATCAAGGAACTTCAGAAAACACTGATACTCGCTGACGTGAACGTGAAACTCGTTCAAGAAATTTCAAAAAGAGTAAGAGAGAAAGCGCTTGAGGAAAAACTACCTCCAGGAGTGTCAAGGAAAGAACAATTGACCACTGTCTTGTACGACGAGCTCGTGAACATTCTCGGAGGAGAAGAATACTCTCCAAAGCTAAAACCACACAAGATACTATTAGTAGGTCTTTATGGTTCTGGAAAGACCACTACTGCTGGAAAACTCTCCAAGTATTATTCGAAGAGAGGACTAAGGACTTGCCTTATCAGTACTGACACGTGGAGGCCTGCTGCTTTCGAGCAATTAAAACAAATAGGCGAAAGCATTAACGTTCCAGTATTCGGGAATCCTGCGGAAAAAGACGCTGTGAAGATCCTCAAAGAAGCGTTGGAAAAAGCAAGCAAATACGAAGTAGTAATAGTGGATTCTGCTGGGCGAGATTCCCTGAACGAAGAACTGATAAACGAGATAAAGAGAGTAGCAGAAGAGCTAAAGCCTGAAGAGACTTTCCTCGTAATCTCAGCTGACATTGGTCAGACTGCTACGAAACAAACCAAGGAGTTCAACGACGCAGTAGGACTCACCGGAGTCATAGTAACAAAAGCTGATTCAAGCGGAAAAGCAGGAGGGGCTTTATCAGCTTGTCATGCTGCAGGAGTGCCTGTAGCTTTCATAGGGACTGGTGAAAAAGTAGACGACTTCCAAGTATTCAATGCTAAGAAGTTCGTTTCAAAACTCCTAGGAGCTCCTGACCTTGACGCTTTGCTCGTGAAAGTGCAAGAAGCAGTGGAAGAAGCAGAATTCAACCCAGAAGACCTGCTTAAAGAGAAATACACTTTGAAATCCTTCTACAAACAATTGGAAGCAACAAGGAAAATGGGGCCTTTGAAGAAAGTATTCGAAATGATGGGTTTAAGCATGCCTGACAACCTCGTGGAAACAAGCGAAGAGAAGATAAAAAAATTCAAAAGCATCATGGATTCAATGACAAGAGAAGAACTCGAAAACCCTGAAATAATAAAATCAAGCAGAATCAAACGAATTGCCAAGGGCTCTGGCACAACAGAAGCAGAAGTAAGGCAATTACTGAAGCAGTTTGAAATGAGCAAGAAGATGCTTGGCAAGTTCAAGAAGGGAAAAATGAGGAACATGCAAGCATTGATGAAGAAGTTGGGCATGCCGAGAATGTGATCATCCTATTATGCCTTTCTTTATTCTCTTCATTTCTTCCAAGTACAATCTTGGAACTGTTTTCCTGATTTCCTCAACCCTCGTAAGAGGCTCTACTGATTCCAGCAAGTCATAAGCACGTTCTAAGTATTCCTGTCTTTTGCTTGTTTCGTAAGCTTTGAAAAGATCATTAATTAACTCCATGGAATACTCCATTATTTTCTTCGCGTTTCTCACGTCGCCAGCATTAACGTAAGGGTGTTTTTCAAACTCTTTTAAAAAATCATTAGCTGCCTTCAACAAACCTATTTTTCCTTCCCCCTCTGCTTCACGAAGTTTTCTTTCAAGAAAATTAGCAACATCTTCTGTCACTCCAAGCTCTTTTCTTATCCTTTTCAACTTTTTCCCAAGCTCTTCGTCAAGCTCTTCCATCTTGTAAACAAAAGGCCTTGGCTCTATGTCTTTCCTGATTTCCATTCCACCAGGGTAAGTTTCTAATATTTCTCTCTTCACCCACTTTATCTTATCCCCAACAGTGTTAAACTTTTCAGGGAACACTGGGATTACCTTCCTGGTCAATCTCTTCCTACGTATGTTCACCAATGCCATGGTTATTATTATCCTCAAGAATGTTTAAAAGCATGCTTTTTTATTCATCAGCGTTCAAAAAGAACAGCATGCGAACGTTCGTAGTCAGGATAAATCATAAAATGAAGGGTTTCTCCCTCAACAACTTGCCAGAAGAAAGAATTGACTTGGCAGCAAGAGTCATTAATTCTGCGCTGTGGCTTGATCATGACGTGCGGAGGGATACTAGGATAGTGTTGATTTTTGACAATGCAACAGTAGAAGTAAGAGGAGATTCTATAAGAGGAATGCGTCCTGATGAGAGGAGCATTGCAGGATTTCTGAAAGGAATAATACAGGGAAGGAAGTATCCTGGAATCATAGTAAGTGACAAAATGTTGGAGGAATTCGTTGAAGAAGGAAAAACAATAGCACTTGACATCAACGGAGAACCAGTAAGGAGTTTGAAGGATTATTCTGTTTTTATTCTTGGTGATGACAAAGGGCTAGCGGAAAAACTTGAAGGAGTTAAGAGAGCAAGCTTGGGTAAGAAAAGTTATTTAGCATCTCATTGTATCACAATAATCAATTACTTGCTTGACAAGGAGGAAGAAGAGTGATTAAAGAAAAAGAAGAGATACTGAAACACGAGTGCTGTGATTACTGTTTGGGAAGACAGTTTGCTAACAAGTACAAAGGAAAGCAGATAGAATTAATAGGGGCTGCTGTTAGGAAAGCACAAACAGAAGAGGAAGTGAAAAAACTTCTTGATAAAAGATTAGAAATCTTCACTACTAATGACTGCTATTATTGCAACGGTATTTTCAACAAGATAAATGACTACTGCGAACTTGTTCTTGGGAAGATGAATGAAGTTGAATTTAATTCTTTCCTCATAGGAAACCACTTGCCTGAAGAGTTGGTCAAGAGAGAAGAAGAGCTATGGGAAAAAATAGGAATACAATACTGCATTCCGTTAAAAACGCATGTAAATGGAGTTATCGGAAGAAAGCTTGAAGAAATAACAGGGAAGAAAGCTGATTTTACTAATCCTGACGTAATCTTTGTTATTGACTTCAAAAACCATAAAGGGGGAATGGATATACGGCCTTTGTTTATTTACGGGCGTTATAAGAAGCTCATGAGAGGCATTCCTCAGACAAAGTGGCCGTGCAGGAAATGCAGGGGGGCAGGGAGAGTTAATGGAAAGATATGCGAAAACTGCAAAGGCACTGGAAAACAATACTCTGAAACAGTGGAGGAACTGATAAGTGAGGAAATAATAGGAGAAACCGAAGCAAAGGATAGTAAGTTTCATGGAGAAGGCAGAGAAGACATTGACGCTTTAATGCTTGGAGAAGGAAGGCCATTCATAATAGAAATAATCAAACCAAAAAGAAGAAACATTGACTTGAAAGAGCTTGAAAAAAGAATAAATAAACACGCAGGAGGAAAGGTAGAGGTAAGCGGGCTGCGTTTTTCTAGCAAGAAAGAAGTAGTAAAGTTGAAGGCAGCTACTCCTAACAAGACTTACGAAGTAATCATAGAGTGCGACGAACCAATAACAGTAGAGGAATTAGAAAAACTGAATAAAGGAATAGAAGGAAAGACTATTTTCCAGAGGACCCCTCTTAGAGTAGTTCACAGAAGAGCGGATAAAGTCAGAAAGAGGAAGGTGATAAGAGTAAGCTTTGAAAAAATTGAAGAAAAAAGATTCAAAGCAGTAATAGAAGCAGAAGCAGGCACTTACATAAAAGAACTCGTGTCAGGAGACGAAGGCAGGACAAGGCCTTCTTTTTCAAGCATTCTTGGAAAGAACTGCAAGTGCATTGAATTGAACGTGGTGAAAGTGGATGACTGACTGGCTGTTCGTGTTAATATCCTTGATAGCATTAGTGGTTTTTTCTTATACTGATTTAAAAACAAGAGAAGTCCCGGACAAGCCGGTTCATTACTTGATAATCACTGCACTCATTCTTAACTTCTTGTTAAGGCCTTTAAACAGTGCTTTGAACATACTACTAATAACAATAATCATTACTGGCTTTTTCTTCGCTTTGTACTTGTTCGGACAAATAGGAGGAGGAGATGTAAAGTTAATTGCTTTGCTGTCTTTACTAGTGCCTTATTACCCTCTGTCTTTCTCCTTGCTAACTCATTCCATTCCTAGCTCTTTTCCTTTTATCATTCCTTTGTTCTTGCTAGCAGGCTTAATAGGCCCAATGCTTGTGATTCCTTGTTACTATTTTTACAAATTATGGTCAAAGCGTAAGATGATAAAAAGATTATCTGGAAAAATTATAAAGGCAAGCGTTTATTCCATTGTATTACTGCCTCTTGCTTTCATGTGGTCACAGTTGAACATGTTAATGGGGTTGCTGTTCATTCCTATTATTTTTTCTTTGTGGATGATAGTGTTCAAAGATGATGTAATGAAGTTGTTCTGCGTTGAGAAAAAGAAAGTGAGAGACTTGAATGACGATGATGTAATAGCATTAGAGTTTATGGAAGAAAAAGTTAAGAAAAAGCTTGGCTTGTGGCACAAGACTCTTACAAGTATTGAGTTAAGGAAGGTGAAGGAAAAGGCCAAAAAAGAGAGAATAAGAGAAGTGCCTGTTCTTGAACACCTCCCTCCTTTTGTTCCATTCTTACTTGTTTCTTTTGTCCTTAATTTGTTATTCGGGGATTTCATGATGTTACTGCTTGGAGGTGGCTTTTGAATGATACTAACAGATGCTGAGATAAGAAAAGAGCAAGAAGAAAGAAGGTTGATAAGTGATTTCATTGATTTTGAAAAACAACTGCAGCAAAGTGGTTTTGACTTGACTGTCAGAGAAGTTTATTCTTTTGAAACTGAGGGGGCTGTTGACTTTTCAAACGAAGAACGAAGACTGCCTGAATGCAGGAATATTGAATGGGATGAAAAAGGGTGGGTTCATCTCAAGCCAGGGGTTTACAAAGTAAAAACAAACGAAATCGTTAGAATGCCTAAGAACCTGCTTGGGGTATGCCAAACCAGGACTACTCTGCTAAGGATGGGTGCTTTTACTAGTACTGGTTTCTGGGATCCTGGTTTTGAAGGAAGGTCAGAATTCTCACTAACAGTAGTGAATCCTAATGGGATTAAACTTAAGAAAGATGCGAGGATAGTTCAGATTGCTTTTTTCAGACTCAGTAAAGAAGCTGAAAAAGAGTATAATGGCATTTACAAGCACTTAGAATGAACAATACTTTTTTCTTTGTCGATCACAAACTTTACTGGCAGGAACTTTTCAGCAACCCAAATGTTAGACAGGCAGTGATTAGTTATTTCACTTGTTTTGAAACTGTTTTCTTTCTTGTCATGCGCTGTAATCCATGCCATGTAAGGAATGATGTTATCTGCTAAGTGCTTGTCAACAACCGCTCCTGCTTTCACTCCTTCTAAGAGTTTCAAAGCAGCTTCTCTTCCTACTTCTTCTGCTGGTTTTCCTTTCTCACCAAGAGCATCTGCTCCTATGAAGTTGGAGTCAGTCCAAAGAGTAATGGAAGTGCCAACACTCCTGTTCTTCTCGAATAATTTTTTTTCAATGCTTGCTTCAAGCTCTTTTTCAAACAAGGTCTTAGAAGCAGAGACTGCTTGCCTTAAGGCTATTTTTTCATCAAGTCCTGTTACTACTGACACTCCTCTTACTTTATTTATTTCTTCTTGTTCTACAAGCTTAAAATTGTGCAAGGACTTTACTGGCTTGATTTTTATCCTCACAAAGCCCCCTCCTTCAGGGTAATACCCTCTGTGAATTACTTCCAGTTTTACGCCATATCCTATAAACTCAAAAAAACGCATTATCACATTTTGGAAATAGTCTATTGTAGGACTCCATTTTACTTCAGTTCCCCCCATCACTTCTATTTCTAACTCTTTCTTGGTTTTCAAAAGAGACAATAATAGGGACTGAAGTAAGAGAGTTACACTGCCTGCAGTGCCTATGTTTATTTTCATTTTCTTATGCTCAAATTCCTTGGGCTTGAAGACAATGCGTTCTGAGTTTATGAAGTTTCCTTCCACTTCTGCATTACACAAAGAAGCAAGAGAATTAACAACTGACAAGTGCTGGTTTTTCAAACCTGGTTGTTTTCTTCCCTTACGGATGTTGAATATTTCAACTGGTTGCTGAAGGAGACATGAAAAACCAAGCGCTGTTCTTATTATCTGCCCTCCTCCCTCTCCATGAGAGCCATCTATTCTTATCATGCAAAATGCACCAGCAGAAACGTTGAAACTGCAAGCACTATCAAACAGAATATAAATTCCTTAAAAATATTTTTTATGACTTTCTTCCCATGATAAAAATAACATATCCAAGAATTAGTAATAAAAGAACCAGCCTGCGCTATTATCATCAATTCTGCTGCAATGCGAGCTGTTATCATCCCCTCTGATACTAATGAAATAAGAGAAATAACCACTGCTGATGAATTTATAAGCCCTCCTAGCAATGAGAAAAGAGTAAGAGCTGAAACAAATTTCATAAAAAACCCGAAGAATAAAAATAATACAAGAATAACAAGCCCGAGTTTAACTCCCTCCACTGCATTGAAAGGAGAATCTATCTTCAAACGAGCGTTCGTTTTCTTCCCTTTCAACTTCATAGAACCAAAAAACAGCATTAGCATGACGGTGATTATTAATGGAGCCCCTAAAAACATTACACTCGGTGGAAAAAGGACTATCATCAGCATGAAGTTTCTTAAGATAGAAGCAGAGTTTATGAAGAAAAAAGCACCTGAAAGGATAGGGGTTGCGTTCTTCTTTCCTTTGAGTAAGTTAGTCAAGGATACAAAAGTAGCAGTAGAAGAAGCTATGCCTCCAAGAAAGCCCACTACTTCCACTTCCATCTTTGCTGATAATTTTCTTGAAAGAATGAATGCAGTGAAGTTGATTACTGAAACAAGAATTACGAGAGACCATATTTTCAGCAAAGGAAGTTCAACACCAAGAACAAAAGCTTTCTCAGGGAGCAGTGGATAGACTATCCCAAGGACTATTAAGAATTCAAGCAAGTCCCCTACTTCTTTTCCAGTCATATGCTTTACTAATTCATGCATCCTTTCTTTTGAAAAGAGTATGACTGAAGTAACTATGCTTAAAAATACTGCTTCTGCGAACATTCCAAAACCAACAAACACTCCCAGTAGGTAAGTGATTATCACAGCAGTGTTGGTAGTGAACCCTCTTCCTTTTCTTGAATACAACGCATACAGATAAAATATTACTGAAAAGACAGATATGAGTGAAAACCCTATCCATACTAAGGAATAATCTTTCAAAAAATCTTTTGAAAGAATGACAGTCATTGTTGCTATTAATGATAATAAAGAAAAAGTCCTTATCCCAAGCACTCCTCTTTTCTTCGAATATTGTCTTTCAAGACCTATCAAAGCGCCTACTGAAATGGCAAGGATTATTTTCTGCAAGAAGAAGTAATCAAACATGCTTTAGCTTCTCCTTCCCTGCTTTCTTAACTCCTTTAATGATGTCAGCTGCTTTCCTGTAAGGGGTTCTTGATTTTTCAATAGCAGTGCCTGTTACTATAATGTCTGCTCCTGCTTTCACTTTTTCATAAGCTGTCTTTCCTGTTCTTATTCCTCCTCCTACTATCAGAGGAATGTTTAAAATCTTCTTAGTGAAGGAAATCATTTGGTTCGGCACTGGTTCTCTAGCACCACTTCCTCCTTCAAAATAAACTAACTTCATTCCCATGTACTGCGCTGCTAGCGCGAAACTCGCTGCTATTTTAGGTTTGTTACGAGGAATAGGATTGGCGTCTCCGTAAAACTCCACTGAAGAACGCACGTCTGACTGTATTATAACGTAACCCATTGGAATGGGCTCTATTCTTGTTTTGAAAACAGAGTAAGCAGCAAGTGCTTGCGCTTGTGCAAGCCAATACCTTGACCTGCTGTTAAGCAAGCTCATGAAGAAGATAGCATCAGCGTATTGCGAAATGTCATTAACATTACCAGGGAACATTATTACTGGAAGGCTTGACTCTTCTTTAATGTTCTTAACAGTGTCATCAAGAAGCAGCCTGTCTCCTCCGCTTCCTCCTACGAGTATTGCAGAAGACCCTGCTTTTCCAACAGTCTTAGCTATTCTTCCTGCTTTTTCAGGCGATTGTTCGTCAGGGTCTATTAAAGTTACATGAATTGCTCCTTCTCTTTTTATCTTGTTAATCAAGTAATCATACGTTTTCATAGCAAAATCAACCTCCTTGTCTTTTCTTATTAAACTAAATGTTGTTTAAAAAACTACTCCGAGTAAGAAAGCAGTCAAGCCAGTGAACTGCGCTAAGAGAGTAAGCTTGCGTATTATAGTGAAATTTTTCAAACTCAAAGCCTTAATAATAGAAAACAACAGCAATAAATCAGTGAGTATAACAAAGGATAAATAATAAAAGTCAAAATAGTATTCTTTTACTAAGAAAAATGGAAAGAAGGAAAAAACCACTGCCGAAAGCATGAAAAACACAGCTATTACTGATGACTTTTTCAATCCTATTATTATTGGAAGAGTTTTTCTTCCTTGCTTTTTATCCCCTTCCATGTCTCTAATGCTTCCTATTATTTCTCTGCCAACACCCATTAAGAAAGCTAGCAAAGAAAGCCATAAGACAGCAGGATGCAGAGTATTGACTGCAAGGCTTCCGTATATGAATGGAACAGCCATTGAAGAAGCTATGAGGATATTGCCAACAAAAGGAACTGCTTTCAAGCCAATGGCGTAAGTTATTGATAAGAAAACAAACAACAAAGCTATGAAAACACACTCTGTGCTAATTGTAAATGACAAAAAAACCCCTATTAATAACAATAATGCAAATAACAACCAAGCCATGTCTGTGGATATCCTCCCTGTTACTAATGGCTTATCTTTTCTTTTGTTGATTTTGTCTGCTTTCAAATCAAACAAGTCATTCACGATGAAAGCACTCATTCCTATGAAAGCAGCTGAAAAACCAGCTACTAAAAGATTGAAAGTAACCTCTTTTGCTGGTATTAATCCTCCTATAAGCACTGCTATGAATAATAAGAAACCATGATCAGGGTCAAGAAGAGAAAAATAATCTCTGAACATTTCAAATCACGCCTGTTGCCTTAAGCGCTGATTCTGCTATTTTCTCATTCAATCCAATGTGTTCTATTATAGTGTATCTTTCTGGTTTTATATTCTTAGCTTCAAGCATTGCCCTTACTGCTTCTTGTTTTGTAATTCCTAACTCTTTGGCAGTAGTAGAACACTTGGCTGTCTGCAACGCGTTCTTAACTCTCCTCCAATCAGCTCCTTGCAAGTAAGCCATTACAATGGCCCCTAACCCTACTTGCAAGCCATGAAGGTTTTTTCTCCTGGCTATCCTGTCAAGAGCATGAGAGAACTTGTGTTCTGAACCACTAGCAGGCCTGGAACTTCCAGCAATTCCCATAGCTGCTCCTGAGGATATGAGTGACTCAAGCAAAACGCTTAAGCCCTTACCAGTGCGTTTTCTTATTCCAAAAGCATTATTCATGACCATCTTTGAAACCATCATTGACAAGGAAGAAGCATAATCCCCAAAGTACTCTTTATTTATGATAGCTCCAAGCTCCCAGTCCCTAACAGCAGTGTACTTGGCAATCGCATCGCCGAAACCAGCAGCAGTGAACTTGTAAGGGGCTTTTCTTATTATTTCAATGTCTGCTACTACTCCCACTGGTGGTTTTGCAGTAAAAGACTTCTTAGACCCGTTAGTGGAAATGGAAGCGATTGGAGAAGCAATCCCATCATTAGAACAATTAGTAGGAACTGATACGAAAGGGATTCTTGCTTTGAAAGCAGCAAGTTTGGTCACGTCTATTATTTTTCCGCCACCCACTGCAATTGCTATGCTTATTTCCCCTTCTTTAAAGCGCTTTGCAAGCCTGTCAACTTCTTCAAGAGAGGATTTAATCACTGTTTCCTTATCACATGAGAGAATGCGTGCTACTTTGTTACCTGCTTTCTTAGCAGTCTTCCTACCAGTAACTACAACTATACTATCGTAATCTTCTACTATTTCCTGCACTTTGTCAAGCACTCTGCTGCCGAGGAAAATACTTGAAGGAAGGGTAATGTGCCTTGATTGCTTCTTATGCCTACGCATGATGATCCACCGTTATTTTTGATTAAAAGAATAAAAAACCATTAGTTCAACGATCAACGTCAGATCATTCCGAATATTCTGAATACTTGCTCTGCTTCTTCTCTTGAACCCAACTCCCCATGACCAGGTAAGAAAGTTTCAAAATTTAACAAGGATATTTTCTTCAAACTATTAAACAACAACAGTTCATTTCCTCCTGGCAAATCAGTCCTGCCTATTCCTTCTGCAAACAACAAATCCCCTGTGAATAATATTTTTTCTTCTTCAGCGTAAAAACAGACGCTTCCAGGAGTATGCCCAGGAGTGTGAACAACTTCCAAAACAACACTTCCTAAATCTATTTTCTCAGGAAGTTGTTTTGATTTTAATGGTTTGAACTCATAACCAAAATCTTCTGCAAGCACTCCTTCACCAGTTCTCAATGCTGTTAGGTCTTTTTCATGAATGAAAATTTCAGCATTCTCAAACAAACTGCAATTGGCTATGTGGTCATAATGTTTGTGAGTGAGCAGCACTATTTCAACCTCCTCTAGGTTGACTCCGTAATTTCTTATCCCCATACCTGGGTCTATTATGCACAGCTTCTCGTCTCTTACAACGTAAGAATTGCTGCTGAAATTATTACTCATTATAGGAGTGACTTGCATGATGATAAGAGAGTGTTTGTTATTTAAAAAACTCTTGGCATGGTTAAGCAAAAGTAATTTAAAGATGGGGTGAGAAAAGAAGGTTGTTAACTTAGTAACTGCGTGAGACAGATGGTTGCAGAAATTCTTGACAATTTTGACGAGATTAAGGAAAAAATAGCCAAACACACTGGATGGACTGATGAAGAAATAGAAAAAAAGATCAACAAAAAACAAGAAGAGTACGGAGGGTTCCTCACAAGAGCAGGAGCTGCTTTTTCAATAGCAAAAGACGCTGGAGTAGAGATTTTTACGCAAACGATGACAAGCAATAACAGGACTAAGATTTCCGAATTGCTTGATGGAATGCGTTCAGTGCGTTTGAAAGCAAGAGTAGTAAGAGTCTTCTCAACAAGAGTGTTTGAAAAACAAGCAGCAAGAGGAGAAGTTACAAACGTCGAGATAATGGATGAAAGCGGAAACACTCGCTTAGTAGTATGGGGCAATCGTGAGTTGGTTGACAAACTTAGGAAAGGACAAGTGATAGAAGTAATTAATGCTTATACTCGCATGAATAATAATAACGTTGAAGTGCATGCTGGTAACAGGACAAGCATAAAAATCGTGGAAGATGATCCAAGCATTCCAAGAACAGAAGTGAAAATAATAAAACTAGCAGAAGTAAAGCCTAATGATAATGGTTTTGATTTTTACGCAAGAGTTGAAAAAGCATACCCGGTATACGAGTTTCAAAGAGAAAAAGGAATGGGAAAAGTAGCTAATGTTATGATAAGAGACGGAAACGCGTCAAAGAAATTAGTGCTGTGGGGCGATAATGCTGAGAAAGTAAAGGACCTGATGACCAATGATTGCATCTTAGTAGAGAATGCTTATACAAAGGAAGACGTGAACGAAGTCCATGTTGGATGGATGGGCAGAGTGTTAAAAGAAGAGAATAAGGGCATTCCATTGATAAATGTCGCAAAAAAGGCAATAAGAGAATTGTCAGCAGGAGAAGAAGCTGAAATAACAGCAGATGTGGTTGACGTGTTCCCCCCGACAGTTATTACTATTTGTGCTAATTGCAAGACAGTAATGAAAGAAGACGTTTGTGAAAAATGTGGGGGAAGCGAAAAAGCAAAGTCTCTTATTGTTAACACTATTTTTGACGATGGAACAAGCACAATAAGAGGGACTCTTTACAGGAAGAACGCAGAAGACTTCCTGGGATTGAAAGCAGAAGAATACGAGAACCAGCCTGAATTGTTTGACGAGAATAAAAAAGAATTGTTAGGAGAAGAGTTCGTGTTATTCGGGCAAGTGAAAGAAGTGCCTGAATTCAACAGGAAAGAATTCATCGTCAAAACATTTGCTAAACTAGATCCTGTTGCTGAGTTGGAGAAAATGAAGGTGATGTCATGAGCAAGGAGAAGAAGATTGTTACGATAGAAGACCTGCCAGGGGTTGGGAGTGCTACTGCTGAAAAACTGACAGAAGCAGGATTCACTTCACTAGAGTCAATAGCAGTGGCAAGCGCTGGAGAATTAATGGAAGCAGCTGGGATAGGAGAAGGAACAGCTGTGAAGATCATTTCAGCAGCACGCAGTGCTCTTGAAATAGGGTTTGAAACAGCTGACAAGATTCTTGAAAGAAGAAAAACAGTAAGCAGAGTCACCACAGGCTCAGAAGAACTTGACAAACTCTTAGGAGGAGGAATAGAAACGCAAGCAATAACAGAAGCCTATGGAAAATTCGGAAGCGGGAAGTCGCAATTAGCCTTCCAGTTATCAGTGAACGTGCAGCTGCCTGAAGGAGAAGGGGGACTTGGAGGAGGCTGTTTGTTCATAGATACTGAAAACACTTTCAGACCTGAGAGGATAAAACAAATAGCAGAAGCAAGAGGATTAGAAGCTGACGAGGTACTGAAAAACATCTTAGTAGCGCGTGCTTTCAACGCAGACCACCAAATGCTCTTAGCTGAAAAGGCAAACGAGCTAATAGAAGAACACAGCATAAAACTAATAGTAATAGATTCCCTTACCTCGAGGTTCAGGTCAGACTTCCTCGGTAGAGGAACGCTCGCAGGCAGGCAGCAGAAGCTTAACAAACACTTGCACACTTTGCAGAAATGGGCTGACTTGTACAACATCCCAGTATACGTGACTAACCAAGTAATGAGCAATCCAGGACTGTTGTTCGGAGATCCTACTACTCCTATAGGAGGGAACATAGTAGGACATCAATGCACTTACAGGGTTTACCTGCGTAAGGGAAAAGATGATAAGAGGATTGCAAGGCTTGTTGACTCTCCAAGCATGCCTGAAGGAGAAGTAGTATTCCGCGTCACGTCAAGAGGAATAGAAGACTAAGGAGAAGAGTGAATGCGTTCGAAGACAGCAGTCTTCCTAGTCATAGTCACTGCTTTTGCAGTAAGTTTTTACTACGAAACGAGCACTGGGAAGACTGTCTGCGCTTCAGGGACAAGTTACTCTGTGTTCTTCTGCCCTGAAGATGCTTGCGACGAAGTAGTAATAAGCTTGATTGACTCTGCTAATGAAAGCGTGCATGCTGCGGTTTATTCTTTTACTCTTGACAGTATTGGAGACGCGTTGGTAAGAGCTAAGAACAGAGGAATTGATGTGAAAGTAGTAGTGGAGGAAGACCAGGTAAGCCAGTACTCCGAGTACTGGAAGCTCTTGGAGAACAACGTGACAGTGCTTAATGACTCTAATTCTGCTTTCATGCATGACAAGTTCGTAGTAATTGACGGAAGGATAGTTGCTACTGGGAGCTATAACTGGACTAACAGAGCTACTACTCGCAACAATGAGAATTTGATAATAATAAGAGG
>JAJRYS010000019.1 GCA_024275665.1 archaeon | reverse complement strand
TTTTGAAACATTGCAATTGTTTTCTTCTTTTATCTTAATAACAATTGTTTTGTACCAAAAATCAGGGTAAAGATTAGGATTGTTTAGTCTATCCATTATTTCAATTGAAGAATATTCTTCTGCTTTCACGAACATCTTGTTCTGCCCGCGTTCAACCGTGGTGTAGTAAGAAGCAGCAGTGGCAGTAGTAATGGTGATCAGCGTGAGTGCGAGTATTAATGCAAGCAAGTGATAGTGTTTCATTAGTGAAAATTAGAAACTCAGGGTTTAAAAACGTTGCTTTCGTGTTCTTGTATCATGGTTTCGGTGTTTTCTTCCAGGGTTTACGGATCGTGGAAGGAGAAGCAGTTGGAGAAGTACGAGGACTTGCTTCCTGTCTTGCTAGAGGTATTGCCGAGAGTGCTGAGAGTGCTTGACGTCGGTGTTGGCAGGGCGTGGTTTGAAAAGTTCTTGCTTGACAACGGTTTTGTCTTGGAAAGAGTAGTAGGAGTGGATGTTGATGAGGACATGGTGGAGCCGCGTAAGAAGTTCGTGGAGTATCATTTGACTAATGACTTCAGGACTGGCGAGGAGTTTGACTTGTTAGTGTGTTTTGACTCTTACCACTTATTGCCAGAGGACTACTTGGACAGGTTCAAGGCAAGGTTCGTTTTGGTAAGCGTGCCTAAGCATTTTTCCGCAACTCTTAAAAGACTGAAAGGAAGAATAATAAGGAAAGGAGTAATAGGCAGGCAGGAGGAAGACGTGTTTGTGTTGGTTGAAAGGGGTTTTTGATCATGGATTTTCAAGCAGTGGAGGAAAAGTGGAGGAAGAAGTGGCTGGAGTCTGGATTGTGGAAGAGTAAAGCAGTGGAAGGAAAGCCTAAGTTTTTCATTCATTTTGCTTATCCAGGAGTTTCTGGTTTCCTGCATGTTGGCCACATGCGTGGTTATTCTTATGCTGACATGATTGCTCGTTACAAGAGGATGACTGGCTTTAACGTGTTCTTCCCAGTAGGAGTGCATGCGTCAGGCAACCAGGCTATTGGTTTTGCCAAGAAAGTAAACCAAGGAGATGAGAAGTGGATTAATTACTTGAAGGCTAACGGCGCTTCTGACGAGGAAATAGAGAAGATGAAAGAAGTTGACTTCGTTGTTCGTTATTTCATGAACAAGTACAAGGAGTACTGGGAGTTGTTCGGTTTTCTTGCTGACTGGGATTCGCTTGCTTGCACTGTGTTCCCTGATTATAACAAGTTCATTCAATGGCAGTTCAGGAAACTGAAGGACAAGGGGTTGCTTGTGAAGAAACCTTATGTTGCTCCTTTCTGTCCTAACTGCGGGCCAGTGGCCATTGACCCTAGTGAGACTGACATTTCCAAGGGAGGCAATGCTGAGAAACAAGAATTCACTGTGCTGAAGTTTGACACTGGAAAAGGTTACTACTTAGTAGCTGCTACTCTAAGGCCTGAGACAGTGTTCGGGCAGACTAACTTGTGGGTTCGTCCTGACGTTGAATACGTGAAGGCAAGAGTGGGAAACGAAGTATGGGTTTGCTCCAAGGAATGCGTTGAAAAACTAAAACTCCAAAGAGAGGATGTGGAGGACACTGGGGAAAGAGTGAAAGGAGAAGAACTAATAGGCTTGAAGGTAATTGCTCCTGGAGCAGAGAGGAAAATAATAGTGCTTCCTTCAGAGTTCGTGGACCCTGACTTTGGCACTGGGATTGTTACTTCTGTGCCTTCTGACGCTCCTTACGATTACCAGGCGTTAATGGATTTGAAGAAGAACAAAGAACTGCTTGACAGGTACGGGTTGCGTGAAGAAGTCGAAGCACTGGAGATTATCCCAATAATAAGGTCAAAGGAGTGGGGGGAAACTCCTGCGAAGAAAATATGCGAGGAGATGGGAATAAGAGACCAGAACGACCCGAAACTCGAGGAAGCTACTAAGGTCATTTACAAGGCAGGATTCCATACTGGAGTAATGAATGAGAACTGCGGTGAGTATGCTGGAATGAAAGTGGAACAAGCAAAAGAAATGGTGAAACAAAAACTTATTCAAGAGGGAAAAGCAGACGTTATGTATGACTTGTCAGAAGAAGTAATATGCCGTTGTGGTGCGCGCGTGTTGTTGAAGAAAACCCCAGACCAGTGGTTCATCAAATACTCTGACAAGGAATGGACTGAAGAGTCAAAAAAGCATGCTAGGATTATGAACATTTTGCCAGAAGAGTATTACAAGAACATGCCAGGAGTGCTTGACTGGTTCCAGGACAGGGCCTGCGCTCGTCTCGGAAACTGGCTTGGCACTAAGCTTCCTTTTGACGAGAGGTGGACTATTGAACCTATTTCTGATTCAACGTTGTATCCTGCTTTTTATGTAGTGTCAAGGTTCGTGAACACTGGCAAACTGCAGCTTGATGAATTGACTGACGAGTTCTTCGACTACGTGTTCCTCGGCAAGGGCAGTGCTGAAAAGCCAGTGTGGGAAGAGGTTAAGAAGGAGTTCGAGTACTGGTATCCTGTTGACATTAACCTTGGTGGCAAAGAGCATAAGACAGTGCACTTCCCAGTATACGTAATGAACCACGTTGCAATCCTGAAGCCAGAGCACTGGCCTAAGGGAATCTTCGTGAACTGGTTTGTTACTGGAAAGGGAGGGAAGATTTCAAAATCAAAAGGAGGAGCGAGCGCTTCTCCGCAGGAAGCAGCTGCCAAGTACTCTGTTGATGCTCTTCGCTTTTACTACGCTCACGTTGCTTCTCCTTTTGTTGACATTGAATGGAGAGAAGGAATAGTGACTGATTACAAGAAGCACGTGGAGAATCTGGTTAGTACTGTTGAAAAACTTTCTTCTTTTAATGGAGTGGATTTTGGGATTGACGAGTGGATGAATGCTCGTTTGGACAAGCACTTGAGAGAATACCACGAGTTCATGAACGAGTATGACTTCAGGAAAGCTATTAATTCTGTGTTCTTCGACTTGCTGAAAGACTTGCAGTATTATGAAAAGAGAGGAGGAAACAGCAGGAAGACAGCTGAAAGAGTCATCGAAGTCTTGTTAAAAACAATGGCTCCTTTCACGCCTTTCGTTTGCGAAGAGTTATGGCAACGCACTGGTCACGATGGCTTGATAAGCGCTTCTGAAATACCAACTCCTGAAGCTGTTAACGAGGAGGCGTTGGAGAGGGAAGAAATAGTAAAGAGAGTAGAGGAAGGAATTAACAATATTATGAAAA
The DNA here is from genome assembly GCA_024275665.1 of archaeon. Lineage (GTDB taxonomy): Archaea > B1Sed10-29 > B1Sed10-29 > B1Sed10-29 > JAJRYS01 > JAJRYS01. Next base: position 38,302 of record JAJRYS010000019.1, on the reverse strand, counting down.
TAACAAGAGTAAAGCCTTCGAAGATCACTTTGTTCGTTGCTCCTGAGTGGAAGAGAAAAGCGTTAGTAAAAGCTCTTGAGCTTGGCTCTCCTAAGCAAGTAATGAGCTTGATGGAGGAGTTCAAAGAACACAAAGCAGCTGCTAAGTTCTTGCAGTTTGTTTCAAAGAAATACCACGAGCTGAGAAAACCATTGTCTTTTGATGGAGAGCTAAAAGCATTGGAAGAAGCAAAAGATTACTTTGAGAAGACATTCAACGCAGAAGTAGTGGTAATGAATGCGGGAGAGTCAGGGCATGAGAAAGCGTTGAACGCAGTGCCTGGAAAACCAGCAATCCTGTTAGAATAAGTTTTTCATCTCTTTTCAAAGAAGTGGTAGTAGAAGTCTTTGAACTTGTACATTGTCTGATCTCTTGCTTTGCAGTACAATGATTTAATTTTAGTGCTAACTAATCCGTTGCTAGCATATTTTATTTTTGAAGCATGCTTGCATTTCAAACAGTCAGCGTTTCCTCCTGCCACGGCGCAACAACCCTCTTATCCTTGTTTTCTGACTTTCGGAAAACTTTACTTCCTTCGTTCTTTTTAACAAGGCCTGCAGCCTTCCTGCTTCTGCTTGTTTCAATGCTTTCTCATGAGACTCAAGTGCTTTTTTCGCTGCCTGGTATGCTTCGTCTTTTGCAAGGATTTCTTTTACTCTTCCTTCTTCGTTTTTCACAATGGATAATTGTTCTATCAATGGTCTTGCTACTCTTGGAACTTTGGTCTCTTTGCCGTTTATTATTGCTTTGACATATTTTTCAACGCTTCCGTACCCTCTTTTCCTTGCTTCTGCTGACATGCTTTTCCTGAATTCTTTGTTTCTCATTGCTTGTTTTATCAAGTCATGCTCTGAGGGAAGTTCTCCCATTTCTTTCTTAACTTGTTCTTCTGCTTTTTTTCTCTCTGCTAACATTACTTCACTTAAATACTTCTCAACTTTCGGCGTTGATTCTATTGCTCTTACAATGCGTGCCATTTCGCTTGCTGGGATTGCTTCTGGTTTTCTTTTTTGTACCGACTGAGTTGTTGTTCTCTTTTTTCTTTCTTCCCTTGCTCTTTCTCTTCTTGCTTTTTTCAATTTTTCTTCAATGTCTTTTCTTTCTTCTTTCAGTTCTTTTTCAGCACTTCTTGTTTTTGGAATAAATCCTCTTGCTATTCCTTGCTGTTCGTTCGGCAGCTTGCTTATTCTCTTATTAGCTTCTAACGTGGCTCTTCTTACTTCTTCAGCTGCTTTTTCCCATTCTTCCAAGTATTTTTTTATTTCTTCAGGGTTTTTGGACCTTCTTACATCTCCGAATAAAAGACTTGTTCTTTCTTCGAGTTCTTTGTTCAAGGCTATTAGTTCTGCCGCATTCCTAGCAGTAGGGGGCTTTTTTTTCATTTCTTGAATTTCTTTTTCAAACTCTTCTACTTTTTCTGGATCTATGAAGAATTCTTGCTTTTTAAGAAATTCCAGTTTTGGAATAGCAAGGTCGGCATAGTAGTTGATTATTAGTTTTGTTGCTTCTTCTTTTCCTTTTACGATCTTTTCAATAGAACCAGTTAAACTACTTTTTTCCGAAGCAAGAAGGCTTCTTATAGGCTCTCTTTCTGCCCTGCCTTGTTCTCTCTTAAGTAATTCATCTGCTTTCATACTCTTCTTATTATGAGTAAAGGAGTTTAAAAATAAGAAAGGTGCGTCAGCAGTTCACGCTGCTTGTAACGCGAGTTTAATGTCTTCTGCTATTACCGTCTTCCTCCCAGCATGGGCTGCGAGTTTCCTTGCTCTTTCAGCGATTTTCAAAGTGTATTCTTCGAGTACTTCTGCCATGTATTCTGCTGCTTGTTCTGATACTCTTGGAGCTCCTGCTTTCCTAATAAGACGATCAACAGGTGCTATGGGCAAATCTGTCATTAATAACACCTCCGCACGGTCTTTTTTACAGATTCTATTGATTAACTTGACAGATTTCCCAGAATGCGTCAGAAATCGGCTTTCTAATCTTATGCACTGACTTGTATAAAAGTCTTTCCTGTAAAAAAGTTTCACAAATGCTTTATTTTTAAAACAAAGCCAGGAGAGAGCTTGTTTTTGAATCCTAAAGCATTAAAACGCTTGAATGAGAAAAAACAAGCCATGGGATTCGTAAGCCATCCTTTAATAAGAAAAGAGATGGTTGAAGATAGAAAGTATCAGGAAAGGCTTGCTGATAGTTTTTTCAAGAAAGGGAACACTCTCATAGCAGCTCCTACTGCTATTGGTAAGACTATAATAGCTGCTTTGATCATTGCACACGTGCTTGAGAAAAACCCTGACGGGAAGGTGTTGTTTCTTGCTCCTACAAGGCCTCTTGCCTTACAGCATTTGAACACTCTTAAGAAAGTCATGAAAATCCCAGCAGATGATTTCGCGTTGCTAACTGGAGAAACTGTTGCTAAGAAGAGAAGAGAGTTATGGGAGAAGAGGATTCTTACTGCTACTCCTCAGTGCGTTGAGTCAGATATTTTGAATGGGAATGCTTGCTTGGAAAAAGTGGTTTTGGTGATTTTTGACGAGGCTCACAGGGCTGTGAGGGGGTATTCTTACGTGTTCATAGCAGAGCAGTACAAGAAAAAAAGGAAGGATGCGTTGATTCTTGCTCTTACTGCTTCTCCTGGTTCTTCAAGAGAGAAGGTTCAGGAAGTGTGTGACAACTTGTTCATTGAAAACGTTGAGATAATAACAGAACAGGACGAAGACGTTGCTCCTTATGTGCAGAAGAAGAAAACGCAATGGGTGAGGGTGAGGCTTCCTGAAGAATTCGCAGCAGTGCAGTCTTTGCTTAAAGCGTTTTTAAAAGACAGGATGACAATCCTCAGGGAGAACGGGTTAGTGATTAGGAATCCTTCTAAGAGAGAACTGCTTAGGACTCAGTCAGTGCTTTTGAAACAGTCAAAGAAGAACTACGAGGACTTCCAGCTCATAAGCGTGTTATCCCAGGTTATTAAAGCACAGCATGCGATTGAACTTCTTGAAACTCAAGGACCAAAGCAGTTGTTAGAGTACTTGTCAAAGTTGTGGAGGGAGAAGTCAAAGTCTTCCAAGAGAATGATACAAGACGAAAGAGTTCAAAAGGCTTTCGTGATTTCTGAGAAACTAGTACAGCAAGGAGCAGTTCATCCTAAGATGATGAAAGCAGTGGAAATAGTAAAAGAAGAAACAAGCATTGGAAATAGTGTTATATTGTTTTCTCATTACCGTGACACTGCTAAGCAGTTAGAAGCAATGCTTTTGGATGCTGGAGTGGCTTGCAAGCGTTTCATAGGGCAGTCAAGCAGGAAAGGAGAGAAGGGCATGAGTCAAAAGGAACAAGCAGAGATAATAAAAAAGTTCAGGGACAAAGAATTCCAAGTGCTCATAGCTACTTCCATAGGAGAAGAAGGTTTGGACATTCCAGCAGTTGATACTGTGGTCTTTTACGAGCCAGTGCCTTCAGAGATCAGAAGCATTCAAAGAAGAGGGCGTGCTGGCAGGCACAAAGAGGGAAAAGTAATAGTGCTAATAACAGAAGGAACCCAGGACGAAGCGTATTACTGGTCTTCTGTTTCTAAGGAGAAGAAGATGAAGTCATTGCTTTCAGGAATGAGCAGTGAAGAAGTCAAGTCTCAGAAAAAACTCGAAGAGTTCATAGGAGATCTTGAAGAGGAAAAGCCAGTGATATTCGCTGACACGCGTGAAACAGCTTCTGGCATCATAAGAGAACTGTTGAACAGAAAAGTAATACTGAAGGCAAAACAACTCCCAGTGGGAGATTTTTTAGTCTCTGATAGGCTGGCAGTGGAGAGGAAAGAAGCAAATGACTTTGTCCAGTCCATAATAGACGGCAGGCTTTTCTCGCAGTTAAGAGAACTGAAATCTAATTTTGAAAAACCCTTACTATTAATAGAAGGGGAGATTTTTGGAATTAGGAACGTGAGTGACAAGGCATTGAGAGGAGCTCTTGCTGCCATAACAGTTGATTTCGGAATTCCAGTAATTCAGACAAGAGGCGTTAAAGACTCTGCTGATTTCATAGAATTCCTTGCGTGGAGAGAGCAGTTCGGCGAGAAGAGAGAAGTAAGGCTTCGTGGTGAGAAGCACGCGATGAGTTTGAAAGAACAACAACAATTCATAGTAGAAAGCTTGCCTGGAATAGGGCCTGTCATGGCTAAGAACTTGTTAAAGCATTTCGGCAGTGTTGAAAAAGTGTTCAATGCTACTGTTGAAGAACTTGAAGAAGTAGAGGGCATTGGTGAGAAGAGAGCAGAAGAAATAAGGAAAGTGATTACGGGCAAGTATCAAGAGTGATTAGCTTTCCGAACAGTATTATTTTTAAACCATTGGCCCTTTATTACTTGCACGTCTTTGACTAAAGGCTGTGAATTACTTAGGAGGTGCGTGAGAAAATGGGGATTGCTAAGTTCTCTGTGAAAGAGGATTCTTTCAAAATCAAACAAGAAGATGGAAAGAAAGTGTTCTTCGTTGACTTATCACTTGGGAAAGTGATAGTAAGAGAAAACAATTAGGTTTTGTCAAGAGGATAGTTTGAACAACGAAGAGCGTTCAATCGCTCTTAGTTGTTCTTCTTTTCCCACTCTTGGTAATGGCTTTATTGTTATGCTGAATTGTTTTCTAAGTTCTTCAAAATCTCTTGCTGCATGTTTTCCCCATGCTGTGAAAATGCTTTGCTCTTCAGGAGTTGCTTTTTGCAGGGCTTTCTTAATCTGCCTAGTGCCAGTAAGGAATAGTAAGAACTCTACTTGCTTGGTTTTGGCAATGTTTTCATCAGAAGCAAAAGCTTTTAAACACTCGTTAACACAATGTAGGACGTGTTTTTCGCCGTGAAAACACTTTGCTGAAAACAACTGAGTTTCGGGATGTTGTTCTAAGAAGCGCTTCACCGCGTTCATGTCAAGATTTTTAAACTTCACTGTCTTAACAATCATGCTTTATTATTAATAAATCAACTGAATAAAAAGGTGAGCGAATGGGAATATCACAAGCAGGAAGCCTTAAGCGAAAACCAACAGGAGGAAGAAGAAGAAAAGCCAGTGACAAAAAGAAAGCAGAGCTAGGAAGACTGCCTACTCATACGACTGTTGAAAAGAAAGATGTTAGGAAGAAAATAAGAACAAGAGGTGGAAATCAGAAAGTAAGACTGAAAAGAGCAGCCTATGCTAACGTCACTGATCCTGAAACAAAGAAAACAAAAAAAGTAAAGATACTCACTGAGAAGGAAAACCCTGCTAACAGGAACTACGCCAGGCAGAACATTATTACAAAAGGCGCTGTTCTTGAAACAGAAATAGGGACAGTTAGAGTGACTTCCAGGCCAGGGCAGGATGGAGTAATCAACGCTGTGCTGGTTGAAAAAGCTAAGAACTAATTCTGTTCTTTTCTTTTATTAGCTTGTCTTGTATTGACAACTTTTTTAAAGGATAGTAGTTAAAAATATAACAACTTTCGAAAGATGATTTGTTTAGTTGTTAGAATAAGGAGGAGTTTTGAATGGTGAAGTCAACTCATAAAGGAGGGAGAGCTAAGACTCGTCATTCTCTTAGCAAGAAACCAAGGCAAAGAGGAAGACCAACTGTTAATAAAATGCTTCAAAAATTTGAACCAGGAGACCGCGTTCACATAGCAATAGACCCAAGTGTGCATAAGGGAATGCCTCACAGGCGTTTCAACGGCAAGACAGGAGAAGTGATTGGGAAACGTGGTTCTTCTTACATAGTAAAAGTAAGAAACATTCTTGCCTGGAGGCAGGTAATAGTCCATCCAGCGCATTTGAAAAAAGCAGCATAAGGTGATGATTGAATGGAAGTAATTGAAGAAAAACCAGTGTCAATAGTGGAAGTTAAGAAAATACTTACTCAGAGGAAGAAAGAAGGAGAACTCATATACGAGCAGAAAGCAGTGCTGGAATATGCTAAACAGTTTGACAAGGTAAAACCAAAACAAGTGGAAGAAGCTTTGAAAAAACTGGAAGAAATGGGAATCACTGAGGAATTGAGAGTAAAAATAGTTGACGTGTTGCCTGAAACAGTAGAACAAGTAAAATTATTGTTTGAAAAGCAGAGAAAAGTATTATCAGATGAGGAAATTAACAAAATCATTGAAATAGTTGCAGGGTTGAAGAAATGAAAGAGAATCAGATAGGTGGTTCGTGTTGAGAGACGATTATGCCTTCGTGCTTGACTATCTCCCACAAGGATATGCTGCCTCTTTTGAAAAGAGGCCGATAGCGCAAGCACTGGGCGAGAAGTACTTCGCGCTCCTTGAGCTTGTCATGAAGCCAGGAGTTAAGGTAATGATAGGGGAAAAAGTTTACATTGGAAAAGAAAAAAGAGACAAAGTAGAACTCGTGAAGAGCAGGCTTAGTTTTGACAGGCTCACTGCAGCAGCTAGGAACGAGCTTCCTAACCTGTTGTCAAAAATAGTAGAAGAAAGAGAGAAAGAATTCGTAGAGTTCTTCAACAAGGCAAGAGCTATCACTATAAGACAGCACTCTCTTGAATTGCTTCCAAGCATTGGGAAGAAACACATGCAGGACATTCTTGCAGAAAGAGAGAAAAAGCCTTTTGAAAGCTTTAAAGACATTGCTGAAAGAGTGAAGCTATTACCAGATCCTAAGAAAATAATAGTAGAGAGGATAATAGAAGAGTTGAAAGGAAACCAGAAGTATTACTTATTCGTGAAGAGCTTTCCAAGAAGAAGATAGAAAACAAAAGGGAAGGTTTTTTGAAATGGATTCGCTGAGAGCAAGAGTGTATGAGTTTTACAAGAAGTACAACTTCAGAGCAAGCCCTGTGCTTGACCAGTTTTTCTTAGTAGACTCTGCTGTCATTGAAAGAGCAGTTAGGTATGCCGAGCTTTCAGAGCAAGACACAGTGCTTGAAATAGGGCCAGGGATTGGTTTCCTTACCAAGGAAATAGCAAAGCACGCTGGCAAAGTGATAGCAGTTGAGAAGGATAAAAAGCTAGACCATCCTCTGCATGAAGAGTTCAAAGACTACTCTAATGTTGAAATAATCATAGGGGATTTTCTGAAAATAAAAGTCCCTGAGTTCAACAAAGTAGTTTCAAACATTCCTTACTCCCTGTCGTCAGAGATCACTTTCAAGCTTCTTGACTATGATTTTGAAAAAGCCATACTGTTCTATCAGAAGGAGTTTGGGGAGAAAATGATGGCAAAACCAGGGGCAAGGAATTACGGCAGGCTTTCAGTAATGGTTCAGTATTATTACGACGTGGAACTAAAGGAAATAGTTAAGAGGGAAAAATTCTACCCGCAGCCGAAAACAGACTCTGTGATAATGGTTTTGAAGAAGAAAAAAATGGATAAAAACCCTGATTTTGACAAGTTCGTAAGAGAATTGTTCAGGTACAAGAACAAAAAAGTGAGAAACGCTGTTGAAATTGCTTTCAAGAAAAACATAGAAGATGATAGGAAAGTAGATTCTCTCAGCATTCCAGAAGTAGTAGAGTTATATGAAAGAGTTAAAAGAATTTAAGTTCTTTATAATGGTTTAAACTTGTTCTGACTTGTAGAGTTTTCAAAATGAATATAACTAAAACTAATGATAAAATTTAAGTAATGGAAAATCTTGTAAAGATTTATGAAAAGCATATTGTAAGAAAGCTTTTTAGAATGCATAAATTTGGCATAAACCATACTACTGATAAAGCTAACTTACTTAAAGGGACAAAAATTATTAGCAAAAATCAGAAGAAAGCATTTGATCTGGCATTGAAAAACCTCATAAATAAAAGAATTGTTTTGTATAAGAAGAAAGAGTATGCCGCTGGTAAAAAGATTTATTATTTGAATGTGTGTATGGAAGATGAGATAAAAAACATAATAGTTAAGTAAAATGAACTTTTAACGCATAGTTTTTTATATTACAATTTTTAGTATGATTAGTTAAAGAGTAAGGAGAAGGTGAATGAATGTTATCAGATTTTTTTGGAGATTCTGCTCTCATTAAAGTAATTGATTTTTTAGAAATGAACCAAGAGTTTGATTACACTAAAGCAGAAATAGCACGGAATGTAGGGATAAGTAAAGTTACTTTGTACCAATTATGGCCTACTCTTGAAAAAACAGGACTAGTGGTAGAGACAAGAAGGATAGGTAATGGCAAGCTTTACAAGTATAACAAAAACAATCCTCTTGCAAAAGCCTTGGAAATGTTGTCAAACGCAATAGACCTTGCGTATTTTAAACGAGAAAAAGCAAAACAAAAGCATTTAATGAAGTTAAAAATTTGACAAGTTTCAGTGATAGGAAATGAATACTAAGACTCTAATCCTTTCATCAGGAAAGTGTAGTTGGGCGCAGTGTTTTGCATGCGGCTGGGGAAAGCTGTCAAGCCCTGTTGACGTTGAAAAACTAAAGCAAAGAGTAGAGTCGCTTGACTTGTCAGGCGTTGACAAGTTGAAAGTGTTTGTGTCAGGTAGTTTTCTTGACGACGCGCAATTCCCAAGAGAATTCCGCAAGTGGTTCGCTGAGTACGTTAAAAGCAAAGGAGTGAAAGAGCTAGTAATAGAGTCACGCCCAGAGTTCATCACTGACGAGAACTTGAAAGACTTTGAAGGAATTAGAGTAACTGTTTCCATTGGCTTGGAATGCGCTGACGACGAAGCCCTGAAGAAGTACAGGAAAGGATTCACTGTTGCTGATTACTTGAAAGCAGTTGACGTCATCCACAAGCACGGGTTCAAAGTAAGGACTTACTTAATGGTTAACATGCCGTTTAGTAATAATGAACTGCTTGACAAGAGCGTGAAGTTCGCTGAAAAACACAGCGATGAAATAGTACTCATCAATACTTTCCCTCATTCAAAATCCCAGTTGTTCGACTACTGGATTCAGGGAATGTGGAAGCCTTTAAGCACTGAAGAGTTTGAAAAACTCGTGGCAAAATACAAGTCTGAAAAAATAGAAACAGACTCGCAGAACTACTTGTTCGTGCCAAAATTCCCTTCTGAAAGGAGAGTAATGATAAGAGGAGCGACAATAGAAGCTCTTACTCACCCTCATTTCTGCGTGTGGCAGGATTACTTTCAACGTTTTTACAAAAAACCAGAAGAAAAAAAGATAGCACTGTTCTTACCTTGTTCTTTCAAAAAACCTTACTCCCGTTCGCATACTCACAAGAAAATTCACGAAGTATTAAGCAAGTTCCCTGAATTGTACAAGAAGATTCACAAGATAGTAGTATCAACTCCAGGAGTAGTGCCTTTCGAGTTCAGCAGTCACTACCCTTTCAATTCTTATGACTGGCCTGAATGGGAGGAAACAGAAGAAGTCAAACAAGCGTACATAAAAGTTAACAAGGAAAGAGTGAAGAAGTACTTGCAAAATCACAAGTATGAAAAGTACTACGCTTACTTGAAGCCCACTAGTGAGACTTGGAAAGCAGTAAAACAAGCATGCGAAGAATTGGGAATTGGAATAACTAACCTTGCTGACGTCCCTGAATTCGAGCAAGTCAAAGAAGAAAAGAATCCCTTGATACAGACACTGATGCTGAAAGCTTTTGAAAACAAGTTGAAAGAATTATCCGAACATGCTTAAGAAGTCATCTTTTTTCTTGGTTTTCATTCCAAGAGTTTCTTTTATCTTATTCTTGATTTCTTCATTCATGATTTTTTCATTTTCTTTGATGAATTTCTCGTTAGCTTTTTTAAGTTCTCTGTTTATTTCTTCAATTTTTTTCCTAGCTTCTATTATGTCAATTTTTTCTTCTGCAATATCTGTAATAAGTTTTATTTTTTCCATTTGAAGCTTGAGCATTTTGTTGATTTCCTCATCACCTATTGTTTTTATGCCTTGGCTTTTGGCCTCTTCTGTTATTACTTTCGTTGCTAGTAAGTTGCTAAATCCAGTCATTTCCATGTTTACCAAGTCTGGTCTAATCCCTTTCATTTGAAGCTCTCTGAATATCTTGTTAAAACCAAACTTTCTTGTTATCACTCCCATTGCAATGTCATTTGCAATGTGGGGGACTTCTACTGGGTCGTAACCAGAATTTCTGACTTCATCTTTTACTTCTTTTATCATTAAGTCAAAAAATTTTGGATTATTGAAGTAAGTGTTTATTTTTTCAGAAGCAGTAGGCACTTTATAAGTTAATTTTTTCTTTCTCCAACCTTTTTTCCTACGTAATCTTGAAATTAAACTCATTGCTTATTCCCTCTTATTCTTATTTTCAAAATTCAGGTTTTTAAAAGCTTCTTTTTCTCATATTTTTTCTTTCTTCAAGTAGAAATAGACAGTGCGTAGTGGTATGTTCATTTCTTCTGAAATTTGCTTGGCAGTATTACCATTCCTGCGTTTGCTGATTATCTGTGCTATGGTCTCGTCGTCGTACTTGGGAGGCCTGCCTGCAGTGAATTCCCCTGGAGTGATTTCAATGCCTCTACCGTTCAAGAACTTGAATACTTTTTTAGAAACTTGCAAGTACAAGCTCTGAGGACAGGATATCTTCTTCAAACCAGGATTTTTTTCAAGGATTTTGAACACGATTTCAAGAGTAGGCCTTAGTGATATATACACTTCTTTGTCATTAGCGTTAATGGTTTCTATTTTCCTCATCAAGTCTTCTTTGTTCACTGCGTTTATGATTTTCAAACTACTTCACCTTTTTTCACGGTAGGAATTTTCCTGCTTCTATTTTCTCAGGCAAGTACTTCTCTGCTACGAAGCTGAGGCTCTTGTTAGCAAGTGCTTGTTGTTCTAATCTTACTCCTTTTTCAAGCATTTTCTTCAACTGGTTCATCCATTCTTTTGAATGCTTGAACCAAGGATACTCCATTTCTTCTTTTATTTTTTTCTTATCCACGTCTTTTAGTTTTTCAGTAACGTTCTGCAATCCGTACTCGTCTATATCATCCATTGTCATTCCAACGTACTTAGCATCTGGTACTGCGTACCTGTCTGACAAGTGAGCGAGTTGAATTGAACCGTATTTCAACACGCTGTAAATGTAAAAACCCCATGGGTCCCCATCAACGAAGGCTATGACTGGCAGTTTCAATTCTTCGTGCATTCTCTTGATGAATCTTCTGACTCCTCTTGGGAACATTCCTTCTCCTGTCACGAGTAAGCAATTCAACTTTTTCCATACTTTTTCCTCTATGAGACGGCCCATCATGGCGTCGTTTTCTATTGCTAGTATGAATTCAGCGTTGTGGTTCAGGAATTCAACGTCTTCAGTGTATCCTGGTATTACCCATCCTCCTCTTCCAAGTCCTTTGCAGCTGAATTCGTCTCCTGCTTGTCTTAAGTCAAGGTCTCCGTAAATGCTTCCTCTTCCTTTTGCTATTACGTGGAATTGTTCTCTTAGCACGTTAAGAGATGCTTCTAAGTCGTTTAACACTGCTCCTGATTCAGTATCATCTTCGAACGTGTTTTGTTTTGAATTAGGAAGACTGTGTTTGAGGTTGTAGTAAAGTTCTCTTTTTCCCACAGTCCTGCCTGATTTTATGTAATCCTCGCATGCTGCTGCTACCATGACTGACTGCATGAACTTCCTGGTATGGGAGTAGTTCAAGAAGCTACGAGTACTCATTCTTTCTCCGAGTTTCAAGCGCCTGTCTCCTTCTATGAAGTCAATATTGGCTTTTGTCCTCGTAGGCATTTTGAAGCTTGGAGGCTTGTTGTTTTTAATCTGTTCATATAAAGATTGTCCGAATTCTTTCAATCTTTTTAATGCAATCTTGTCTGATTCTACTCCTTTCATTCTTCCTCGCCTTCTTTCAACCTATTTTCTTCTATTTCTTTTTCTTCTTCATCAACTTCTGTCTTTTCATTCTCTTCTTTTGTTTCTTCTTTTTCAGTTTCCTCATATTTTTCAAATACGATTTGTTTCAATTTTTCTTCTATTTCTTTAGGGTCTTTGCCAGCGAGTTTTGCTATTGACTTGGCTGTTTCTGGAATGTATTTCATGAATTCTTTCAAGCGTTTTTCTCTTTCTTCTTTTCTCCTCCTGCCTGACAGGTAAGTGCCGAGTTTCCTGCCGGCGTCCATGAGCGCTAATTTTATTTCTTTGAGTATTTCTTCTTCGTCTGCAATGCTTTCTTTTCCAGCTCCAGTGTATGGAACGTATATTGAGGTGAAGTTTATTAGTATGCTCATCGGAGTGTCTTCTCTTATCTTGTACCTCTTCCATTCAACGCTTTGCACTGCTTTCGTAATAGCGCATGCTCCTGCATCAAATAAGAGTGGAACGCGATTAGCGAATCTCATTAATTCTATCTTGCTTTCTTCTTGGCTTATTTGCTTTCCTGACTTTCCCCCGTAGGATAATGCTACTTCTACTATGAATGGAACTCCTCCTCTGTAAATAGCAGGAGGTCTTGTTATTATTGCTTTGAACTCTGGTTCTAATATGTTTTCCACTGCTTTTTCAAGCTGCTCTTTTCCTATTGGTATCAAACAGTCTGTTGGTGGTGCTATGAAGCTCATTTCTTGTATTACTTTTATGATTTCTTCTGCTTCTTCCCAAGTTAAGTCCTGTGGCCTTTTGTTCATGTCGAATGATACTTTTTTTGCTATTTCTTCTGCCTTGGCAGAGCTTACTCTTGTAAAGTCATTAACCAGGAATGATTTCACGGTTCTTGACTTGGTGATGGAAGCATATCCAAGCAAGTCGTCAGTGGTTAGCCCTTTTGGATGGGGTTTTGTTGGTTTCGGTACTTTTGGAAGTTTTTCAACAGCGCGGTCGTAAATTGTTGTAAGATTGTTTGGGTTTATGTAAGTAATCTTGGCATGAGGGTTTACCAAAGCTGTTCTTCTTATGTACTCGTCTGGCGAGTAGTCTCCTTTCTGGTATTTGACTCCTTTCAATTCGCTTTCAATCCTTACTCCTCTCATTTCTCCTGGGTATTCTTTCTCTGCTTCTATTTTAGGAGTGTTTGTCTTTACGTCTATTGAAAGAAGACATTCGTATATTACTCCGTTTCCTTTTGAAGTAACCACTTTAGTAGGTTTTCCTGTGGTAATTTGTGAGAACATTACTACTCCAGCAGCTCCTATTCCTTGTTGTCCTCTTGCTTGCTGGAACCTGTGGAACTTAGTACCTGCCAGCATGCTTCCAAAAGCCTTGCCTACTAACTTCTTTGGAATGCCTGGGCCGTTGTCTTCAACGATTAGTTTGTAGTGTTCGTTTCCAAGTTGTTCTATTTTCACGAAGATGTCTGGAAGTATTCCTGCTTCTTCACAAGCATCCAAAGCATTCGTAACGTACTCATGTACGGCTGTGGTAAGACTTTTAATCTTACCAGAATAACCAAGCATTTGCCTGTTCTTTTTGAAGAACTCTGCTATTGAGTACTCTCTGAATCCTTTGTGAATGTCGTTCAAAATTGAATTCCTCCTTTCAAGTGTTTTTCACAAGGAAGTTGAAGACCGTGGAGTGTTTTGCTCCTGTAATAAGCTTCATTATAGCTTTTTTAGCTGTTTTAATGCTTTCAGCGTCACCGATTAACGCGACTGTTTTTCCATAAACTGAGATGTCAGTCTTTGTTTTTCCCATTATGAACTTCTTGGCTTTGCCTTCCCTTCCTATGATTCTGCTTCTTACTCTTTGAAGTGACTTGTCAGAAACGAACTCCATCAAGTCAATTATGTCCAAGTAATAATTAGGAGTCAAGAGTTTAAAAGCTTTTTGTGGCGAAAAACCGCGTGCAATGGCTTTAATCACATCTCTGGCCTTCACTGCTTTAAGAGCTTCTTCTCCACTTACAGGTCTTTCTATGAGAACTAGTCCTGTCTTTGAATCTATTCTAAGTTTTACTCCGCATTCTTTTTCAATCTTCTTTTTAACTTCTCCTTCTTTTCCTATTATCACTGCTATTCTTTGCTTTGGAACGTTTACTTCTTCTACAACGGTGTCCATTCAAACAACTCCAGTAATTCTTTCAACTCACTTATTACGAAATCAGCTCCTGCTTCACGCAGTTCTTTCTCAGACCGCGCTCCTGTAGTTACTCCTACTGCTGCGCATCCAGCATTCTTAGCTGACTGCACGTCAAACACGTGGTCTCCTACCATTACTGCTTGCTCTGGTTTTACGCCTAATTCTTTGAGTGCTTTTAGTATTGGCTCTGGTGACGGTTTGACTTTCTTTACATCTTCTTGCGTGACTATCACGTCATGAGGAATGTTATTATCTTTTATGGATTGTAATCCAGTACGCTTGCTCTTAGTAGTTATTATTCCTATTTTTATTTTTTTGTCTTTCAGCACTTGCAGTGTTTCTTTAACTGTTGGAAGTAATTTTGACACGTGTCTCGTGATATAATTTTCATGATACAAATTGTCGAATTCTTCTGCTTGTTCTTCAGTGAATGGGAAGAATTTCTTAATGGCTTTCTTTAAAGGAATGCCTATTATTCCTTCGTATATTTCTTCTTTTGAAAGCACTCGCAGGTCTAATTGCTCGCAGGTCTCCTGAATGGCTTTAACTACAGCGTCTAGTGATATTAGAGTACCGTCAACGTCGAACAATGCTGCTGAGCACTTCTTCATAGTCAAAATCAACTCCTCTTTTCCTAGCAATCCTTTTAATGTTTTTCAAGTCTCTTTGCAGTAGTTCTAACGCGATTGGGTGTTTGGTGCTCATTGCCTGAGCCCAGTCTATTAAAAAAGGATTTCCTCTTTTCATCAGCACGTTGAACTCGCTTAAGTCACCGTGTACTAATCCACTCTTCCAGAGTTTTTTAACATAACCCGTGAGAGTTTTTATTAATTTTTCAGCGTCTTCTACTTCAACGTTTTTAAGCATTGGAGCAGGATTTCCTTCTTCTCCTATGAACTCCATTATCAAGACATTATTCATGCTTGCTATTGGTTTTGGTGCTCTTACTCCTGCTTTTAACGCGTCTGAAAGGTTGCGGTATTCTTTCTGACACCAAGCACTTATAACCCCTCTCTTTGTTTTTTTCACGTGTTCAAAACGAGGGTCTCCTATTAAGTAATCCTGCATTGCTTTGAAGTTACTTGTCTCAATCCTGTAAATTTTCACAGCGACATAACTTTCTTTTTCATCAAAACTGGCAGAGGCTCTGTACACGTCTGCTTCTTTCCCAGTGGATATTGGGAACTCAAGAGAATCAAATTTTTTCTTCCTCCTAAGCACTACAAGAGTCTTCATAGTATAATCATCAAACACGCGTTCGAATATTTCCTTTTCTTCTTTCATGAAGAGTCTTTTACTTCTCACAGAATTATAATACTTATTCTTCCATGAACTTGTCGCAGTAAGGCCCGTAAGAACAATGAAGGCATTTCTCTTTCTCACTTGTAGGCTTTGCTCGTGTAGGGTCTTGCATGAGCCAATGTAAGTATTCTATCTTTTCAATGATCTGTGTTCTTGCTTTTTCGTTGAATTCTTCTTCGTAGAATACTTCGTTGTTTGAATGGCTTCTTGCTTTCAATACTATCAGGTTCTCCCAGTTGAAATGGTCTTCGAATACTGCTGCGTATGCTCTCAGCTGGTCTATGGTTCCTTGAGTTATCCTCGGGTTTGGCTTGTCATCTATTATCACTGCATGGTCTTCATAGAACAATGCTTCGTCAATGCGACCTATTAGCCCGTGTTTTTCACTTTTCACTGGGAGTTCTCTTACGTTGAAAGGACTTACTTCTCCTCTCAGCAGTTTTTCCAAGTGTTCTTCTATTGTTTCTTCTATTTCTTCTGCTTCTTCCAAGAACTCTTCTTCTAATCGTTTGTGCTTTTGAATGCCTGCAAGCATTTTCCTAGTGATGACAGGCTTTACTTTCTCATAATATTTTAAGAACAATTGGTATTCGCAGTAGTCAAGGATTTGAAAAGTGCTTACTGGAACAAGCATGCTTTGTTTATTGTCTTCTGTGATTAAAAGAGTTGCAGAACTAATCAGAACTCATAACTTTCTTGTTTTTTTCAAAGGCCTTCTCACAGTATCGAGGCTTATTCCTTGTTTTAAGGCTTCTAGCACTCCTGCTGCTTCGAAGTAATTATCCACTATTATTGCTTTGACTCCGAGTTTTTCAGGAATCACGTCAAGTACTGTAGTGTTCTCTTTGACTGCTATTAATGGTATTCCGTAATAATCTGCTGCTAGTGCTGGTACTCCACCACAACAAGAATAAGGAACTACTATGGCGTTCACGTCAGCAATGCTCAAGCCATTAACGCTTGGTTGAGGTGCTTTCATCAATCCTTTGATAACAGAACCGAGGAAAGCTGATGAAACGCTTTCAGCAGAGGCACGAGGGTCTACGTGCCCCCTGTGCAGCGCGCTTGTTATTTCTCTTTCTCTTAGCATTGGAGCATGAGCTGCTGGCACTCCTAGTGTTTTTGAAATAGTTCTTGAGATTAATGCTTCTGTGCCTCCGTAAGGGTTGGGTGCTTTTCCTTTCAAATAATCCTCTAAGTCTTTCTTCTTAATGCTTATCACAGTGGCTACTGCTATTGCTTCTGCTCCTTTCCTCACAAGCTTCTCAGCTGCTTTTAAGAAAACGTTCTCGTCTTTTATTTCTCCTACGAAAGCCCCTGACTTCGTCTTCACTGCTTTTGCTCCTACTGGTTTTTCAGTAATAGTATAATCTATGATGTCAGCGCCTGCATTGCTTCTAATTGTTTCAATAGTGTTCAAAGCAAGCTCCATGCTCGTCTCGTCAGCAGCACTGTCAAGAACTACTCCTATCTTATTGCTTCTTGTAAACCTCAGGCAAGTGTTTCCTTTTAGAAACTCGTCCAGGAGGAATCCTTCCACGTAAGCAACGTTTGCCCTTGCCTCGTTCAACAGTACTCCGTTCACGACGTTAGGGTGGGTTATCACAAGGTCTGAGACTCCTGCAAGGATGTTAGTAGCTGGAACAGCGTCTCCTACATATCCTCCAATGCTTGCTTTGACTCCTGTTGGTATTATCTGCACTGTTACGAACATGACTATCCCTTCTCTTTAATCATAGTAGCTTCTACCACTGCTTTCCCTTTTCTCATTCCTACTATCGCGTAGCGTAGTACTTCGTCTTCTTGTTCTGAGAAGAATGACTCAATGCTTTCAAGCAATGGTTTTTTCAACCTGACTTCGAACACTGTGTTGTAAATCATAATGTTTTCAGAAACAGTTAGTGTTTAAAAAACTTTCAAATTCTTTTCTTCCTCAGTTTTCTCTTGGCTTCTTCCATTCTCATAAGAGTCCTTTTACGCAGTTCAAGAAAACCAGTGAGTTGCGCTTCTTTTTCAAGCAATTGTTTTTTTCTCTCTTCCAATTCTCTCACTTGCTCTTCTAATTCTTCCATTGTTCTTGCTTTTTTCACTCCCAATCTTCTTGGCTTCCCTGCTTTTTCTTCCATCCACTTAACAATATTCTCAATTTCTTCTTTTTTCTTCCTTGCTTCTCTTAATACTTCCAATAATTCCCAGGAAGTGCTTCCCCATTTATGAAGGAATTTTTTTCCACCAGGGCTGTAAGCCCATTTCCTGAATCTTTCAGAAGTAAGCAAGTCTAAATGTTCTTCAAACCATTTCCTAACTTTTCTCCTGTCTCCTGTTGGGATGTTGAAAGGATTAGTAGGTTCAATTTTTGTTTTTCTTTCTTCAGTCTCATGCTTTTTTTCAATTCTTACAGGCGCTTCTGGTACTGATTTTACTTTCTCTCCTACTGCGATTGTCCCTTGCATTCTTGGGAGTTGTTTTATCCTTTCAAGTTCTTGTCTTAATTCTTGCGTGCTTTTACTTCTAAGAGGCCCTGCTCTTACTGTGAATCCTTTTTCTTCAGCAGCTTCTTGAATTTTTTTAATCAGCTCTTCTTTTTCTCCCATGGTTAAAAATTAGGGTTTTTGAAGTTTATATTCTTCATGCTTTCTTCTTGAACGCTTCCTGAAGTCTTAAGGCAAGTGCTAGTGCTGTTTTCTCCTGAGTATTTTTCATATTATCAGCCACTTTGTTGTAAATCATCATTCTTTCCTTCAGAGGAATTTTTGCAATATCTTTCTTTGAGTTTAAAACGTTTTTAGGAACGTCTTCAAATAACTTTATGCCAATGTTTATTGCAAGGTCCTGTATTGTTTTTGATTCCATTATCTTGCTATAGTAGGGATTTTTTTTCAATCTCTTCAAGGCTAGTCCTTTTTTCATGCTCTGGTAAGGGCTTTCAGCTGGTTTTATTCCAAACGGAAGATTACGTAGCATTGTTTCATTAGTTGCTTCCAGCCTTTTCACCCATCCTTTTGGAAGCGTGTGTTTTTTCCTCTTAGGATCAGGAGTCATCATCAATCACCGTGTTAAATTAGGAAGTTAGGGGTTTTTACGCTTTTTGCTTTGGCTTTGGTTAAATGTTTTTGAAAGAATCAGAGGTTTTGTAAGTAACCCTTTCTTTTAAGCCATTCCACTTCGTTTTTCCTGTACTTCCAGATGATGTCTCCTTTCTTGTCTCCTTCTAATGGCCATGGCTCTACTATGACGTAGTCTTCTGGTCTTACGTATACTCTTTTCACTCGTCCAGGGATCCTGCACATTCTCAGCTTGTCATCAGAGCATTTCACGGTCATCCTCTTTCCGCCGTGCATTGCTTCTATTCTTCCGAATACTTGATTGCCTCTTGGCAAGCGTACTCTGAATTCTTGTTCTCCTTCTTGTTTCTTGTTCTTCTTGTTGTTCCTATGATACAATTCCATCACCTTTTATATCTTGAACACTACAGCGTATGGCACTCCTTCCACCTTTATGACTTTTTTTATCATCCTTTTTTGTTCAGCTGTTTTAATAGTCTGTTTTCCTGCAAGGTTTATGTTGCTGTGTATGGATAATAATTCTACGAGTTCCTCGCTGGTTACTAATCTCCCTTTGTAAAAAGCTTCATTTATTGTGAGTGTTAATTCTTCTTCTTTGAACGTCTTGCCTATGATTTCTTCGTCGCATGCTGCTAGTACTCTTCCGTGTTCTTTCACCCAGTGCATTTTCATCACAGGCTTCTTACAGGAGACCTTGCCCCGCATACTTCACAGCGCTTGTACCTGGCTCCTTCGAATGTTATTAACTCTGTGTCATGTTTCCCACATTCGTGGCATAACACGAATTCTTTCACGTATTCTCCTAAGCGTGAGTTAAGCACTTCTGGTTTGAACTTTCCTTGTAGTATTCCTTTCTTTCCTTTCACAGTTCCTGGTACTGCGAGTTCTTTCATGAGGAATTTCATTAAGTGTTCTGGTTCTCTTCTGAGTTGTTTCGCAACGTCAGCAAGGTTGTTTATTATCGTCTGCTTACCGCTGATGAATGAAGAGAACTCCGGCATTTCAAATCTTTCTTTCATCTTTACTTTTTCAGGGATTATTTTGTAAATGTTTTCAAGCATTTTCTCGTATTTCATGCAATGCCTCCAACGTCTTCTACTATGCTGTTGTTTTCTTTCTTAGTTTTTTCAAACATTAATTTTCTCAGTTCTGCGTGTTCTGGTTTCACTTTTTTAATAATCTCTCCTAATATAAATCTTTCTTGCCCGTCTTCTTTTACTTTTCCAATGACTTTCACAAGGTCCCCTTGCTGCAATCTTAGTCCTTGTGTTTCATAAAACTTTGCTCTTATTCTTGCTTCTCCTTCTTCAAGCGTTACTGCAGCGTATTTTTTCTCAGGGTTTTCGTAAACGTCAGCAACTCGCGCTATTATGTTTGCTCTTGTAACTTTCAAGCCTTTCACGTCAACGTAGTTTGGTTGTTTTTCCCCAAGGCTTGGGTAATATTTTCCTGAGAGTATGTCGTTTATTGTTACTTTGTAAGCAACTGCTCTTGCCAAAGCAAGACCTCCTTTGTTATATGTTTGCTCCTTTCTTTTAGTAAATGTATTAGTATAAAATAGCAATAGTTCTTTTTGGTTTTTTTCACAGTAATATCATTGTTATCATGAAGAACAAGAGTGCTCCTGCCCCTACTGCTGGAAGTGCTGGTAATGGCTTACCAGGGTTTTTCTCAATGAACTTGAACAATAATACTAACGCGGTTAATGCTCCTATTACTGATGCTATTGCCGGTATTAGGCCGTGGTTTGCTAAAACGCTTGAAGCAAACATTAGGGGTATTGCTACGTCTCCTCCTCCAAGTTGAAAAGTGTGGTTTATTTCTTTGCATGGAACTGCTGCTGTGAATGCTGTTGGCTTGTCAGCAATGTTCTTAGCCATGTAAACCATATGTTTTGTTATGAACACTGACACGAAGTCGTAACAAGCAAGCAGCAGTATGAAGAGGATTAATGGCAGTACTGTGAAAGAAACTCCTATGACTGCTCCTGCTCCTGCTATTGAGAACACCATCGCAGTGTTCTGAGTTATCCTGTTTGGTTTTGTTATTTTCAAAACTACTAGTACGAATGCTAATAGTTCTCCCAACCCTATGAAATAAGGGAATAAAAAGTCAAAAGTAATGGCAGAAGCGAAGAAAATAGCAATGGCTTCAAATACTGTTAGCAGTTTTTTCCTATATCTTATTATTAGGATTATTACTGCTGTCATTATCATCATGTAAGCAAAAAGTATGAAAGCGTTTGCCATGCTCCCGGGATTCCCGAATACTGGGCTTAGTTCTCCTGCTTTTATGAACTGGATGTATTGGTTTGCTACGAACAAGCCTATTGCCTGAGTGGTTATGAAAATGCTTGATAGTATTAATAATGCTTGTTTTTTTGAAAAAGAATAAAACAATTCACTTCACCTTTCTTCTGTTGGCTTGTACACTCCGTACTTAGGAGAGTACACGTCTCCGTTTCTCTTCAACTGGCTTAGAATGCTTTCAATGTCTTCTTCTTTCACTCCTTGGTTTTTTGCTTCTTCTACTATTGCTTCATGAGTAGCTTCTCCGTATTCTGCTGAAAGCCTTTTTATTATCCTGTACACTGTTTTCACTCTATCTATTCTTGACTTTGAAGTTCCTGTTGCTATTATGTCAATGTCAAGCCTTCCTGTTTCAGGGTCTACTCCTATTGACTTTAATGATGTTTTTAATAGTCTTATTGCTCTTTCAGCATCTTGTTCTTCCACGACGTTGCTTAGTCTTCCTTTAGCACTTGCTTCTGCGAGTCTTACTATTCCTTCCAAGTACCTGGCAGTGATTGGAATGCTTCCTTCTTGTTCTCCTATCTTCCTTAGTTCAAGGTAGAAGTTTTTGATTTTGTCCATTGCTTCTTGTGACAAGACAGGCTTGTAGTTTTTGCGAGCATAAGCAATATACTTTCTTAGTAGTTCTGGTGATATTACTGGTGATACTTTTTCTTCTGCTTTCTTAATGGTTTCATCATCGTAGATGCTTGTTCCTGTTCTCAGTCCTGATACGAAGTGAGAAGTTAGAATGTGTTCTGCTAGTTCAGCGTCCCTCTTCTCATTGATTTCGTCCATCATTGGGAATATCAAGTCAAACCTGCTTAATAGTGTTGGGGGAATGTTGAACTGGTTTGCAGGCAGTTCATGAGGGTCGAATCTCCCGAACTTAGGATTGGCTGCTGCGAGTATTGAAGCGTTTGCTTTGAAAGTAGCTACTATTCCTGCTTTTGCCACATGGATTTCCTGCGACTCCATTGCGTCGTGCATTGAAGCCCTGTCTTGGTCGTCCATCTTGTCAAACTCGTCTATCATTGCCATTCCGCCAGCTGCTAGTACGAGTGCTCCTGCTTTCAGAGTCCATCCTCCTTCTGACAACTCGTCGCGTTCAGCGCTTGCAGTAAGGCCTGCAGCGCTTGAAGATTTTCCAGAAACATAGATTCCTTTTGGAGCCAGGAGGCTCACGTATTGGAGTAATTGTGATTTACCAGTACCAGGATCCCCAATGAGCAGTAGGTGCATGTCTGGTCTTATGCGCATTCCATCAGGTTTTACCTTGCCAGGGGTTCCTCCAAGCAGTTGGAGTGCTATTGCTTCTTTTATTTCCTTATGCCCGTAAATGGAAGGAGCAATGCTTGCTACTATTTTGTCGTATAATTTCTCGTCTTTTGCTAGTTCTTGTATTTGTTTCAAGTCTTCTTCTGTTAATTCGAGTTCTTCGAATTCTCTTTCAAGCTTTATTACGTTATTAGTATCTATCAAAGCATCGTATATTGACTTCTTATGTTTGGGAGGTACTAATCTATAAACTCCGAATACTTGTACTTTGTCACCTGGCAGTATGAAATTAGTCAAGTCATCTTCAAGTAGTACTACTGCTTTTCTTGTTTGTTCTGCTCCTCTTACTTTTTCCAATGGTTCTTGTATTTCCATTCTCTGATAATCTATCATTTCTGACTGTTCTGCTAGGAGAGAGTAACTCTTGCGCTCGCATCTGCACACGCCTGGTTCTTTCAATGCTCCTGAAAAATCATCTTGAGGTATTTTGTAAATAGCCCCGCAGTAATTGCATTGGAATACTGCTGTTTTTATCTTTGGTTTTACCTCTGTTATCTTGGTAACAACTCCTTCTATGTTTATGAATTTTCCCAAGTATTCTGAGTTCAAATCTCTCACGAGTACTTGTTGTTCTGTTGGAGTGTTGTAAAACCGTACATGGGGGGCTATGGGCTCTCCTTTTGATGTTACTAACTGCATGTTTTTTACTGCTTGTTCAGCGCTTTGAATGACTTCATAAGGATTAGTAATGAGTTCGTCAGCGAGTTCAGCGTCGTATTTTTCAAGCAATGCATAGTCTACTTGAATGCTTCTTTTTTCTGGAAAGACTTCTGCCAGCTTGTTTAATTCTGCTTTGTAATTCTCTGCGAAGAATTCTTCGAATTTCTGCACGTTGCGCGTTTCCTCTGTCACATTCATGTTACGACACCTTGAGAAAAAGGTCTTTCTTATTTATGCCTGTTCTTTTATAAAAAACGACTGTAAAGTATTGTTTACCATTCTCTGTTATTGTTTTTACTGGAATCCGTACTTCTCCCATGATCCTGTTTCCTCTGTTTCTTCTTTCTTGAAGAACTTGTCCTTAAACTTGTACAGCAATCCTACAAGTATTAATGCTATGACTCCTATTACAAGGTAATAATTTACTCCTTGGACTGGCTTGCATTCGGCCCATCTTCCATTGATGCATTCTCTTGTTCCTTTCTTCCCGTTAGGAGTGTAACAAGGACTCTTGGTTCCTGTAACGCATTCAGTTGGAGTGTAAGAAGTTATTATGCTCTTGACTTGACTTATGAGACTTTCAATGTCTTTGAATAGTGCTTTTGCCTGTTCGCAGTCTTCAAGAGTAGAAGAAGAGCAGTAATCATAGCCCTGGCTTATCTTATCCCTTAATTCGTTCATTTTCTCACTTATTCCCATGTAAGAGGATGGAATGTCTTGCGCTTGTTCTGTCAGATTCTCGTACTCGTTCGAGTAATTCTCCAAGACGCTCATTATCTTGTCTATTTCTTCCTTGTCTTTCAAAGAAGCCAGCCTGTTCTCAAGTTTTACCATGTAGTCGTTTGCTTTTGAGTCAAGGGATTGGAAGAAAGAGTCAATGACTGCCTTGTTTTCTTCTAAGGAGTCTTCTTTGGCAGTGACGCTCATTTTCAATGAATAAGTGCTTATGACTCCTTGCAATGCTTGCGCCAGGCTTGGTTCTTCTGCTTGCAAACCGCTTTCAGCAAGCTCTGTTTCAAACTCTCCTGCTTTCGTTGCCACGTCTTTGCAAGAGTCAAGGAAGGATGATTGTTTTGAGAAGAAAGAGTCAAGACTGTTCTTGGCGCTTGTAATGTCGTTGCTTGATTGTATTGAATGAATGACGTTCTTAGTGTTTATTACTTGGCTTCTTACTGCTTCTGCTTTGCTTATTGCTTTTTCCAGTTCTGTCTTGAGTTCTGCGAGTGTTTGGAAAGAATAGTTTTCTGGTAGTTGTGCTTCGTATACTTCGAACTGCTGCAAGGCTGCTTGGAAGGCGTCTTGTCTTTGCTGAGCAAAGCTCTTCTCATCATCCAAGTAGTCACTTATATCGTCGTTCGTCTCGAAGAAGTTGGCAAGGTAATGAGTTTTGACAGCAAGCTTGGCGTTTTCATCTGTTTCTATTTTCCCTGTTTCTGCGTTGAAAGGAAACATCACGCTTATCTGGTTGAAAGAGACTGCTTCAATGACCCAGTAAGCATTATCATCTACCAAAGTGATTGTAGTTGGTTTCATGCTTGCTGATTCCCCTTGGAAGATGAAAGGAGCTACTGCTTCTTTCGCATCATCAAGAGTAAAAGAATAAGCAAGTACGCTTGTAATAACCAACAGTGATAATGCCAAGGCTTTTTTCATCCTATCATCTTCTTTAACTCTTCAAAGGCTTTTTCACTGTTTTCTTTCAAAGGTCCTCCGCCTTTAAATTCCTTGCCTTTCAACGAAGGAGTGGTTCCTGCCTTTCCTCCAATTATCTCAGCTGCTTTCATCACTAATGGCTCTATGTCCACTGGGCATTCTTCTCCCCTTGCCCCGTACACTACTCCGTTTCCTATTATTATCACGAATTCTTCTGGTTTTTCCTTGATTAACCTTCTTCCTGCTTCTTGCATTGCTTTCATACTAGCATCTGGGCAGAATAACAACCCAGTTCCTTCAATGCTCTTGGCTTTCTCTTTTTCTTCTTTTTCCTTCTTCTTCAACTCATGCCTGAGCATTTCTTCCAACTCTTCAAGAGTCTTGTCACGCAGGTCAGCGTCTTTGTTCAAAGCAAGAATCTTTGCTCCTATTGCCTTTTTCTTCTCGAATTCTTCTTCCATCATTTTTTTCTTGGTTTCTTCTATTAGCTTTTTTCCTGCTACGAACTCTATTCTTACTACTCCGTCTTGTATTTTCCTAGTCCTTAATATCATTACTTCTTCTACTTCGTTCGTGTTGTCACAGTGAGTTCCTCCGCATGCTTCCACGTCAAAACCAGGAATTTCAACCACTCTTATCATCTTCGAAGGAACCGCTCCTCCTTGGTAAAGCCTGAACCCGTACTTTGCTTCTGCTTCTGTCCTTGGAAGCAAGTATTTGTTAACAGGAAGCCCTTGCCTTATCACTTCGTTGGCAACTCTTTCAATTTCTCTTGTTTCCTCTTCTGTTAGTAATTTGTAGTGAGTGATGTCCAAACGAGCTTTGTCCACTCTTTTCTCTGCTCCTGCCTGCCACACATGGTTTCCAAGCACTCTCCTAGCAGCTCCATTAATAATATGAGTAGCAGTATGATGCTTTGTCAACTGGTTTCTTCTCTCCTCGTCGATTCTGCAAGTGACCATCGTGCCTTTCTGAAAAACTACTTCAGCATTGCCTACGTCATGTAGTACGACGTTGCCTACCTTCAAAACCCTGTTCACCTTCACATTGCTTATGAAACCCGTGTCGTGGTCCTGTCCTCCCATCTCAGGATAAAAAGCAGTCTGGTCAAGCACTACGAACTTCCTGCCGTCTTGTTGTACTACTCCAAGCACGAATGCCTGGAATTCTGTTATTTTCTCATGCCATAATGGCTTCGTGTCTGGAAAGCTGCTCACGTCAATGAATTCTTTCTTCTCTTCCTTCTTTTCAACCTTCCTGGTTTTTTCCAGGAAAGCATAGAACTCTGCGTCGTCAGGAATCCTTGCTTCTTTCCCTGTTCTTGCTGCGACTTCCCTTACTAATTCTGGAGTGATTCCTTTTTCCTCGTATAATTTCTTCAGTTCCTCAAGAGAGAAGGATTGTTTTTCAGCAAGCATGTTTTTCACAGTCTTTTCCGCTTTGCCAAGAGACTCGTAGTACTTTTCTTCCTCGTACTTGATTATCTTCTTAACGTCTTCAATGTTTTCCAACAATTCAGGGAATAACTGCTTGAAGTACTCTGCGTGCTTTTCAATTAATTCTCCTAAGGACACTCCTAGTTTGTGCTTGTTGATAAGAGCAAGGCTTCTTCTCAGAATCATTCTCAGGTTGTAACCTCCTCCAGTGTTGCTTGGAAGCATGCCATCACTAATAGCGAACAACAAAGAGCGTGAATGGTCGCAGACAGCGTATAATGCTTGCACTGGTTCTATTTTTTCTTTCAAGACTTCAACGCTTCCTCCAAGCTCTCCTGCTATTTTTTTCAAAGTGCCTTCATAGTCCTTGTTTTCCTCAAGATTGAGTCTGCCGGAGATGACAGCGTATTTCTTGAAAAAATCCTCGTCGTATTCTACTTTTTCTTTCAAGTCGTTGATAATATAATTGAAGGTTGGTTCGTAAGCAGTAGGAGAACCGTTAACAAACCATAATAATCTTTCCAATCCCCAGCCAACGTCAATGACTTTCTTCTCAAGTTCTTTTCTCTCTCCGTTCACTGTTTTGAAAGCCATGAACACATTCGTCACTAATTCCAAGCCGTTTGCAAAAGTCTCCATTGCAGGCCCGTATACTGAAAAGTCAGGCATTGCCCAAATGCTTTCAGAATAAGTAATGTTCTTCTTATTAATTCCTAATACTTTTGTCAGGAACTCGAGGTTTAGTTCTATGCATTTGTTAATCCAGTAACCTCCGTAAGAATGCTGCCCTGGCATCATGAACCCAGTGAAGTGTCTTCCAGTCACTCCAACGTTGGACACGTCGTTGAAACGCAAGCAGAACTGAGGAACCACGAGGTTCTCGTACGGGAACTCGAAGACTACTTGGTTGTTCTCAATCCTCTGGAAGTCAACAATACTGGCAATAGTGAAGTTAAGGTTAGGAATCCACTTGCACACGCTCGGATACCTTTTTACCTCCTCGTGTCCCTTGCTTTTGAAAAAATTAGCATAAGCCTTCCATGTTTGAATGTAATCCCAGTCTTTGAGCTTGTATCCTATGAAAGAGTAATCTTCACAGTCACCGCATACTCTTCTCTCAGGATCACAAGTCCAGAAGTAAGAACCGCATGACTCGCATTTCTTCCTCTTGAAGCCGTTTTCCCTGAACACTGGCAAGTCGTAGTACTTCTCCCAGTCCCTGCTGAATTCTTCTAACAGTTCTTTCTTGTTCATGACTTTTCATTAAGTAACGAAACATTATTAAACATTGCGAGTTACAAAGAAAAACAAGGAAAGAGTTCAAAGCGGAGGCGGTGCAAGTGCACGAGTGCGGAGAAGACTGGACTTTTTTGTTAGAAGAGGATGATGAGGAAGAAGAGGAGGGGTAAAAAATGGTGATGGTTGGATTAGATGAAGATGGCAACAGGTTTGTACTGCATGATGATGGGGAATTAGAGTTCGTCAGCAAAGAAGAGTGGAACAATTCTGAAAAAGATGACTAGGAGTGAGTGAAAATGCCTTACGACGACGACAATGACAATGACCATGAGAAAGAATGGGATGACCGCGAGAGCGGTGGTTGGGAAGAAATGCGAGAATACTTAGGAGTTAAAGACGAAGACGACTGAAAATTCTTCTTGTTTTTTCCCTTTATTTTTTCTGAAAATATTTCTCCCACCACTTGTAATAATCCTTCAATCCAAGGGCTTTTCCAATCTTATTCATTTCCCTGTTACTTAATTCTCCTTTCTTATGAAGTCTTATAGCTGCTTCGAAAGCTTTCTTCTTCTCTTTTATCACTTGCCCGTCAGTCATTTTTTTAAGCCTTTCCCTTTCCTCTTTTGCTTTTTCTTCTTCCCTTTCAATCTCCTGCATTTTTTCCAAAAATCCTTTCTCTCTTAGTAACTCTTCTTGTGCTTGCATGAGTTTCTTGTCAAAAGAAGAAGAGACTCTAAAACCTTTCTTTTCCAATTCTTTAACAGCATTAGCAGCTCCTATTTCCCCTCTCTTCACTCTTGTGAGGAGTTTTTTCTGAAGTTTTTTCCTATCTGCAAGTCCTTTGATCATTCCAACACCTTCTTCTTTTTACAAAGAATAACACTGTTCTCTTGAAAGCTCGTCAACAATGAAGTCGCATGCTTTTTTATCTCCTGTCACGCTAGCGTAGCTAGAGTAACACTCGTCACGCGCGTATTCATCACTTGAAAACATGCATGCTGAGTAATCTTTAATATTAATGGCTACTTGCTCATAGCAAGCATCTTCTAACATTGTTTCACCTATCATTGAACAAATGCTCGCATTCTTCAAGGCAATAGCCACTCTCATATAACATTCCTGTCTCCCCATTCCTTCTACGTTCGTAATACTAGTATTCTCGCATATTGAAGGATCATTATACTCTACTGCGATGTTAGTGACTTCTTCATCAACTTGTGTAAGGCATTGCTCTAATTCTTTTCCATCAAGCCCCATGCACTTGCTTGAAGCGTTTTCAATCACTTTCTTTACAAGTTCTTCCTTTACCTGCCTTTGACTGGTTAACAAGTAATAAGTAGAAATGATTATTATCAATGCTAGGACAGCGCTTATTATTATAATTTTTTTCTTCATCTACCCAACCCTATTTTCTTCAAAGCCATTTGCTTGGCTTTTTCAAACAATACAGGATCTTTAACTATTTCTTTTATTGGTTTTTCTTCAACCAAGCTTAGTTCTCCTATTGCTCTCCTGAACTCCTTGTCAAAAGTGTTTATCATGCTTCTGTCAATTTTCTCTGAGTTTACTTTCTTCCCTTCCTTAAGAAGCTTTGTGATTCTTTCTCTTATTGCTTCTTCAGCTATTTTATCCTTCTGATAAGCGTATGACTCTGGCATCTTGTTAAGGCTTACTGGAGAAGAGTTACCTCCCATTACCGCTTTTCTTCTTACTCTGAAGTTTATTTTTTCCCTCATGGCGTGCTCGAGGGAGTTTTCGGCTATTTCCTGTATTTCTTCAGGACTCATCTTCTTAACAGCGTCAGAGTCAAGCCCGTATTTCCAGTAAAGCTCTTCCATTGCTTCTCTGAACATTGCCTCGAATACTTCTGAAGGAATCTTGTTAGGCTTTGCTTTTTCCTCGTAAAGCCTCCACTTGACTTCTTCGAGCTTGTCAGGATTCAAACGCATTGTCCTTACTTTTGGATGTGGTTTTTTCTTCTTGAACAAATCCTTCATTCTTCTCATGATTATTTCTTATCTTAGAAAAAGTATAAAAAGAGAAAGGTTTGTTTCAAGTGGTTAGAATTTGTCATTCTTTACTAATGCTTATTTCGTATTCGTTGCCATCAATAGCCCATTTCTTTGAAAGCTGTTCTTGTTTTTCTTCCACGAGCTCAGCATTCGTAGTTTTCAAGAGCTTGTAATAATCAATGTCAGGCTTTGGACTGATGTTCAATTTTATCCTGTCAGCTTCCACGAGCCTGAGCTCTTTCCTCATCTGCTGCACTCTCCTCACGAACTCTCTCGTGAGCCCTTCCTTCTTCAACTCAGGAGTAATCGTAGTATCCAGGAATACTTTGACTCCCTGCGCTTCTGCTTTCTCCAGTCCCTCTGGCTCTTCTTCAGAGAAGAGTACTTTCTTAACATTATCTTGTTCTCTTACTATTTTATCCAGGTCTTCGAACGGTTTGTCAGTTATTATCACGAGTTCTGGCAAAGGCTGCCTGAGGTTAATCCCCACCCTGTTCCTAATATTAGAGCACAATTCTATTGCCTGCATTGCCTTGTCCATTTTTTCCTCGAGTTCTTCATCTATGAATGACTCGTCAGGTTCTGGCCAGTCAAGCAAGTGAACGCTTTCAGTGTTCATGTTTGAGTGTTTTCTTAGTTCCTGGAATATTCTCTCGCTTGTGAAAGGAAGAATAGGAGAAGCAACAACCACTGTTTCTGCAAGGGCTTTAACAAGAACCCAAGCCACTGCCTGAGTGTTTTCTCCTTCTTTCACCCTGTTCCTAACGAACTTAATATAAGCGCGTGACAAGTCGTTCACGATGAAGCCTTCCAAAGCACGAGCAGCAATAGTAGGATTCAAATCTTCTCCGTAAGCTTTGTTCGTTGTTTTCTTGAAAGACTGCAAGCGTGACAACAGCCACTTGTCTTCAGGCATCAGCACTTCTGGCTTTTCAACGCTTGTTTGTTGTAATAGTTTTTCAGCAAAGTTGTACACGTTGTACAAAATGTTGAGGTTGTTCTTCACTAGTTTTAACCTGTCTTCGTCAAACTTCCTGTTTTCCCAAGGAGCTGACTCCAGTAACAAGTACCACCTCAGAGCATCTGCTCCGTGCTTGTTTATTACTTCTACTGGGTCTGTCACGTTTCCCTTGCTCTTACTCATTTTCTCTCCTGTCTTGTCAAGCACTAATCCGTTTACTAACACGCTCTTGTAAGGAGAGCTTCCGAACACTACTATGTTTTCAACCATGAGGCTGTAAAACCATCCTCTCGTCTGGTCAAGTCCTTCTGTCACGAAATCCATCGGATACCATTTTTCAACCTCTTTGCTTCTGGGATAGTGAAGAGGAGCCCACGTGGCTGCTCCTGAGTCAAGCCACACGTCAGCAATGTCAAGCACTCTCTTCATCTCAGAATCGCACTTACTGCATTTTATCACAATGTTGTCAACCCATGGCTTGTGAAGTTCCTTCAACTGGTCTGCTCCTTTAACTGCTCTTTCAAGGATTTCTTTCTTGCTTCCAAGCACTTCAAAGCTTCCGCATTCAGGACACTCCCATATTGGCAGTGGGATTCCCCAGTACTTCTGCCTGGAAATGCACCAGTCACGAGCGTTCTCAAGCCAGTCTTTGAACCTCTTACTACCAACCCATGCAGGAACCCACTTGACCTTGGCGTTTTCTTCAAGCATTTTCTCTTTCAATGGTTGTATTTTCACGAACCACTGTGGAGAGGACTTGTAAATCAAACGAGACTCGCACCTAGGGCAATGAGCATACCTGTGAGTAATTTTCTCAACAAACACTAGTCTCTCCGTTTTTTCCAAGTCTTCTATGATGACTTTGTTCGCGTCGAACACAAACAAACCAGAATAAGCCCCTGCCTCGTCAGTAAGCACTCCCCTCTCATCAACAGGGCATAATACTTTCAAGTTGTTCTTCAAACCAGCGTCATAGTCCTCTGGCCCATGGCCAGGAGCAATGTGAACGATCCCTGTTCCTTCTTCAAGCGTGACAAAATCAGCATCTATGACCACGTGGTCAAACTCTTTGTGCAACGGAATCTTGTCCTCTAACAAGTGACGATACTTTACTCCTACGAGTTTTTCTCCTTTGAACTCTTCAACCACTTCATAATCACTCTTGCCTGTCTTCTCAAGCACTTTCTCTAATAATTCCTTGGCTATTACCCAGTACTCTTCCCCTACTTTGACCTTCACGTAGTCATAGTCTTTCCTAACAGCAAGAGCAACATTTGCTGGAAGAGTCCAAGGAGTAGTAGTCCACACTAAGAAGTAATAATCATCATCCATTGCTTTAAACTTCACGAAAATACTGTCATCCTGCACGTCTTTGTACTTCTCGCTTGCCTCGTGAGCTGACAAAGCAGTCTCACAAGAAGGACACCAAGGCACGGTCATGCTTCCCTTGTAAAGCAATCCATTCTCATGCGCTTTCTTGAAAAACAATAACACTGAGTCAATGTACTCATCGTCAAAAGTAAAGTACCTGTTGTTCAAGTCCCAGAGAGAAGTAGAGCCTAACTGCTTGTAAAACTCAGTCCACTTGCCAAGATACTCCAACGCGTGTTTTCTGCATTCCTCGTTGAACTTTTCAACCCCGAACTCTTCTATCTCCTGGTTAGTCTTCAACCCGAGTTTTCTCTGCACTAAGACTGATACTGGGAGTCCGTGAGTATCGAAACCAAGCTGCAGCCAAACATTCCTGCCTTTCATCTGGTGGTACTTGAGGAAGACTTCTCTGAGTACTCTCGTGAGAGCGTGTCCCATGTGAGGAAGAGCATTAGCATAAGGAGGTCCATCAACGAAGTAAAACTTTTCATCAGACTCGTGTTTCTTTTCCTGTTTCTCATGAAGTCTTATGGACTCCCAATACTCTGCTATTTCAGATTCTTTGCTTGGGTCATACTTCAGCATTTCAAAAAACCTCTTTGAATTTACTTGTTCACTGCAGTCTTAGTTTTAACTCTTTTCCTGATTTTAAATATTATGCGTGTTATTCACTTCTTGCTTTTACTACTTGAACAACCTGTAATTCAAAGAAAACAAGAAAGAAGCAATAACAGAAGTAATGTCAATTACTCCCAAAGAATTCATTAAAACAGTGCTCAACGGGCTTAAGACGATTATTAGGAAAAGAGTTGCTGAAAGCATCGTGAGTTTTTTCTTCAATTCCCTTTTATGCACTTTTTCAGAAAGTCTGAAAAGTTTGTAAACCCCTATCAATGCTATAAGTGCACATGAAATAATCCATATGTAGTCAATCACAGTGTAACTTATTTGGTATGTGCTTGTTGTTTTGTTTATTACCTGATACATTGTTCTTGGTGTGTTAATAATGAAAGGAATCAATGCAATTAAGTAGTCTTTTCCAGTGAGAGTTTTTGTGAAACTCATTGACGTTAAGTAGAAGAATCCCACCATGATTGATATGCACAGCATTGATAATGAATAAAAAAGACTTGCTGTTTGAATACTCCAAGCATTTGCAGTGAGGAAATCAAACAACACCCATCCAGTTAGGAATAAAGAAGAAAGAGTGAAGAATTTTCTTTGAATGGTGTTCATGCTTTTTGATAGTTTTACAGTGAAGAGACTCATCCAAACAAGAGCTGCTATGAAAAGAATGTTTGAGAGCAACATGCATCTTTTTTCTCCTTTTCTTTTTTTAAAAGTATTTCAAGAGCCCCGGGAGGGAGTCGAACCCTCAACCTCCTGCTCTCTCAAACTGCTCCTGTTACTTGTTTTCCGCTGTAAGCGGAAACCAGGCCACTTCAGCTTCAGCTGAACGTGGTCTTCAGATGTCGACTGGCTGTGGCAGTCGTACGAGGCAGGCGCTCTGCCATTGCTCCCGTGAGGGAGGAAGCCCGAAGAAGGCTCCTTCTTCGCGGATTGAGCTACCGAGGCATGAGTTGTTTTTTGGAAAAAGCCGCCATTTGCAAACTATGCGTTTGCAAATTTGCGAACGTCTTTGTTCGCAAAAGCCGGATACGGCTGTTGTTCTCCGTTAGGCGACCAGCCTGCCTCTGGAGAGGCAGTCTTCTGACGTCGATCCGGCAGTGGCGGTTGATTGTGTTTGCCGAAGGCAACCAGTGCATGCGGTTGTGAAACTGCATGCGCTTAGGTGCCAGCTGGCTGCAGCTGTGGCAGGAAGGCCGGGGTTGCTGTTTTCCAGTGTTCCCAGCTGCAGTGCTTTTCTCGTTCCTGCTACCCAAGAGACATCCGCTTGCAGGCCTTATGGCTGCTGCGTTCCCGCCCTGACCAGGTTCGGCTTGCAGCGAATCCCCTTGGACAGGAACTCATGGTCAAGCACTGTGCTCTGGAGCACTGTGAAGAACAACTCCCCCGGTTTTCGGCTCTCCCTAAGCAGGTTTGGAGACGGGAGACTGCTACCCTCCCAGCCTATCCTGCCGTATGAAATTGTGAAAATTCGTGTTTATAACTCTTTGTCTCTTGAAAGTGTTTGTTTTTTCATGCGTTGCTGTTGCTGATTTTTTCAAGTGTTGTTTTTTCCGTGATTGGTTTTAGTTAATTATTTATATGAGAATGGTGTTAAAAACAGTGAGGTGACGCTTGTGGAATCTATAGTTAGGAATGCTATAGCAACTGAACAAAAACCAAGATCAGCTGACCTTATTGAAGGTCCGAGGATAATAGTAGTAGGAGCTGGAGGAGCTGGTAACAACACTCTTAACAGGATGGCAAGGTTAGGAGTGAGTGGAGCAGAATTAATAGCAGTAAATACTGACAAACAACACTTGACGCTTATCCATGATTCTGTGAAGAAACTGTTGATTGGTCAGAGTGTGACAAGAGGGCTTGGAGCAGGAGGATATCCTGAAGTAGGAGCAAAAGCAGCTGAAGTATCAAGAGCTACTTTGTCACAAGCTCTTGACGGTGCTGACATGGTGTTCCTCACTGCTGGAATGGGAGGAGGAACTGGTACAGGAGCAGCACCTATAATAGCTGACATTGCCAAGGAACAAGGAGCAATTGTAATAGCAATGGTTACTTATCCTTTCAAGCTTGAAAGAGCAAGACTAAGCAAAGCAGATGAAGGAATTCAAAAGCTTAGGAAAGTAGCAGATACTGTGATAATCATTGACAACAACAGGTTGGTAGAATTAGTGCCTAATCTTCCAATAGAACAAGCATTCAGCGTAGCAGACGAAGTGATTTCAAGAGCAGTGAAGGGAATAACTGAAACAATTACTACTCCTTCATTGATCAACTTGGACTATGCTGACGTTAGAAGCATAATGACCCAGGGAGGAGTGTCAGTAATCAGTGTTGGAGAAGCAAAAGGACATCAAAGAGTAGAAGAAGTAGTAGAAGACACTCTGAGGAACAGCTTGCTTGACGTTGACTACACAGGAGCAAAAGGATGCTTGATCCATATCACAGGAGGACCAGACCTAACACTTGGAGAAGCTAATGAGATAGGGGAAAGACTCACAGAAGCAATAGATCCTAAAGCTACTGTGATCTGGGGAGCTAGGATAGTGCCAGAAGCAGAAGGAAAAATAGAAGTCATTGCCATCATGACAGGCGTGCACTCCTCGCACGTGAAAGGACCAATGGGCGGAGCAATCAGTGACAAGACTTCTGCAAAAGACCTGGACGCAGTCCTCGGAATCAGTTACTTGAAGTGAAGTCTGAGAAAAAGAATGGGAAAAGCGTCTCCTCGCTTTTTCTTTTCTTTTTACTGTTTTTGGATTTTCTTTTGTTTGTTGAGAAGTAGTTTTTCAGCTCTTGTTTATTAATTGGTCCAGTCTACTTGCTCTTCTACATTCATTTTAACTAACACCTGTAGTCATTGCTGCTTCATTTCACGAAATAAGGCAGGAACCCTATTAGTAGTAGTGCTATGATTATCCAGGTTAGCGCGCGTACTGTTCTTACTGCTTTCTTCTTGCCGAAGAACTCTGCCAGCACGTCCTCTGTTAGTAATGCTCCATCGAGGATGGCTAGTGGCAAGAGGTTGAAAATGCCTACGAACACGTTAAGAGAACCAGTCCAAAACACTACTTGCAAGAAATAGTAAGAAGCCCAAGCACGTGTAGTAGTTGGGCTCATCTGCGTGCTGTAAATTATCCCAATCATTCCAGAAGCGTTTCTTTGAACAGTGTAATTGCCTTTGTCAGTAACCAAGAAGACTGGGTCTTTGCTTGTTTCGAGGAGTTCTTTAATGTTGTAAATCCTCGTGCCGTTGGTTAGTCCTGCTTTTTCAGCAGGAGAGCCTGGCTCTATTTTTAATACTTCCACGTAGGAGTCTTGCATTATCACAGGCCATAACAAGACTTGTGAAGGGATTAATAACATGAAGAAGAACACTGCTGTGAGGAAGTTGGCAGCTGAGCCTGCTGCGAATACTCTCATCCTCTTGATTCTTTTCGTCTTTTTTAAGTGCTTTTCATCAGGCTCTGCGAATGCTCCTATTGGAAACAACCCCAGAGTGATTATTCCTACTGACTTTACTCTTATCTTCTCACGCAACGCTGCTATTGCGTGATTCCACTCGTGGACTATTATGACTATCACTAATCCTATTACAGCGCTTAATGGTACTTGCATTGGGGCTCCTGGAATGCTTACTCCTGGGATTATTGGCTGGATTAAGGGCTTTGGGTTTGCTCCTGCAAAGTACTGCGACATGGTAATCCATGCTCCGAGAAGCAGGTTGTAGAAAGCGAAGACTGAGTAACCTCCGAGGATTGTTATTAGTATTAGTTCAGGGTGGTTGAACAAGCTTCCTGCGAACATTCCCACGTGTAGGAATAGCACTACCAGCAAGAAGATTATCGTCTGGGCAAATACTTTTCTTTTGTCTTGTTTTTTCTTCATCAAAAAGTAAGTACCAACTATTCCTGCGAATAGGATGATGCCGAGGTCTGCTATGCTGGTGAATACAGCGTGCTTGGATAGTGTTTTCACGAAGTTCAATGTTTTCTTAGTCTTCCACAGGGCAAGTGGCCCGTGCACTTCTGCACGTGTGTATTTCTTCCACAGGAGAGCAGGCACAGTGGCTAGTATTATCACTATTAACAACCAGAACAATTCAACCTCACTCCTCTTCTATTCTCTCGTATAACTTTAATCCAAACAAGTGTCTTATTTTTTGAGCTGTTTTCATGGTTGGAATCATCTTGCCTGCTTCCATCTTCCTCACTACTGATACTGATTCGCTTATTTTCTTAGCAAATTCTTCCACTGACAATCCTTTTGCTTGTCTTGTTTTTTTGATTTTTTCAGCGTAGTCATCCGCGAGCTCGTATTCTGGTTCTTCTCTTTTCTTTTTTACAATGGCTGGTTTTTTCATTTCAGTGAAGTAAGTTTTGACAGGAGTTTTGCCACGTGCGCATGAACTGCACGCAAGCAGCACTGCTCCTTCTATCGAGACTGGCACAAGTTTGTCTTCTTTCCTGCCGCATATCTCGCATTCAGGCATCCTTCAATCACTCTACTTTAATTTTCTTCCCGCGTTTTCCTGTCTTTGGAAGTGTTACTTCTAGTACTCCGTTCTTGTAATGGGCTTTTCCCATCTTGGCTTTTTCAGGAAGACTTACTTCTTTGTAGAACTTGTTAGGAACGTCTATTATTAAAGTCTTGCCTTTGTCAGCAAGTGATAGGTTGATGTCTTTCTTGCTTACTCCTGGCAGTTCTGCTATTACTGTTATTTCTTTTTCCTTATTCATCACGTCTACTAATGGTTCTCTTTCTTCTTTAACTCTGAGTTCTTGTTTTGTTGGTTCAACGTTTCCAAATTTGTCTATTTTGATTTTTCCTTCTGGTCCTACTTTTAATGAAAAACCGTAAACCATTGGTTTTCCTGGCTGGATTTTTTCAAATAAATCCTCATCAAGAAAATTAGTATCCATTAAGCTTTTCATCATTTCATTAATCATTTTTGCCATATCCTCAAAGGGATCCACTGGTTCTTTCCGTGGTTTTTTCTTCTTCTTGAAAAATCCCATTTGTTCACTCCTCCTTCTTTAAAAACGCTTTTTTTACTCCTTTCTTTTTAATATACGTATTGTTCCCCGAACAGTTGCAAAACTCTTTCCTTTGTAGTTATCACTACTTCTTTTTCACTGAGTTCTTTTATTATGCTTTTAACATTGGGAAGCACTATTATTGTAAACTTTTTTGACCTTATTCTTTTTTTGCCTACTGTTTTGTTGCACTTGCCATTAGGGAATATGAAAGAGTATTCGAACGGCTGGTTCATTACGTCTTCCACGTTCACGTAGTAAATGAATTCCTTATTGTCAGAGATTAATGCGAATTTAGAGCCTCCTGCTGCAAATCGGATTACTTCTTGAATTTCCTTGACCACGAACTCTGCTGCTTCGTTGCATGATAGGAAACGATAGTTCACTTCTTTGAATTTTTTAGGCTTTGTTTTGAAAAATAAATGCTTGCCAACAAGGTCGTAGTCTATTATTTTAAAACTTTTTTCCAATAATTTTTTCAAGGAAGTAGTCTTTTTCTTTTTGAACAAACCTTCAGTTGTTTCTATCATTCCTCCTTTGTCATGGGGGAAAACGAGTAAGGCTTTTTCAGCAAGGTTATTCAATGTTTTCAGGTTTTCCGGTTTTTCACTTATTACAACTGCGTAGTCATATTTTTTCAGGGGTTTAACATTTTCAAGTTTCCCTGTCTCGTATGAAATGGCTACTAACCCTTCTTTCACTTGTCTTAGCACTTTTTGTTTTGCTGCTTCTTTCAGTGCTTGTTCTTCTGTCTCATAGCCAGTTACTGCGTGGACTTTTATTATTATTCCATTGTTCTTGGCAGTGCTTGCTATGAAAGCAGCTGTTAAAAGAGCTTGCTTGCCAGCGGTCAGGATTCGTGCTCCTTCCTTAAGCTCAAGCCATTCTACTATTTGTTCAAGCATGTTCCTTACTTTCAACAACAAGGTTTAAAAACTTAAACTTCTTTACAAAATAACAACGAGTGAGAAGGTGGTATTAATGTCTTTCTTGCTGTCGAAAATGTATGGGTTAAACATTTACGATGATAACGGAAGATATCTTGGAAAAGTTTATGACGTGATATTAAATGTTGAGACAGGTGACGTTGTAAGAATTACTACAGAGCCTTTGAAAAAGATTACTACTTCCAGAGAAGAGCTTGTCAAGACTCTTCAGAAGAAGAGCATAATGTTCAAGAGAGTAAAGTCAGTAGGAGATATTTTAATAGTGGGAAAGTAAGCCTATTTCTTACCTTCTGTTTTTTATTCTTAAAATATTCTAATTTTAAAGCATGAGTAAGAGCATTGAAGATTTGTTCAAGTGTAGGAAGGATGTTGACAAGGTTTTGAAAGAGTTTAAGGATTATTGG
>JAJRYS010000018.1 GCA_024275665.1 archaeon | reverse complement strand
AGTAACGTACAAGTTATGCATTGCTACGTCTTTCTCAGTCATTTCCTTCGGAGTGCGTGCAGAACACACTGGGCAAGAGCAAGGCAAGTAATCCAATTCACCCACGTGCTTTGTTCCAGTCTCTGTCAAATACCTTCCTTCCTTAGCATACAGAGCATAAGCAGCAGAATCAAACAAGTCAACACCCATTGCTACTGCAAACGCAAAAAACATCGGATGTCCTGCACCAAACAAATGAACTACCCTATTAGAGGGAATTTTTTCCTTGATTATTCTTATCATGTCAACATGCTGAGCAAATTCATACTTCACCAGCAAAGGAACCACAGAACCTATTGGATGCACTTGGAAGTTCATCTTGCTCATTTCAGAAGCGCTTTTCTCAAGCAAGTCCAAGTGAACTCCTCCTTGAATAGGCCCAGCCCATAATGTTTGAGAATCCTTGATCAATTCTTGTGATTTTCTTGCTCTTGCAAGCGTTTCTTCAACGTTTGCTTTCATAGTATCGTAATCCTGAGTCTTCGTGGGAATGTCAAGAATGACTCCTATGTCTACTCCTATGCCTTCCTGGAATTTGATTATTCCTTCGTTTGAAACATCAATGCCTCCGTACTGCATTAACTGAAAAGCGCCAGAATCAGTCATCACAGGCCCATTGAAGTCAAGCAACCCGTGAACTCCTCTTGCTATTGCTTCTTCTTTGAAGTCCTTCCACAAGATGTAAGCATTAGTAATCACTGCTTGGAATCCAATGCTCTTCATTTCACTAGGGCTTATTATGACTTTGTTAGGATTGATAACAGGCAAGATGTTAGGGGTTTCTATAACTCCGTGATTAGTCTTAAGCTTCCCTATCCTAGCTGCCAAGTCATGGTTTTTCAATTCAAAAAAAGAATCAAGCATGCTTGCCTCACTTCGGCATGTATTTTTCCCTTAGCTTTTTAGCAAGTTTTTCCTTTGGAGAAAGAGTTGTTCTCTTAACAGGTTTCTTTTCTCTTACAATAACAGGCGCTTTGAACTGCTCTCTTGACCTCCTCACTATCATCTCTTCCTTTTCAACCTTCTTATTTATCCTGTTAACTTTTGAAACAAGCTCTGAGTTCTTAGCAAGCAAGTAAATTATTCCAAGAACAGAAACTATGAGAGCAAGCACTGACACGAAGCCTATTATTGGAGTCCATTCAAAGCCATGAGTTACTTTCTTAATTTTTTCATCAACAAGCATTACTGCTTCACCATACCCGAACTTTTCATAAATGCTTTTAGCTTTGTTATAATAATTAAGGGCTTTGGTTTCCAATCCTGCTTTCAGATAGTTATCAGCAGCCATTTCAAGAGATTTAGCGCGTTGGAAGTTGTCCCCTCCTTCTATGAGTTGAGTAGTGGCAAGGACAAAATAATCACCTGCCTTTTCATAATACTCTTCAGCTAAGGAGTACTGGCTCTCTGAATTAAAACAATCAGCTGCATGCATATATTCTCCAGCTGCTCCAAAATAATTAGGATAAGGGGGCATTGCTCTTGATTCTGCTATTTCAACATACTCGTAACATGATGCAAAAACCACTGACATTAACAGCAATAACGCGAAAAACCACTTCTTCATGCTTTAAAATAAGCATGTTAATGTTTATTATTCTTACTGTTTGATAAAATACTAAAGAGGATTGATTAAGCATGAACAGCAAAGAGTTATTAAACACTGCTTTTAGAAAAGCAAAGAACGTTAGAAAGAAGAAAAAAGAAGATATTGAAATTACTAAAATCAATGCTGTGAGACATTACTTAACTTCTTCAATTAAAAAAAGGATAAAAAAAACAAATATTAAATTAGGAGGTTTTGAAAAAGAATTAATAAGAGCAGAGATTGATGAAGAAGAACTAAGAAAAGAAATAAGAAGAATGAAGAAAAGCAATGAAATTATTGAAAAACTCTTCAAAGAGTTTAAGAACAAGATGAAAACAGCAAGCAAGGAAGAAAAAGCAAGATTGTTGAAAGCTTTTTACGGAAGAACGTCCTCCGTTGTTAAAAAACTCTCGTTTGAGGAAAGCGAGAAACTCCTAAGAGCCCTGAGGAGGCTTCCGAAGCTAAAGAACATGCCCACATTGTTAATAGCTGGCTTTCCTAATGTTGGAAAATCAGAAATCTTGAAAAGGCTTTGTAAGACAAAAGTTAAGACAGCGCCTTATCCTTTTACCACTCGCAAACTATTAATAGGTTTTATCCGGGATGATGGGAAAGAAATTCAAGTGATAGACACTCCTGGAATTTTCGACAGATCATTTGAAGAAATGAAACCAGAGGAAAAAAAAGCAGTAATAGCATTGAAGAACATCACGAATAAAATACTGTTCGTGATTGACCCTTCTGAGACATGCGGATATGCTCTTGAAGATCAGGAAAGGTTATTGGAGAAAATTAAAAAGACTTTGAAAGCAGACATAATAACAGTTGCTACGAAGAAAGATATCCCTCATGATAAGAAAACAAAAGTAGACTTGGAGATAAATGCACTTGACGAAAAAGACGTTGAAAAACTGAAAAAAGAAGTCATGAAACTCTTTTTCAAGTAAGTTTTTAAACCCTCCTTGTGAATAATTAGGAAGAAGAAAAGCTTATTTTCCAAGGTGGTGCGCAATGGCAAACAAAAAAGTAGAAGCAATAGTAGAACTAATGAACAACATCTTAGAAGACGCTACTGTTCCAAAGAACATTAGAAAAACAATAGCAGAAGCAAAAGAAAAAATAATATCAGAAGAAGGAGACTTCAACGTGAACGTAATGACTGCTATTTACTTGCTTGACGACATTTCAAACGACATCAACATGCCTTTCCACACGCGCACCGAAATCTGGAACATAGTCTCAGAACTTGAAAAACTAAAAGAAGGATGAGCAATGGACGTAGAGGAAAAAATAAAGTTGATAACAAGAAAACCAACAGAAGAAACGCTTACAGTTAAAGAACTAAGGGAACTTCTAGAAACAAATGACCACCCAGTTCATTACATAGGATATGAAGTATCAGGCTTGCTTCACATAGGTAGCTTGATAGTTTCAGGTTTTAAAATTAATGATTTTGCAAAAGCAGGAGTGAAAACACAAGCTTACTTCGCCCATTACCACTCCCTCATAAACAACAAACTAAGAGGCAATTTAGAGCACATAATAGCTGCTAGTAAGTATTATGAAGAAGCTTTCAGACTATTCTGTCCAAAACTAAAAACAATACACGCCACTGATTTGTACCATAATAATGATGAATACTGGCTTAATGTATTGAGGTTTTCAAAACACATGACTCTTAACAGAGCTGTGAGATGCTTGCCTATAATGGGAAGAACTGAAAAAGAAAAAATGAGCCTTGCTTCTTACTTCTATGCCCCAATGCAAGCAGTTGACATAAAAGCAATGAATGTTGACATTGCTCATGCTGGAATGGATCAAAGAACAGCGCACGTGCTTGCAAGAGAGCTTTATCCAAAAATGGGATGGAAAAAACCCGTAGCAGTCCATCATCACTTGTTACCTGGCTTGCTAGAGCCTGTTAAAATGATTGGAAAAGAAGATTCCCTTGCTTCTAAGATGAGTAAGAGCAAGCCAAAATCAGCTATTTTCATTCATGATTCTGAAGAAGAGATAAAGAAAAAACTAAGAGAAGCTTGGTGTCCTCAGAAGATCACCAAAGGAAACCCTGTGTTTGAATTAGCCGAGTACGTAGTCTTCCATGAAAAAGAATCTATTCTTATTGAAAGACCTCAGAAATACGGAGGAGACGTAGAGCTCTCATTAGAAGAACTAAGAAAGCAGTATGAAGAAGAATTAATACATCCTCTTGACTTGAAGAACGCAGTTGCAAGAGAACTCAACGAAATAATAAAACCTTTGAGAGAGCATTTTGAAAAACACCCTGAATTCTTAGAAGTTTATAAAAAAGCTGAAATAACCAGATAACCTTTTATTCAACCCGATAGTAAACTATAACCAACTGTTTTTTTCAAGACGCTTCTGGAAAAGGACGCTGTTCGCAGTTAAAAGCACTAGCTTGGCGGCAGGTCCGAAGAGTTGATGACGAATGAATGGGAAAGAAGTAGTGGAAAAGTTGAAGAGCATGGGCTTCTTCATAAGCCCTGACGCGTTGAAACTGATTCTTGAAAACGAAAACCCTGAAGAATTAATGCACAGAGTTTTTGAAAAAGCAGGGGAAGGAGTGTTCATCACGAGAGAAATGCTCGAGGAAAAAGAAAAAGCAGAAGTAAAAGAAGTAATAGAACCAAGAGAGGTTATTGTTGAAAGAATTGACTTCAAGCCGATAGGAAAAGAAGTAGAAGCAGACGTAAAGATAATCATGGATAATACTGACAAGAAAGGAAAAGGAAAATTAGAAGATTTTTCAAACTATTTCAAGAACAGGTACGAGAAGATAGGAAAGATGTTGGAAAGAAGAGAATCAAACAACCATATGACAAGCATTCAGCAAGCTAAGAAAAAGAAAGGAGAAACGCTGAAGATAAAAGGAATAATACTTGAAAAAAGAGAGACGAAAAACGGACATTACTTAATCGTAATAGAAGATGACACAGACACTGCAAACGTGTTGGTTCCTTCAAGCAACAAGCAATTATTAGAAGAAGCAGGGAAGCTGATGCTTGACGAAGTAATAGCAGTAGAAGGAAGAATGAGCAGCGAGTTGTTCATAGCCTCCAGGATAATACAGCCAGACATTCCAGTAAAACAAGTGAAGACAATAGAAGAAGACCTTGGCATTGCAATGATTTCAGACATGCATATTGGCAACAAACTCTTCCTGAAGGAGAAATTCGAGAAGTTCATTGAATGGCTTGAAGGCAAGAGAGGGGATGAAAAACAAGTAAGACTAGCTGAGAAAGTAAAGTACTTGACAATAGCAGGAGACCTTGTTGACGGTATTGGGATTTACCCAGGGCAAGAAGAAGAACTAGAGATAACAGACATCTTCGAACAATACGAAGCATTCACTCAGTACATTGAAAGAATACCAGAACACATTCATGTCGTAATAATACCAGGAAACCATGATGCTGTAAAAACAGCAGACCCGCAGCCAAGGCTTCCGAAAGAACTAGTGCCAAGATTGTATGAACTTGATAATGTCACTCTTGCAAGCAGCCCTTCAATGCTGTCCTTGCACGAAGTAAAACTGTTAATGTATCATGGTACTTCTTTCGCTGACTTTGTTGGAAATCTTCAGGGAATGAGTTTTGACAACGGAGCAAGGATAATGGTTGAAATGCTTAAACGAAGGCACGTTCACCCGTTGTACGGTGGAAGGCCCATTACTCCTACTCCTGAAGACGGCCTCGTAATAGACCATGTTCCTGACGTGTTCCAAGCAGGGGAAACTCATAACAATACTTACCAAGTTTACAGAGGAGTAATCTGCATTAATTCTGGCACGTGGCAGCAAATGACTCCTTATCAAGTAAAACAAGGGCACAAAGCAACTCCTGGAATAGTGCCTGTGATAGAAGCAAGGACCGGAAGGATTAAAGTAATGCATTTTGACAAAACGGTGAGCGAATGAAAGTAGAAGAAGTGATTGAAAAAGAAAAGAATAAAGCATTCATGATAGCAGAAGAAGCTAAGAGCAAAGGACTGGATCCTTTGCCTTTTGTTGAAATA
This sequence comes from archaeon, assembly GCA_024275665.1. GTDB lineage: Archaea > B1Sed10-29 > B1Sed10-29 > B1Sed10-29 > JAJRYS01 > JAJRYS01. The sequence continues at coordinate 70,583 of JAJRYS010000018.1, read as the reverse complement.
GCACAAGCAAAAGATCTTGCTGAGAGAGTAGAAGGGCTAGTAGGTCCTAAGGGAATTGCTGAAAGGATAAGAGAACTGATGAGGGAAACAAAGGACAGGGACAAGACTGCTTTGATAATAATTGATGAGATTCTTGAAGGAAAATTCGGAAAAGGAGATAAAATAGAACTAGGAGAGCAGGCGATAAGAACAGCAATAACCCTCCTGACAGAAGGAGTAGTAGTAGCTGGCACTGAAGGAGTGTCAAGAGTAGTGAAGGAGAAACACGGCAACGCAGAGTACTTGAGCGTGTACTTCGCAAGCCCTATAAGATCTGCTGGAGGAACAGCAGGAGGATACGTTGCCCTGTTAACTGATTACGTTAGGAAAAAACTAGGGATTCCTGCTTACAAGGCAAGAGAAGAAGAAGTGCAGAGGTACATAGAAGAAATAAACTTGTACCACAGTGCTATAAGCAGGCTGCAGTATTTCCCAAAAGAAAAAGAAGTAAGACACATTATTGAAAACATCCCAATATGCATTGACGGGGAAGCTACTTCAACAATAGAAGTCTCTGCTAACAGGAACCTGGAAAGAGTTCACACTAATTGCGTGAGAGGAGGAATGTGTTTAGTATTAGCAGAGTCAATAGCACAAAAAGCAGCAAAACTGTTAAAAATTTCCAACAAGCTAGGGCTTGGGTGGGGCTGGCTTGAAGGATTAGTGAAGGTGGCTAAGCCAAGTGAAAAAATAGTCATAAAACCAATTGAAAAATACTTGTCAGAAGTAGTAGGAGGAAGACCAATATTCTCTTATCCTTCAAGACCAGGAGGATTCAGGCTAAGATACGGCAGAGCTAGGAACACTGGATTGAATGCCAGGGCAATACACCCAGCAGCAATGTTTGTTCTGGATGAGTTTCCAGCCATAGGAACACAGTTGAAAATCGAACGCCCTAAGAAAGGATGCGCTTTGGTTCCCTGCGACTCAATAGAGCCTCCTATAGTAAAACTGAAGAATGGAGACGTGGTAAGGATTGAAACAATTGAAAAAGCAAAACAATTAAAAGAAGAAACAATAGAAGTGCTATTTCTTGGAGACATGCTTGTTAGTTACGGGGACTTCTTAAACGCCAACCATCCGTTAGTCCCTTCTCCTATCTGCGAGGAGTGGTGGCAGCAAATTGCTGAATCAAAAGGAATTAATGTTAACGCCTGGGGTATAAGTGAGGAACAAGCAATAAGACTGTCAGAAGAGCATGATATTCCTCTTCATCCTAAGTATACTTTCTTCTACAACGACTTGTCAAAAAAAGAACTACTACTATTAGTAGAATGGTTGAAAAAAGGAGAAGAAGAGAAAATAAATACTCTTGAAGGGGTGGAAACAACACAATTCAAAGTAAGAAACGCTCCTGAGAAGAGGCTTCTTGAAAAACTATGCGTCCAGCACTTGCTCAGAGACGACTTCGTAATAATAAGAGAAGGGCACAAAGCACTCATAAAAACATTGGGACTTGATGAAAAAGTTGATTATAAAAAACTATGCGAAGAAAAAGAAAACGTGTTGGAAGTGGTAAACTCTGTTGCTCCTTTTCCAGTGTATGACAAAGCACCCACATACATAGGAGCGAGGATGGGGAGGCCTGAGAAAGCAAAAGAAAGACTGATGAGCCCTGCTCCACACGGATTATACCCTATAAGCAATTACGGCGGCAAGACAAGAGATATTGTAAAAGCAATTGAAAAAGAAAAAATAGTACTGGACATGCCAGTACTCGTATGCGAGAAGTGTGGCAAGGAGTTAACGAGTTACAAGTGCGAGTGCGGTGGCAGAGCAGTACAGAAATACGTTTGCACTAAGTGCGGGAGGGTCGTTGATTCTGAGGAATGCTCTCGTTGCAAGGCAAGAGCAGTACCATACCACAAGCAAGTAGTAAACTTGAAAAAAGAAGTAGAAGAAACGCTCAGAAAACTAGAGGAAAGAATGCCAAGCAAGATGAAAGGAGTTAAGGGAACTGTTAATAAGGAGAAGTACTTCGAGCCTCTTGAAAAAGTAATACTACGGGCAAAGCATGACGTGTACGTGTTCAAGGATGGAACTTCGAGGTTTGACGCTACTAACCTTCCGTTAACTCATTTCAAACCAAGAGAGATAGGAACAAGCATTGAAAAACTAAGAGAACTAGGATACGAAGAGGATTATACTGGCAAGCCTTTGACAAGCGAAGAGCAAGTAGTAGAATTATGGCCTCAAGACCTCGTATTGTCTGAAAGAGCAGGAGAGTACTTGCTAAGAGTCTCTCAGTTCATTGATGACTTGCTGGAAAAATTCTACGGCTTGCCACGTTTTTACAACGCTGAGAAGAAAGAAGACTTAATAGGACACTTGGTCATTGGAATGGCTCCTCACATATCAGCAGGAGTACTTGGAAGGGTAATAGGCTTTTCCAAAGCCAACGGTTTATACGCTCACCCTTACTTCCACTGCGCTACGAGACGAGATTGTGATGGTGACGAGAACTCAGTAACATTAATGCTTGACGCTTTGATAAACTTTTCAAGAAAATACGTTCCTGACAAGGCAGGAGCAACAGAAGACATTTTTCTAGTACTTACTACTAAGATGAATCCTGCTGAAGTAGATGACCAAGCACATGACATTGAAACCACTTGCAAGCTTCCGTTAGAATTCTACGAAGCAACACAGAAAATAGTAATGCCTTCAGAAGTGAAAATACCAATAGTGAAGAACAAGCTAGGCACTCCTGAACATAACAATGGATTAGGTTTTTTCTTTGACACTACGAGCATTGACGAAGGTGTGTTAGTAACTGCTTACAAGCAAATAAAATCAATGAGTGATAAAGTGGAAAAACAATTAAGACTAGCTGAGAAGATAAGAGCAGTTGATGAGAAAGACGTTGCCAGGAGAGTGATTAACTTCCACTTCATCCGTGATATTTACGGAAACCTGCGTTCTTTCGGACAACAGTCCTTCAGATGCGTTGATTGTAACGCGAAGTACAGACGCGCTCCCATAAGTGGGAAGTGTTTGAAATGCGGTGGCAAACTCTTATTAACAGTGCACAGGGGAAGCATTGAAAAGTACTTGAAAGTCTCACAAGAAATAGCTGACAAGTACGGGTTGGAGGATTACATAAAACAAAGACTGAAACTAGTGGAAATTGACTTGAACAGTATTTTCGGAGAAAAAGAAGAAGAAAAAATCGACAAGAACCAATCATCTCTTGCTGATTTTGTGTGAAAGACCAGTACGACAGTTGTCCAACCAAAATAATTAATAATAACAAATTTTACATGAACATTGGTGGTGGAGGATATGTTTGCGTATATTAAAGATTTAGAAGAAAAACCAACAAGCTTTGAGGATAGTTATAGACAACACACTAACATAACTTGGGACGAATATGATGATGACATAGCGTATAGATAAGGGGCAAACATTAATGACACTAGACACTGTTTTGGGTATCAAATTAGTTAGAAAATTTTCTGATGGGAAAGAGGTCCCGCTAAAGACATCTATTCAAGAAAAAGAATTAAGACAAAGAGCTCTAAAAAAAGCATTATCTTATCTAAAAATTAACAAAACTAATTCCCCTGAACAAGAAGCTTCTCTTTTTATAAAAAACTTATTTGAAACAAGAGAGACAGGTAAATTGAAAAGACTTAATAGGATACTAGAGCATACTTTTAAAAATACCCCTAAATTACGCAAAAAAATAAAAAACAAAAAATTAAAACTCTCTGAATATGAAGACTTTTGGGCATCAATAATCTTGACAGTATTAATAGGAAATAAATTAATAGAAATGATTATCAAAGAGACAAAAGATTGGGGATTAATAGTTCCTGATAAAGAAAGCTTTTTTCTGAGAATTCAAGAAGATGAATATCATCCTTTCTGGAGAGTAGTCCATGCCACAAATGTAACTCCTAATAAAGTAAAGCCTAAGAAAAGAGGTAACAGAAAAAAAATAAAGGATCCCTTTTTAAGGGAAGCTGCTAAACTTGCAAGAGCTTGTCAATTACTTTATGAAGAAAAGGACAACATTCTTCCTTTAGTCACAAAAGAGTATGGTAATGCTTATTTATCAAAAAACCTATTTTCAAGAATAAAAGTAGGTAGTTTAACATTGATAATAAACAAAAAAACAGGTAGATGGGTTTGCACTGATAAAGAAGAAAAATTTCCAATTGGAATACCTATCCCAAATATTATTTTATCAAAAGAAGAAAAAGAAGCTTTTGAAAGCCTTTCAGCTAAAATAAATTACTCTGTCAGAATAAAACCTTCTCTATTAGTAGTTTTCCTTGGCAATGAATGTAATTTAAGTTGCAAATATTGCTTTACACATACCAGTGACAAGAAAAAAACAGACATCGAAAAGATTATCTCAAGAATTAAAGAGGTTAATAGAATAACAGGGGTCAGCAAAATTCAGTTCTTTGGAGGAGAACCATTACTTCATTTCAAAGAAATAAAACAAATTGTTAAAGAGTTTCCTTCTGAAAACTTCAAATATTCGATCCAAACAAACGGCACGCTCATAACACAAGAAGTTTGCGATTTTTTAAAAGAGTATAAGAGAAATATTAATATAGGAATTTCAATTGACGGACCAAAAAAGTATAATGATATTAATAGGATTTTTCCCGATGGTTCTGGTTCTTATAGCAGAATAATAGAAGGGATAAAATTACTGAAGAAAAATAAAATAAGGTTTTCAATAATCTCTACCCTTACAAAAAGTACGCTAACAAAAAGAAAAGCTGAAATAATGCCTGAAACTCTTTTTAAATGGGCTCATGAAATTGGTGCTGTAGGAATAAGGATAAACCCTGTTAAAGCAGGAGGAAGAGCAAATAAACAATTTGAAATTGAACCTGAAATCTTTTTTAAATTTATGAAAAGCGCAACTATCACTTACTTCAAAAAAGAGTGGGAAAAAAAGATTCTATTTGAGAATATCTATGATTATATAAATAATCTTACTAACCCCCCTTGGGAACGAAAAAATATGTGTTTTGAAAATCCTTGTGGAGCAGGTAAAAGAATACTTGCAATATTACCTAATGGAAACATTGCACCATGCCCAAGTTTTGCTGAATGGAGCACAAGAAAACCCTTGGAAGAAGCCTTATTCTCAGAAAAATTTGAAAAATTAAGAAACAGAAGAACTGAAATAATTGGCTCATGTAAAGACTGCGATATAAGAGGAATATGTGGAGGCGGGAGAACATGCGCAGTTTATTATCATTATAAGGAACTAAACAAGCCAGATCCATTATGTCCATTTTACAAAAAATTTTACCCATGGCTTGCCTGCTACCTAACAAAAAATAAAATAAACATAAAAAGGTTAAAGGTTAGTGAATAATATGATGAAAATACTTAAAGGAAAAACTGCTTTTCCAGGAGAAGCTAAAGGAAGAGCATGTAAAAATATCAAAGAACTAAAAGAGGGAGATATCTTAATATTACTACAATTAACTCCTGCCCATGTACCTTACTTAAGTAAAACAGCTGCATTAATAATAGAAAAAGGAGGAATGCTGTCCCATGCTGCAATAGTATCAAGAGAGCTTGGCATTCCATGTATTATAAATGTGAAAAATGTGTTAAATGAAATTAAAGATGGAGCAAAGGTAAAATTGAAAACTAATGGATTAGATGCCATTATAACTATAGAAGATTGACCGTAGAACACTCCCTAGAAGAACAAGATTATCAGTATTATAACTGCTATCCCTAGCAAAGTCCATCTACCAAGTTTTGTGTGAAGAAGCCAGTGCACGAGTTCGCTTACGAATCCTTTCTGCTTTTTCCCAGCTGCTGACTTGGCAGCAGAAGCCGTGAGGTTCAGTAGTTTTCCTGACAATTCAGCCCATCCTTTAGGAGTTCTTAGTTTTTCAAGCGTTTCCTGCGTTACTTCCATCCAAGTGAGTTCCCTCTCTGGGACTTCTTCAATGTTAAGAGGATAACCAGAAACGCCTTCCACTAGAATGCGTTGAATGTGTTTGTTAGGAAGGGTTACAAACACTTTCCAAACAGGCCAGTAAACAAGCCTGAAACCAGTAACAGCAATAGAATCCTTTCCTGTACCAAACTTTGCTGCAAGCTTGAGTATTGCTGTCTGCTTTGCTTCGTCTGGTTTCAAAGCAGGTGGGTTGAGTTCGTATTTCAGGTCATGTGATACTTTCTTCTCGTAGTCTACTGGTTGCTGTTCCATTATCTGGGTTAAGAGTGGTTCGAGTTTGCCGTCAACAGCGCTCATTGCCATTGTGCCTGAAAAACCTTGAGAATAAGTCTGCTCGCCTGCTTTTTGTTCTACGAGAACATCGTAGTTGAAAATGTAATAAGGCAAGTAAGATAGTTTGAGGTTTGCCACGTCAAAATGCTGCCAGTTTCTTTCTTTGAGAGTGCTTTCAAGAATATCAAGAATATCCTGCATTCTAATATTAAGCACTAATGCAGGATTGTCTAATATCATCAAAGCACCTTTAGTAAGGGATTAAAAGGAAACAAAGGGGTTTTCTTACTTTGCTATTTTAACTCCTGACGGTGTTAAGAGCACTTTTTGTTCTGTTATTCTTGCAATGTCTCCGTTAATATCTTGCACTGTTCCTTTTAATTCGGAGATTGCTTGCCTTAGTTTTATGGCATTCCTCTTGTATAATGGTTCAATGTTTAGTATTACAATGTTTCCTTTCTTCAGCTCTGATGAAACTTTTTCAACATCCATTATGTCCTCTAAAGAGTATGGCCTTACCCACATGTCAGCGTGTTCCACCATTAAGTCATCTTCCTCGAGCCCAAGAGTGTTTAAATACTCTTCTATGTCTGCTTCTTGTTTCCCACCTATCTTAAACTTGTCAAGTATTGCCATTTCATAGACCTCCTAAGTTTTTATTTAACAAATACAATAACTGTTAATAGTTATACTATTCCAGTATTTTAATTTAATTGTTAAGGAGATGTTCATGGATATTTTTGAAAAAGAAATGCAGAAACAAACAGTATTCAAGAACAGGGACGTGCTTAGCCCGCACTACTTGCCAGAGACTCTTCCTCATAGGGAAAAAGAAATAGAGAAAGTGATGAAAGTGCTGGCTCCTTCTCTCAGGGGGAAGAATTACAACAACTTATTCATTTACGGGAAAACAGGAACTGGGAAGACGTCAGTTACTAAGTATGTGTTGGAAAGACTGATGCAAGTGAAGGAAAAATACAATGCCAACGTGGATGCGGTTTACGTGAACTGCCGCATCATTAACACAAAATATCAAGTAATGTTGAAGTTCGCCGAACACCATTATCCTGAAGAAAACTTCTTAGGATTTCCTTTACAACACTTGGTTGACAAGCTTATAAGGTTCATTAATGAAAAAAAATTGAACATGATAGTAGTCCTTGATGAGCTTGACAAGGTAAAACAATTAGACGATTTAATGTATACTTTGACCAGGATGAATGACGAATTAAAGCACGGGCACGTTGGAATAATAGGGATTACTAATAACATTACTTTTAAGAAAAAATTAGACCCAAGAACAAAATCCACTCTTTGCGAAGAAGAAATAGTTTTTGCTCCTTACAACGCAGAGCAGTTAAAAGAGATACTGAAACAAAGAGCAGTTGAAGGTTTCAAAAAAGGAGTAGTTGAGGAAAGCGCGTTGAGCTATGCAGCTGCCTTGGCAGCGCAGGAATCAGGAGACGCTAGGTATGCTTTGAAACTACTGCAAAAAGCAGGGGAAATAGCTGACTCTGAAGAAGCAAGCAAAGTAGTTGAAAAGCATGTGAAAAAAGCAAGGAAAAGCGTTGAAGAAGAAATAGTTTATGATATTGTAAGCACTCTGCCAGAACACCAGAGAGTAACATTATACGCAATAGCTCTCTTGACCAAGGAAGGGAAGAAATACGCTCGCTTGGACGGCTCTTATGACGAGAAAGTGTTATTCTCAGGAGAGGTTTACGAAAAATACGAAATGCTGTGTCACTTATTTGGCAAGGATGCTAGGAGCGCCAGGTGGGTGAGGGAGTACTTGAACGAGCTTGAAATGCTTGGCTTGATAACCACTTCAATATCAGGAAAAGGCGTAAGAGGGAATACTACCCTGATAAGGCTTGCTTTCCCAGCTGATAATATTAAGAGAGTTGTTGAAAAAAGTTTTGAAAACGAGCAATGAAAACCAATAAAAATAGTGCTTGTTTCAAATAGGCTTAAGGTGATGAGAAATGAATGTGAAGGAGTACATATCTTTGTGGTTTAAAGGAATAATAGACGCTGACAAGGTTGCTAAGAAACTTGAAAGAGGAAAACTCAACTCAAAAGAAGGACTAATCTCAATAGGGTTGTTTTCGCTAATCATAGGAGTAATATTCAGCGCTTTAATTGTTCCATTTTCTAAAAACATTCAATCAACAATAATGATATTAATTTTTAGTCTCATACTACTTCCATTCATAAGTATGATAGGGCTTGGTATTTTCAGTGTTGTGCTGAGTTTGATAAGCAAAGCAACTGGAGGGAAGGCTAACTCTGGCAAAATAATGGGATTGTTTGGAATAGTAATCCCCATGATTGCCATAGCAAGCGCCCCGGCAATGCTTTTAGGAGTAATAGGAGCGGTCACTAAAAACATTCCAGTTTATTACCTTGCAATGGGAATTGGTGTTTTAATAACTTCTATTGCAGGAAGCATTGTTAATGCAGTGATGCTTCAATCACTATCAAGAGTGCAGAAAACAAGCCTTCCAAAAGCAGGAATGGTTTACGGAGCAACGACAGGGGCCTTAATGGCTGTGTTTTTCTTATTAATGGCTGTCTTAATGCTCTTCGTAAGAACTCCTACAATGATGTGATTAAGCAATGCTGTTATACGTTTTGAGCTGGTTGATTGATTTTTTCATAATCTCACTAGCAATAGCACTATTCGACGAGGCTTTCAAAACGAGAATAGAGAACAATCAGGCTCTTGCTGCTTTCTTAATTCTTTTCATACCAACATTAATAGAATACCTTAGCTATAAATATTTTTCACAACCTTTCATGTTGCTTTTAAGCCCTTAAGTTTGTAACAGTCTTGTCATAGAAGAAAGTGCTTTTTCTTTTCTCATTAATTGTTGCTTTTCTTTTTCAAGCTTTTCAAGCCTGTGCTTTATCAACTCTTGTGTTGCTTCAAGATTTTTCTCCACTGTTTCTCGGATTGTCTTCCTGTGTTTTCCAAGCTTGCTTGTCTTAGCTTCTAACAACCTTTGCCTGTATTCTTCGCTTTTCACAAACATTCTAATCATGTTCCTCCACTTAGGGTCCTTAACCCTGTTAACAGGAGGTTCTACTGTTTCAAACACTTCCCTGTATCCTTTGTCAGTAAGCATTTTCAACAAGTGCTTCCAGTAAAGGGGATCAGTGAAACAAACCATCTCAGAAAGAACTGTCTTGTAGTCGTATTCTTTCTTTTTTTTATTAAGCTCCAATTGCTGTTGTTTTATTGCTTCAATCCTTTTCTTTACTTGTTCAAGTTGGGAAACTATTCTTTTCTTATCAGGGTAAATTATCCTACCTTCTTTGATTCTTACAACACCCCCTATTTTCAAATACTCCTCTACTATTCTTCTAGCTTGTTCATCAAGTCCTTTTAACTGTTCTTCTTGCATGTTGTTTAATAAAGGAATACTTTGTTAAAAAAACACATAGGTGGTGGTATGTTCAATCCTAAGCAAGTAGAAGCATTGATGAAGAAAATGGGAGTGAAAACAACTCAAATAGAAGCAGAAGAAGTCATAATAAAAGGGGAAAAAACCATCAGGATTAAGAATCCTTCAGTGACAGTAGTTGAAATGCAAGGGAACAAAAGTTTTCAGATAACCGGGGATGTTGAGGAAGAAACAGTATCAGAAGAAGATGTGAAAATAGTAGCAGGGCAAGCAGGAGTAAGTGAGGAAGAAGCAAGAAAAGCGCTTGAAGAGAAAAACGGGGACATCGCAGAAGCTATTCTAATGCTGAAAGAAAAAGAGAGTTAATAAGTATAAATGTTTACAACGTCATCAAATATTGCTTGGACTACTAGTGTTACAGTCTTGACTCCTAGTTCCTCATCCAACCCTAGTTTTACTTTTATCCTTCTCAACCTGTTTGGAACAAAGTAAGAGGAGTAATCAGTGCTTATTCTTGAAGGCATTGAAGCTATTCCTATCCTGTACTCTTCTACTGTGAATCCTTTTGACTCAAGCTCATCTGCAAGCTCATCAACCTTTGACTTGTTAAAGTCTTCAGCATAAACAACAGTCTTGCCAGTGGAAGGGGAATAACTAGAATAGGTAATTAAATCTGACTTTGTTTCATTAGTCTTGTTGCCTTCTGCTTCTGCTCTCAAACCATATGCGTAGTAATCCGTGACATTAAGCTCAAGGGTTTTGTTGAAATTCTTGGCATAGAATAATTCCTGAAGAGGAGACAATCCGAGCTTTCCCTTAGGAGTAACGTCAACGCATAAACCAGGACTCTTCACCACTACATTCGAGGGGTTTACCACTATTTGAGGACATTCAATCACTACATTAGTTTCATTCAATTCAGAGTAGTATAAAATAGCTGAAGCAGTATCCGTAGTATTGGTTGTTTTAATTACTTCCCCGCTCATGTTAAAAGAAAGAGGAAGCTTAACCCTGCCAATATAATTAGGGAAAAAATCCTGATTGAACAAATAATGAAGCCTGTTGTAAAGCTTGAATCCAACACTGAGAACATCATCAGATGAAACAAGAGAACAAACAATCTCATACCTGTATCCATTTCCGTAAGGATTAAGAGTAGGAAGCCGCATAGTGCATCCTGGACTAATCCCTGATGCTGTTTCATTCACTTCTCTCACAAAAAAATCATCATTACGGTTTGACACACCCACATAGGACAAGGAGGTTGGGATAAATACCACTTTTCCAGTGACATTACCACTGAAAACTCTTAGAAAGTTTTCACTCGACTGATTCAAGTTGATTTGCGCAGGCGTTCTCGTAAAATAAATAAGAGGACCTGCTGATAGAATTATAATAGCAATAATGATGAGCAGTAATGTTTTAAAAGAAGTTTTCATAATAATACAAACCTCCTGCTTTATTTATAATGCAGAAGAGTTTTAATAAACTAACTGGTGATTTGATGGAGTTCTTCAAAGTAATATACACTGGGAGGGATAAAACAAACAACAAAATATTCGACACTAATGATGAAGAAGTCGCTAAGAAAGAAGGAGTACTTACTCCTGGAAAGAAATACGAGCCTATTTTGATGATAATAGGAGACAACCAACTCATTCCTGGGTTTGAAGAAGCATTGAAAGGAATGAAACCAGGTGAAAGCAAGACAGTTGAAATAAGCCCTGACAAGGCTTATGGAGAAAGGAAAGAAGAACTGGTAAAGCTTGTTCCTTTGAAAACTTTCAAAGACAATAACATCACTCCTTATCCTGGAATGGTAATAGACATTGAAGGAATGCCTGCAAGAATTCAATCAGTAAGCGGAGGAAGAGTGAGAATAGATTTCAATCACCCTCTTGCTGGCAAGACTTTGATATTTGATATTAAAGTGGTTGAAAAACTTGAGAAGAAAGAAGATATAGCAAAAGCAATAACAGAATCCTTCTTCCCTGGAGAAGTGAAAGTAGAAATAAAAGACAAAGAAGCAATAGTAAGCCTTTCAAAAGAAGCCACGAAATTAAAAGACATTCAAACAAGAAAACTCATGGTAACAAAAGACCTGAAGAAGTACGTTGGTGTTGAAAAAGTTAAATTCAACGAAGAATACTAAAAACAAACATTTAAATATAAAAAGGAACACTAATAAAGCAACCCAGCAAACCCTTATTTTAGAGAATTTAAAAGGAGTAGAGTTAATGGAAGAACAACCAAAAAAAGGAACCACGAATGTTGGACTTCTTTGCTCTGACGGAGTAATAATAGGAGCAGAGAGAAAAGCAACAATGGGCTCATTAATAGCTAACAAAGAAGCTCAGAAAGTGTTCAAAATAACTGACAGCATAGTCATGTCAATAGCAGGAGGAGTAGGAGACGCTCAAAGGCTTATTAAAGTACTAAGAGCGCAATGCGCCTTATATGAAATTCAGAGAAAGAAAAAAATAAGCGTTGAAAGCGCTGCAACGCTTCTTGCTAACATTCTTCAGAACAACAAATTCTTCCCTTATTACGTTCAACTCCTAATAGGAGGTTATGACACCCAGCCAAGGTTGTTCTCTGTTGACGCATTCGGAGGACTGCTTCCGGAGAAAAGCGTGGCAACAGGTTCAGGGTCACCAGTGGCTTATGGTGTAATAGAAGACAAATACGAAGAAGGGAGAACAGTGAAAGAAAACATTCCAACAGCAGTTAAGGCTCTGAAATCAGCTACAGAAAGAGACATATACTCTGGAGGAACAGGGTTTGATATAGCAATCATAAACAAGAAAGGAATTAGAATGCTTGAGAAAAAAGAGATACAACAATACTTGAAAAAAGAATAAAATGATTAAAAAAACCTTTACTGTTCACCAAATACTAAATAGCAGGTGCTTGTTTTGACGCAGTTTTTAAAAGAACTTGAGAAAAAAATGAAAGAAGTATTACCAGAAGAGTGTGAAATATCCTCATTGGAATACGAAGGGCCAGACATAGTCATTTACACGAGCACTATTAACAAGTTTCTAAGCGATGAAACCATAATTAAAAGACTTGCAAGCACTTTTAAGAAAAAATTCATCATAAGGCCTGCTTCTTCAATACTAACAGAACCAGAGGAAGCTAAGAAAAGAATAGAAGAAATAATACCATTGGAAGCAGGAGTGAAAAACATTTATTTTGACACTAGTTTTAATGAAGCAGTAATAGAGGCTGAAAAACTAGGCTTAGTAATAGGAAAAGGAGGTTCTACTCTCAAAAAAATAACACAGGAAACAGGATGGGGAGTAAGATTATTAAGAGCAGCTCCTGAAGAAGCCAAGACAATAAGAGCAATAAGAGAACTCTTGATAAAGGAAAGCGCTGACAGGAAAAAAATACTTAAAAGAGTAGGTAAGAGGATTTACAAAGAAGACAAGAAACCAACAGACTGGATTAGAATAACAGGATTAGGAGGATGGAGGGAAGTAGGAAGGTCATGCATCTTAGTAGAGACTCCTGAAAGCAAGATAATGCTTGACTGCGGAGTAAGCGTAGCAGGCAATTCAGATAAAATGTTTCCTTATTTGTCATCAGTTGACTTCTCATTAGAAGAACTGGATGCAGTGGTTATCACGCACGGGCACTTAGACCACAGCGGCTTCCTGCCATACTTGTTCCAATACGGGTACGACGGGCCAGTATACGTTACTCCAGCAACAAGAGACGTCATGGTCTTACTTCAAAAAGACTACATAAGCGTACTTGAAAGAAACGCAAAAACACCCTTATACTCTGAAAAAGATATAAAAGAAGAATTAAAACACGTAATACCAAGAGCGTACGGAGAAGTGACTGACATAGCCCCTGACGTGAGGCTTACTCTTCACAACGCAGGGCACATTCTTGGTTCTTCAATAGTGCACTTGCACATAGGAGAAGGGGCACACAATTTAGTGTACACCGGCGACTTGAAATTCGGCTACGCAGAGTTGTTTGACTCAGCAGACCCCAGCTTCCCAAGACTTGAAACACTAATAATAGAATCAACTTACGGAGGACCACAGGATATTCAAAAACCAAGATACGTTGCTGAAAAAGAACTAATAAACTTAATCCTTGAAGTAACTGAAAATAATGGCACAGTTCTCATTCCTTCATTCGCTGTTGGAAGAGCGCAAGAAGTTATGATGGTGATAGAGTCGTACGCCAGGCAAAAAGGAGGCTGGGACATACCAGTTTACTTAGACGGAATGACTAAAGAAGCTTCTGCAATGCACGCCATATACCCTGAGTACTTGAAAAGGTCACTTCAAAGAAGAATACTTCACAATAATTCTCCTTTCAACTCAAACATATTCCAAAACGCAGATCCAAAGCAAAGAAGGCAGATAGCAGAAGACGGGAGATGCGTAATACTTGCTCCTGCTGGAATGATGAACGGAGGTCCAGTGCTTGAATACTTCAAAGCAATAGCAGAAGACGAGAAGAACGCGTTAGTGTTCGTAGGATACCAAGCAGAAGGAAGCCTTGGAAGAAAAATACAAAGAGGAGCAAAAGAAGCTGTGCTGGAAGAAAACGGGCGCACTCAAGAATTCAAGATAAAAGCAAGAGTGGAGACAATCGAGGGTTTTTCAGGGCACGCTGACCTCAACCAACTATTAGGATATTACAAGAAGCTTAACCCAAAGCCAGAAAGAGTATTAACTGTTCACGGGGAAGAAAAGAAATGCATGAACCTAGCGCGCTCAATTGCTTACAAGTTCAAAGTAGAAGCAACAGCTCCAAGAAACCTTGACTCAATAAGGCTGAAATAATTTCATCAAACCACTCTTAATTCTGCATGCAAGCCAACATCAGCGTCTATGAATTCTGTTTTTATAAACTTCTTCAAAAACTTAGGAACCATTATGTTTGCTTGTTCCAAGCTTCCAATCCTGCTCATTTCAATTGTTTCAAAATCTTCTTTCAATTCCTCCAACCCTGCTCCTATCCTTGCAGCGAACGCTTCAACAAAACTTGTTATCCTGCTTCCTTTTTCTTTTACTATTTGCAGTTCCTTGCCAGGAGTAGGAGGGACTGAGTAAACATTACCTTTGAACAAGTACAACTCGTCAAAAGCATCAGGACCTGCAAGCTTTCCTTCGTTAGAAAAGAGGAACACTTCAAACTTTTTCTCAGGCCATTGTTTTTCAAACACTTTCAAACGCACTGGTGCTTTCTTATCAGCATGCAGGAAAACAGCTTCTTTAACCCTGTTCATTACATTCCCCCCCACGTCACTAGCAGGTGATTTTTCAAAAGACAGCAAAGAAACAACCTGAGAATCAGTAAGTTCAAGCACTGCTCCTGCTTCCAACGCTTTCTTCACTAACTCGCTTATCTCATGCTTTGACCACATGATTTTTCATTATACAAGCAATGTTTTTAAACCAGGACGAAGACAATAACCAGTGATGATGAAGATGAATGAGTCTAATAATGCCCCGCAAGGGGCAGGAGTGAATTCTTTAGTCTCAAGACTCAGAGCATGAAGCTCTTTCCACAGCGTAAGCACTCTAATACTTCCACCAAAATCGTTATAAAGGAAAGCATTCTCAATAAACAACATGGATTTCATAAAAGTTTCTGAAGTGCCGGAACACGAAGGAGAAAGCGTGTGGTTGCGTGGCTGGGTTTACAGACACAGAGCCACGAAAGAAGTAGTTTTCATAATCCTGCGAGACTCAAGCGGCATAATCCAATGCACTGTGAAAAAAGACTCTCCTTTCTTTGAAAAAGCAGAAAAAACAACCATAGAATCAAGCATCAAACTAAAAGGAAAAGTAGTCAAAGATGAGAGAGCGCCAGGAGGCTACGAAGTAAGAGTAGAAGAATACGAAGTAGTGCAACTTGCTGAAAGATTCCCGATTACGAAAGACTATTCAGAAGAATTCCTTCTTGACGTAAGGCACTTGGCAGTCAGGTCAAGAAAGCTGACAGCAGTGTGGAAGGTTAGAAGCGCTGTGTTCTGGGCCATTAGGGAATACTTCAAGAAAAAAGGATACTACGAGACTCACGCTCCTTTCATCACCATGACTTCTGAAAGTGGTTTGGAATTATTTGAAGTAGACTACTTTGGGAAAAAACTAAGATTGTCACAAACATGGCAGTTCTACGCAGAAGCATTACTCCCTGCTCTTGAAAGAATATACACTATAAACCCTTCGTTCAGAGCTGAGAAGTCAAAAACAGCACGCCACTTGACAGAATACTGGCACGCTGAGATGGAAGCAGCTTGGATGGACTTGGACGAGCTTGCAAAGACAAGTGAAGAACTAATCTCATACGTATGCGAATACGTTGCAGAAGAATACCCTGAAGAACTCAAACTCCTGGGAAGAGACCCTGAAGAAATGCTCAGAATAAAACCTCCTTTTCCAAGAATCACTTACAGAGAAGCTTTGAAGATTCTTGAAAAAGATGGAATAAGTGTTCCTTTCGGGAAAGACCTCAGAACCAAGGAAGAAAAACAATTAATGACTCACTACGACAAGCCGTTAATAGTAACTCATTACCCGAAATCAGCAATGGCTTTCTACAAACCAAGAGATCCTGAAGACCCTGAAGTAGCAAGATGCCTAGACGTCTTACTCCCAGAAGTGGGATTCGAAGTAATAGGAGGGAGTGAAAGAGACCTTGACATCGAGGAAATGAAGAAAGCACTCATTGAAAAAGGAGAAGATCCAAAACACTACGAATGGTACTTCGACCTCAGGAAGTACGGAGCAGTGCCTCACGCTGGATTCGGAATGGGAGTAGAGCGCTTGATCCAGTGGATTTGCAAGCTTGACTCTATAAAAGACGCAATACCATTCCCAAGAACACCTGAAAGATACTATCCTTAATGTTTTAAATAAAACCAATTCTAAAGAAACAAACACTACACACAAACATTCTCAGACACTGAACAAACAACGCCTCGGTAGCTTAGTGGCTAAAGCGCACGGCTGTTAACCGTGAGACCGCAGGTTCGAACATCCGTATCCGGCTGGCTGAGACCACATTCAGCTGAAGCTGAAGTGGCCTGGTTTCCGCTTCACAGCGGAAAAAAGCCAACTGGACGGTGAGAAAATCCTGCCCGAGGCGTTTGAAATATAAACCTCGCTGGGTTTTAGTAATAGCATGGTTGAGGCCTTATTCGCCACGTTGCTTGGAATGGTTCTCTTGTTCACAGGAGTTTACTGCTTTTACTATGACAGGAAAAGCCTCACGTGGCTGGTTTTACTAGGTGCTGTTTCATTTGCAAGTTTGAGCCTCCCTTCATTGTCATTATTCCTGTTCCTTCCTTTATTATACTACAAAAAACTTCCTTACGGCTTGTTCGCTGGCTCAAGCATGCTTGCTGCTGTTTCTTTCTCCTTCTTGTTACTTCATTTGTTTGAATCTATTTTCTTTCCTTACAAACTAGCTGCTTTCGCTTCTCTCATGGTTATCTGTCTACTTGCAGTGGCTGGCGTTTTTGAAAAAAACCTGAGGAAGTACTTGCTTATTTCAAACGCTGCTCAAGTAACCTTCGTCTTCTTAGATTTAAGTGTTGGCATGATGACAGGGGCAGAAATCATCATAAAAACAGCTCAAGTATTTCACTATTCCATAGCAGGGCTCTGCTTGTTTTTGACTATTGGCGTGTTTGCAAGAGGCAAGGAATATGTTCATGAGTTAAGAGGATTCGTGTTCTACAACAAGTGGAATGATGCTTTTGCTACTATTGCTTGTTTGTCATTAGCAGGATTGCCTGGTTTCAATATATTCATATCAGAATGGGTGTTGTTCACTACTGCTTTCAAAACAAGCCCTTCAATCTCTCTGCTGGGAGTATTCGCAGCATTATTATTGTTCATAATGTATTACAAAATAGTGTATGTATTATTAGTCGGGGAAGGGGAAAAGAGGAAAGTGCCAAAACCAGTTACTTTCCTAAACGGAGTGCTTGCAGGGAGCATAATAATCCTTGGCCTTGTTCCTCAAATAACTTGGAGATTGCTTTCGATGGTGGCATAGTATGAAGCCAGATATTTACCTCAGTGGAGAAGAAGCGGATTACGTGGGTTACAGGACTCCAAAACATTACGAGCACTTCTTCAATAAGAAAAACTTGCTGAAAGTACTTTCCGTAGTGTTTTTCTTTCTCTTGCTTGCAGAAGCTGTGAAGGTGTTATTATGAAGAAGAAACACAACTACGTTAAGAAAAGTCCTTGGGTGATTGACTACGATGTCGGTGGTTGCAACGGATGCAACTTGGAAGTGCTTGCTACTCTCACTCCAAGGTATGACGTGGAGAGGTTTGGAGTGGTTTACAAGAGCAGTCCTAAGAATGCTGACGTGCTAATAGTGCAGGGTTGTTTGAACAAAAAAGCAGTGAAGAGGCTGAAAAAGATTTACTCTCAAATGGCTGAAAAGAAAGTAGTGATGGCTGTTGGTTCTTGCGCTATCACAGGAGGGCCTTTTGCAGAAGCTTATAACTTCGCAGGACCAGTAGACAAACACATCCCGGTAAGCGTTTACGTGCCAGGATGTCCTCCGAGACCAGAAGCTATTATTGATGGTTTGCTTAAAGCGTTGAGGATGGTGAAAGAAGAATGAGGTTAGTGGCTATTGTTTGCGTTCAAGACCAAGGACCTAAGAAAGAGGATTTCAGGTTATTGTATTATTTTGATAAAGGCGATGGAAAGCTTATTAAAAGAATCAGGAAGGTTGGTAGGAGGAGCATGAGGACTAAGAGCATTATAAGAGAACATCCAGTGGCTGATTTGTTCGAGAGGGAGATCCATGATTATTACGGCGTGGAGTTCGAGGGCAATCCTAATCTTCATGTTCCTTTGTTCCTTCCTGAAGAAGAAAAAAACAAACACCCGTTGTTGAAAGGTGAGAAGAATGCATGATTTTGTAATGCCTGTAGGGCCTCAGTCTCCTGCTTTGAAAGAACCCATGCTGTTAAAACTAAAGCTTGAAGGAGAAGAAGTAAGAAGCGTTGACATGAGACTTGGTTACACTCATAAAGGAGTAGAAGGCCTGCTTGAAGGAAAGAACGTGGATCAAGCAATGTATGTTGCTTCGCGAATTTGCGGAATTTGCTCTATTTCTCATGAACGCGCTTTCATACGCACTGTTGAAGACATGATGAAGAAAGAAGTTAATGAAAGAGTGAAACTGATAAGAACAATTTTGTTTGAGTTAGAGCGTATTTCTTCCCACTTGCTATGGGCTGGTTTCATGATGCATGAAATAGGCTTTGATACTTTGTTCCAGTACTTGTGGAGAGAGAGGGAAGGAGTGCTTGACTTGTTTGAAAGCATTTGCGGTAACAGGGTTCATAAAAACATTTGTAAGATTGGTTCTCTCAGGTATGACATTGCTCCAGTGCAGGAAAGAGAAGTGCTTGACTGTCTTGACAGCATGCAAGAAAAATTAAAAGATTATGAAGACGAGATAAAGAAAAACAAAGTTATAAAGGAAAGGCTTAAAGGAGTAGGAAAGATTAGTAAGAAGACTGCGATAGAATACGGTTTGATAGGCCCTAATGCAAGAGCAAGTGGGATTGATAATGACGTTAGAAGAATTGATCCCTATGATTCCTATGCTGATATAAATTTCAAAACCATAGTGATTAAGAAAGGAGATGCCATGGAAAGAACCCTGCTTAGGATGAGAGAAGTGCATGAGTCAATGGGGATAATAAGGCAGTGTGTTGAAATGCTTCCCAGTGAGAAGATTCCAAAGTTTTCATTAACTAACATCAAGGAAGGGGAAGCGATTGGAAGAGTTGAGGCTCCAAGAGGAGAGTTGTTTTACTTTTTGAAAGTGGAAGACGGGTTGATAAGAAGAGCTAAAGTAAGAACTCCTACTTTTGCATTCATAAAAATACTTGAAAAAATATTAAAAGGAGTGAAAATAGGGGACGTGCCAGTAATAGTTGCTTCTCTTGACCCTTGTTTTTCATGCATGGAAAGAGTGCTCGTGGCAAAAGAAGACAGAGAGGAGTGGATGACTGAAGCAGAATTCAGGAGGAAGTATTCATGTTAAGCGAAATCCTTAGAATTGTTTTCTTCTTAACAATTCCAATAATAGCAATAGTGTTTGAAGGAATGCACAGGAAATTTATGGCAATGTTCCAACATAGGATAGGGCCTCCTGTAGTCCAGCCTTTTTATGATTTAAGAAAGTTGTGGCACAAGCAAACCCTTGAAGATAATAACGACCCTTTTTTCAAAAACGCTCCTTTCTTCTACTTCTTGTCAACTTATGCTTTATTTTTGATTATTCCCTTTTCTTTGCTGGCGTTTGATTACGATTTCATTTTTTTGATTTACTTAACAATTCTCAGTAGTGGTTTTTATGTCTTAGCAGGAGTCAGTTCTGACTCTCCTTTCTCAATAACAGCAGCGATGAGAGAAATGGTGTTAATGGTGTGCTATGAAGTAGTGCTTGCTGTAAGCGTGTTCTCTTTTGTAATAGTTTCAGGGGGCTTGTCATTGTCAAGCATAAGCAGCCACTACTTGGCTTTCAGCCTTCCTCTTGCTTCTTTCGCATTAATAGCTGTGAGTGTAGTAGAGTTGAAAATTACTCCTTTCGACACTGCAGAAGCAGAACCAGAAGTGCTGACTTCAGTGGAAACAGAGTATTCTGGGAGAAGGCTTTTCTTCATGGAATTAACTAACTACATGAGAAGACTATTCTACGTATTACTAGTTCCTTTATTGTTGTTTGGACTGCGTTCTCCTTTCCTCTACGTCACTGGTGGTTTTTTCACTTTGATAGGGCTGTCACTTAGCCAGGCAAGCACCCCTCGTTACAGGGTAGATCAGGCGTTTAAGTCATTGTTCTTCATAATGATTATTGCATTAATAGAATTCATAAGAGTATTGAGTGGATTAGTATGGGTGTTTTAAAAGAAATAATAATAAACTTTTTCAAAGAGCCTTTCACAGAACTGCATCCTTTCGTGAAGAAAAAGCCTAAAGAAAGGTTCAGGGGGAGAATTTTGTACGAAGCTGATAGGTGCATTGGATGCAGACTGTGTGAGAAGTACTGTCCAGTGAAAGCTGTTGATTTTCATGAAAAAGGAAGGATTGATTTTGACATGGGAAAATGCATTTACTGTGGCTTATGCAGGGATGTCTGTCCTGTTAAGTGCATTCATTATACTCATGCATTTGAATATGCAAGTTCTAATAAAGAAAAGTTAAGAAAGAATCTCGTTTAGTAACTTTTTTGTCTTCTTTTTTATGTCTTCTTTCATTGATTTTAACTCCTCTGATAACCCTATTCCATAACCAGTGTCTTTCGGTTGTATTCCTATGACCACTGCTTTCTTACTTTTAAGCATTGAAGATATTAATGAAAAAGGAGTTGAGTGAGTTGAAAAAGCCCTGTCAGTTACTTCCTCTAAAGAGAACAGACGAACGTCTCCTGGGAGCGAATTGAACTCAACAGCATCCAGGAATATTATAACATCATAATCTTTCATCTTATTCAAGAACGCTTCTGGATTAACTTCTGCTATGATGGTGTCATACTCCTTGCTTATTTCAATAGCTATTACGTTTCCTATGTTGTCATCTTTTTTCAAAGGATTACCAATTCCAACCACTAGAGTTTTCATCTTCAAAACCTTGTTTTTAAAATAAGTAATCGTTTTTTAATAAAATGCAGGGATAGTGAGCAGGAGGATTCGTTCAAAAACCCTCATGCTACTTGTACGTCATCAACTGTTTTATGGTTTTGGTTTACTGGGCAAACCCATTTGTCCCCTTGTTTTACTAAGAGGATTGTTTCTCCTCTTTCAATAAAACACTGTCTGCATGTCCTTCTAAAACTAGCCATTAATACCACCTTGATAAGTTAGAACAGAATTGATTTAAATACCTTGCCTTCTTTTAAGAAAAGCATGTATGAGAAGATAATAATCACAGGAGTGCCTGGAACTGGAAAGACCACAATAGCTAACATGCTCGGAGAGCATTTTATGACTAGGGTTATTCACATTACTGATTACATTAAAGAAAACGAATTAATTGAGAAAAAGCTAAGAGATGGCACTATAATACCTAAAATGAAAGAACTTCGTAACATGCTTAACAAAGAAACAGGCATAATAGAAGGGCACTTGGCATGCGAATTCAAACTTCGCAACAGCTTTGTGTTAGTACTAAGATGCCATCCTGAAGAATTGAAGAAAAGATTGAAAAAGAGAGGGTATTCCACTAAGAAGATAAAAGAGAATGTTGAAGCAGAG
Organism: archaeon; assembly: GCA_024275665.1. Taxonomy (GTDB): domain Archaea; phylum B1Sed10-29; class B1Sed10-29; order B1Sed10-29; family JAJRYS01; genus JAJRYS01. The sequence goes on along the minus strand of JAJRYS010000018.1, from coordinate 48,649 downwards.
GCTCTTGACTACTGCACTCAGATGGCAAGACAGAATTACAAAGCGGTTTTTGAAATAGACACTACTAACAAGAAGCCGAAAGAAACCTTTGAAAAAGCCTTGAAAATAATTTACGGAACTTCACAAGGAGACGACGTTGATTTCTCTTCTTACCTTGAAAAACAATCACCTGGCAAAACAAAGAAGAAAGTAGCCAAGAAAAAACAAACAATTAAGAAAACAAAGAAAAAAACAAAAAAATAATCTCACTCTGGAAAGGAGTAAGACATTACTCTCCTCGGAGGCTTTTTCTTGGGCTTTTTTAACAATATGAAAAAGAAAATTGTCAGAGAAGAAAAAAACAATAATATGAAAGGAAAATAATTAGGTTTGTTTTGTTCTGTTGATTTTCTTGAGTAATAAATGGAATCAAGGTAGTTTCCTTTTTCAAATGCGTCTGCCGCTTTTTCAAGCATTTCCCTGGAATAATAGTGGTTCTTAGCGAACTCTAATTCTTGCCTTGCTTTTTCTTCCAGTAAAGAAACTGTTGAATTCGCTTCCTCAAGCAATACTTGCTTTTCCACTGTTGTTTTTTCTTCTTCATAATATGAATTATTATCATGGCTGATGTTTGTTAAAATAGAGGATTGGTTTTGAACTGCATCCTCTTTCATTAATATGCTTTCATTGTGATTCAGAGGAACAGGAAGTGAAAGAGAATTGTTGAAGAAAGTTACAAAAACACTTCCATTGGCAGGGGGAGCATTAATAACAACTTCTTCCTTTTTGTCAATAGCAGGAAACTGTGTTCTCATAACAGAAGCGTTTTCAAACGGTTTTTTGAAAACAACTTCAATACTGTCAGCAGGGTAAAAAACTTCTATTTTTCTAATAGACGTTATTACATTGCCTGTTCTTTCATCATGCTGAGCAGAGCATACAACAGGAACAAGAGAAGAATTTATCTCAAACTCCTTAATTTCTCGCGGCTTCAATATTTTTATCTTTATGAATTTTTTTCCTTCAAACTGTTCGGCTATTTCTCCAAAAGGCTTTATTGTAATGGAAATATTTTCAAGCGTGATGTCAAAAGGGTTGCTTATTATTACTTTTTCAACTGTTGTTATTTCCTCATTACAACGCGCTCTTGGAATTATCAACTCTTGCCTTATCTTATCTTCTAATAACTTGTTAACAAACGGCTTTATGGTTCTTGTTAGTTTATTTTTAATCTCTTCATATAGTTTAATGTCTTCATAAAGAGTTTCAAAATCATCATCGACAAGAGAAGCTTCAAATTTTTCCCTAAGCATGTTGTCTGGTTTTTCAAAAAAAGGCAGCTTTGATAATTCATCAATAACCTTAAACATGTTTTTTATCTCCTTTCTTTCCTTTTCAACTTTTTCTTTAAAGGGCATGGCTTTTAGCTTCACCGAAGACAACAACAAATCAGATTCTGCTAAAAACATGTCAAATTCATTTAAACCTGGTTTTTTCAATTTTTCTAGCTTCTCCTCTTCTGCCCTTATATTAACTCCTAATTTTTTCAGCTCTCTTAATATTTTATCAGCATTGGTAAGCATTTTCAGGAATTCTTCCTCCTCATGAATCACTTCAAGGAAGTCTAATGCTTTAGAGTAATAAACTACTGAAAGCCCAAGAGGCGCTTCTTCTGCTTTTTTAATAAAATAATCAGCTTTCTTGGTGAAAAATGATTCTTTTTCATTTTCTTGTCTTTTAAGCAATGCTTCTTGCTTTGCATTGCCATTAACATTTTTAAGTTTATCTTTTGCTCTTTCCAGGTTGTAGGTTAGCATTTTTGCTTCTGAAGAAACACCACTAAGCTTTATAATAGTTTCAAGCAAGTAATCATCTGCTTTTCTTTCGAAAACGTCATTGACTTTTATCACTTCTTCCTTAAGTTTCAAAATCCTTCTTCTCGCATCATAAATTAAATTCTGAAAAGAGAAAGCATCTCCCATGGTTACTTCTCTTCCTGAAGATTTCAAGAATCTTGCTTCGTCAGCAGGACTTACCATGAACGCTTCTTGCCTATCAAGCCATTGCAGTAATTTATTTGCTTTATTGATTTGCTCAATTGACTTTTCTTTTAATTTTAAACACCTATTCTCCATGTCTTTTTTTATTTCATTCGTCTTGTCATGAAAGTTTTTGAACAAGAAGAGTAAAGAATTGTTGTCAAGGCTTACTACTGAGTTATAAAAAATCGGTAGCTTCTCTTTGGATTTCAAAGAATTCAAAGCGCACGCTGTTTTGAAAGAAAGCTTGTTAGAAGAACAAGAAGAGCTTATTGCTCCTCTGAAAGCTTCTATCACTCTTTTTCCCTCTTCAAAAAAAGCCCTTGCAGTCGAGTTGGTCTTGTCTACTCCTATTAAGTCAAGAGTTTGCATGTCTTCAGCAAAACGATTTCTAAGAAGAGAAAAAACCATAGAAGCATTGCCAATACTCATCCTATAATAAGCCTCTGCTTGTTTGTATTTCTGATAAAAAGGAGTGAACTGGGAAAACGTTTTAGGAGAGAATAAGTAGATATAATAAGAAAACACGTCGTCTTTTAATTGTGAGGAGATCTCTTTTGCCTTACGAGCATTGCTCCAAGCGTTTTTCAGAAAAAACGCCTCCTCAAACCCGTTGGCCTGCGTAGCATCGTAGATTTTAAGAGAAGCACTGGCATGATACAACTCCCATACTTGCGTTGGTATTATTGTTGGATTCGATAAGTCCAGAGGATAGAAAATATTCGAGTTAAAAACAAGAGAGATTACAAACAAAGAAGCTAAGTCCATGTTTATTTTTTCACAAACAAAAAAGTATAAAACATTTTTGCAAACATTGTTGGTTTTAACAAGTCAAAACCGTGGAAAAGTTTAAAACAAAAAAACCTTTCATTATATTATATGTTGTTAAGCAAAGAAGACGGAATGCTATTAGTAAGAGAAGCAAGAAGAATCATTGAGAAAAAATTAGGGAAGAAAGCAACAGAAGAAGAAATCCCTGGAAGGCTTTACGAGAAGAGAGGAGCTTTCGTTACACTGTACAAGAACGGGGAACTGAGAGGATGCATTGGTTATCCTTACCCAATGCTTCCATTGATAGAAGCTGTTAGGAAAGCAGCAGTAGCAGCTGCTTTTCAAGACCCTCGCTTCCCACCGTTACGCGAGGAAGAGTTAAAAGACATTAGGATAGAGGTAACAGTGCTTACAACACCTGAGAAGATAAACGCTCACGGAAGAGAACTCGTGAAACACGTTGAAATCGGCAAACACGGACTCATCGCAGAATGGAGCCCCTTCAGTGGATTGCTCTTGCCACAGGTAGCTGTCGAAGAAGGATGGGATGCTGAAACCTTCCTAGCGCAGACCTGTTGGAAAGCAGGCTTAGAGCCAAGCAAATGGCTTGACCCTAACGTTACCTTCTACAGGTTCGAAGGCCAGATATTCAAAGAAGAGTGAAACAAAAAAGGAAACAGTTATAAAGATTGGGTAATTAATTACCCAAGTAGAAGCATTTCTTAAATCATACTCTTAGCCATTTTGCGTGCTTTCCTTAAACATTTTTTGTGAAACCATTGGCCGGCGAATTTCTTGTCAGCTCCTGGCTGCCCGCAGACTGAGCAAATATTATCAGCGTATTCTGGTTTTATCTCCGGTTGCTTTGCTTCATGTTTTTCTTCTGGTTTTTTCTTGAACAGTTTTCCGAGAATACTCACCTGCGTCTCCTCCTGAATGCTTTCTTTACTTTCTTTACTATCGAGTCATAAGTTTTTAACCCTTCCTCGTGTCTTACTGTTTTTCCTTCTTTTGAGCTAACATGTATGTCTTGATAATCCAGTACAGCCATTACATCTCCTTTTTTAACATCAAACGGTTTTGAATGAGCGTAGTCTGGTTTCCCAAATGGCTTTCTTACTACTCCTTCAACGTCAAGCATTGAAACTGTTGACACTTTCTTGTTCGTTATCTTTTCCAATTCTTTCTTGGTTAATCCAAGGGATACCCCCCTGTAAGAAACAGTGTCTATTATTAAAACATTTTTCGCTTGTTTGTTTTTCTCTATTATTCTCTTCAATGCTTCTTTTTGCTGTTTTGACATTCTCCCTTCTCCTTTGTAAACAGAGAAGTTGAAGAAGAAGCGTTTTTTAGGAATTTTAACTCCTAGTTCTTTCCATGCTTGTTCTAAGGGAACTCTTGCAAGCCTTCCTGAAACATCCAAGTAGATTATTAGAGTGTCTTTATTTATCAAGTGCTTGGTTTTTTCTGCTATCTCTCTTGCTCTTTCAACTACTTTCTTATAATCATCCTCTTTGAGCATTTCTTCCTTGAATTTTGGTTTCTTCATATTCTCATCTTCTTCTTTCCAGCTGATAATAATACTGCTCTGCTTATTGGTTGTTCTCCAGCTAACTCGTATGATAAACGCTCGTTGATTTTCTCTGCAAATTGCTTGACTTCTTCGTGCCTGGGCATATTGGCAATACTGAGCCTTTGCCTGCTTCCTCCTACGAACATGTATCCCTTGACTTCCACGAAGTCCGGGCTTGCTTTTTCAATCAGCTCTGCGTATGCTTCTGGTTTCACGTCGTTTAATCTTTTCACAAGAGTTATTCTTATGGCTTTCCTAGTGTCAAGAGAAGGCATTAACTCGAGTGATTCGTTTATCAACTGCCATGAATTGCTTGGCATTGGCTGGTTTATTTTCTTATGAATCTCCTCATTAGGAGTATCCAGAGAATAATATAACTGTGTTGGGAGAGTCATGCTTGCAAGAGTTCTGGGAAACAAGGCGTTTGTGACGACGAAGGTTGTGAACTTTCTCTTGTGGAGTTCTTCAACGAGTTCGCTTATGAAGGGATAACCAGTGGGCTCGCCTGTCAGGGATATTGCTGCTTGGTTTGGGTTTTGTGCTTCTTTGAACTTTTCCTTGCCAACTTTTTCATTCCCACCAAGCCCTGATATGAGTTTTCTGTGTGCTTTTACGCTTTCTTCTATTATTTCCTCAGGAGAGTCCCATGCATTTGGCCAGGATTCTTGTTTTTCCCAGGAACGCCAGCAGAACACGCATTGCTGGTTGCAGTAAATGTTAGGAGTCATTTGAAGACAGCGATGCGATTGTATTCCGTAGAACTTTTGCTTGTAGCATACTCCTTCGTTTTTAAGTGACTTCTTCAGCCAAGTGCAGGGTTTTACTGCTGAATGTTGGTGTTTGCCTACTACAGCATAATGCTGTTTGAATAATTGTTGCACATACTCTTTCATTTCCATCATTCCCTTGTGTTATTCTTATTTTGAACAGATAAGTTTATAAAGAATCTTTTCGTATGTTAAAAAACAAGTAGAAAAGGTGTTAGTAATGGCTGCTAAAAAATTCGTAATCGCAAGACAACTAGGCGGAAAGAGAGTAATAACTAACAAGGGAGAAGAAATAGGAAGAGTAAAAGACGTGCTCATTGATGAAACAAACAGCAAGATAGAAGCATTCATAATAGAACCAAATGCTGATTCAAGAGTGGCGAGGAACCTCATGAAGCATGATGGAATGGAAATGGTTCCTTTCAAGTCAGTGTTCGCAGTAAGCGACGTTATAGTCGTTGATGAAGGAATGCTTGTTTAAACCTCGAACACCATTTTACCATTAATTATTTTCACGCCTATTTCTTCAAGTTCTTTCTTCTTCCCTTGCTTGAATAACTGCAAGGCTTTTTCAACAAGTTCGTACTTCTCGTAAATCCAATCAGCTTTGGCTTTTTCTTCATCTGCTTGTTTTTCATACTCTTTTATTGTTTTTTCCTGCATTTCAAGCCTTCTACGCAGCTTTTGGAGCTGAGGGTTTTCTTTTTCAACTGCTTTCTCTGAATAGTATTGGTCGAGAGCCTTGTTAATGCTTTCTGCTTTTTCAACAACCTCTCTCAACAAGGGAGAGTAGTCTTTTTTTGGCTTGACAGGGTTTGAAGGAAACTTGTAATCAACTCCCTTCTTAAGCTCTCTGTCTTTCCACTGCTCTTTCCTAAAAGTGAACAAAATGTTGTAATCCTTGTCAGTAAGCACGAGATTCCCGTGAGAGAAAAACTCTGCTATTAGGAAGTATTCTTCGAAGTCAAACACTACTACTCTGTCATTCGTCTTTTTTTCAACTGATAATAACTTCTTTCCCTTTAGCCTCTTCCTTAAGAACATCGCAGCATTAGAAGCTTGTAATGGTGCTTTATAATCATACTCCGTCAAGTGGATTCTCACCCCTGGTTCTATTAAGAGCTTTTTGCTTCCAGGAGAAAAAGAAAATTTGAACAATTCTGCTCCTACTTGCTGCACTTTGTCAAGTCTTTTTCCAACAAGGCATTCATTTAATTCTCTTACAACCAGTCCGAGTAAGTGGTTTGAGATTGACTGCTTCTTCATGTGGTGTATTAAGTTTTTCTCTGAATAAAAACATGATTCAATAAATCCTCAAACTGTTCTGGGATATTAATCAATATGTCTTTCCTAAACAACAGCAAAAACACTACTCCTGTAAGAGCTCCTGCCACGTGAACTACTTGCATTACTACTGCTTGCTTTTCTCTTTCCTTGCCTTCTTCTATTGCAGTAGTTAACGCTTCTTTTTTCTGTTTTTCAACAATTATTTTTTGTTTTTCCTCATGTAGTTTTTCAACAAGCGCTGTGTTATTCTCCTTAACAGCTTTTGATATTTCTATCTCTATTGTTTTTTGCTTTTCTTCAAGTGACTGCTTTTCAACTACTAATGAAGAGTAATAATGTTGAACTTGAGTGTTTATCACAGAAGTAACAGGAGGGAGAACAAGAGAAAATATTAACACTGTTATTATCGTCTTTTTAAAATCCACGAAAAATGCTATTGCTAATACTCCTGAAATAGCAGCAGAAGCTCCTACGAGAATAGTGTTGGGAACAAGCAAGGCAAAGACAACAGCAGCTATTATTGCTGATGAAAAAAACACTGCGTAGTATTCTTTTGAACTTATTTTTTCTTCTGCTATTACTCCTACAAGCACTAAAAGTAACAAGTTGCTTATTAAGTGAGTTGGGCTTATGTGCAAGAACGCATAAGAAAAAACAGTTAAAGGATTTGATAACAAGAAACCGTATTCTTTCAAGTACTGCCATGGGATATAAACATAATCTTTTGAAAGCACTAAATAAGCAAGAGTTATCAGAAGACATAATGAAGCAGTGTCTTTTGCTTTCATGGCTTCATACCAGCATTTTCGCAGCAAGTAATGCTAATTTAGGGTGTTTGGCGAAGAGTTTTACTGCTGAAGAGAACTTGTCACCATCACTGAAACGCAGTAATAAGTCAGTGTCGTTTATGAACACGTCTGCCAAGTAATTCATGTCATCGTCTGATAGCTTTTCAAAGAACTTCCTCACTTTCAATACTCTCTTAAGCTGTTCCCCTCTCTCTTTAAACCATTCATCAGCAAAAGGTTTCAAGGCTTGTTCTGACACATCTCCTCTGCTTACTGCTTCTGCTCCTATTCTTGCTGCTATTACTGCTGCTTCCATTGCAGTGCCCATTCCTCCTCCGTGAATAGGGTTGACCATGTGAGCAGCGTCTCCTATTATCATCAAGCCGTCAGCATAAGGCTTTTCAAGAGGAGCTCCTACTGGAACGCATCCTCCTTTCTCTTCGTAAGCTCCTGCTTTTTCAAAAATCTCAGGATGGCTTGCTATGAACTTGTCCAAATAGTGCTTTGCTGTCTGCTGGTTGTCTCCTGCTATTCCTATTCCAACGTTTGCAGTGTCTTTTCCTTTCGGGAAGATCCAAACATATCCTCTTGGAGCTATTTCGGTTCCAACGTATAAGTGGATCATGTGAGGATCATCCATTTTCAAGCCAGCCATTTCATACTCATAGCCTGAGTCTACTTCTGATAATGGGTTGAAAGTGTTAATACCAGCATATTTTGCTGTCTGAGAATCCACTCCGTCAGCTGCTATTACCAGTTTTGCTTTGAAGTCTCTTGCTCCAAGCAAGCCTCCTTTTGTTTTTACTCCTGCTACAAAACCTTTCTCGTCTTTTATAACGTCATAAACTTGTGTTTTTACAAGGTATTGTGCTCCTTCTCTTATTGCTTGTGCTGCTAGTTTTTTCTCAAACATTTTCCTCTCAATCACGTAGCCCTTGTTATCTGTTGGTATTTTCACTGGCTTTCCATTAGGAGCATATAACACTGCTCCTCTCATTTCCTGCAAGCACCAAGTAGGGTCGTATTCCAGTTCTGCTTTTTTCATCCATACTTCTCCAAGACCTTCTCCACAGCGTACTGGTGCTCCTATCTCTTGCCTTCTTTCTATTACGAGAGTACTTAATCCTCTTTTCGCAAACTCGCGGGCAGCTATGCTTCCTCCTGGGCCTGCTCCCACTATCACTACATCATATTCCTCTTCAAACCTCATAATAATCATCATTCCTTTTTTACTTTGCTTAAAGCACCTACTGGACAGAACTTAATGCATAGCCCACAATCAGTGCATTTAGAAGCATCACACTCAATCCTGGTTTCTTTAAGGGTAAGCGCATTAACAGGGCATACTGCAGTGCACCCACCACAATAAATGCATTTATCCCTATCTGCTTTGACAGCCATTATAAAACACCTTCTTGTAAGTTTTCAAAACAACAGCATATAAACTTTTTGTTTTCAAAACAACAACTTACTCATAGTCAACGTACTTCTCGTCATTAAACTCATACAACACTTTTTCAATTCTTCCTTCTTCTTCAAATTCTTTTATGGCTATTGGCAATGGTTTTTTGTACTTGAAAAAATCGTGTCTGTGATTAGGGTCGCATAGTAAATCAGAATCTTTCAAACGAACTAACACTAATGGCCTATTGGTACCTCCTTGCATTTTCACTATAAGCACGCTTGCATCGGCTCCTAATGCTCTGAAAAGAGAACAGGTAAAAATCGCTTTATCTTCATAGTCAGACACTTTATGTTTTAATATTTCTTTAACAGTCATCCAAAAGTTAATCCCAAGAGAAGGCACAGATTGTATGTTTTCACACACATATTCGTATGCTTTATTCAGTGTTTTTTCCAAGTCTTTTTCCGGATTGTAGTCAGGAATGCTTCTTATTATATCATTAGCTATGTTTCTTATCCCTTCTTCTTCAGGCTGTATCATTCTCTTAAGGTCTTGAATTGTTTTTGCTTCATTCGTTCTTATGTAATCTCCATATCTCTCAATCAACAAGTCAAAAAGCAGGTTTTTGTAGTAATATTGCTTCATTTTTTGCCTGCATTCCTCTAACTGTTCTTCCAAACTCTTTTCTTCCATACTATTATTATTTTTCTTTTTAATCATTTAAAAACAGTTGTGCAGGGAATAAATAGAATAAAATACTAAAAAAAGAGTTATGGGGTTACAAGATGTTAAAAAATTCATAGAAAAAAACAACTGCTTCTTAGTAGTAGGGCATTATGATGCTGATGGTTTGTCAAGCACTGCTATTGCTTGCTTGATGCTTGAAAGACTTAACAAAAAGTACTCATTCATAATACTAAAATCATTGGAGCCGAATGAGTTAGACAAAATAAAAGAAAAAAATGAGACTTTGCTATTTGTTGACCTTGGTTCAAGCAGTATTTCAAGAATAGAGGAAAAACTAAAAGGAAAAGAAATAGCAATAATAGACCACCACCAGCCTGAAAAACAAACAACAATCCCTCATTACAATGCTCATTTGGAAGGTTTTGATGGATCAACTGAAATAAGCGGAGCTGGAATGGTTTACTTACTAGCTCGTTCTTTTGGAAACAACAAAGACCTTGCAAAACTTGCAATAATAGGTGCTGTTGGAGACCAGCAAGACAAAGAAGGAAGGTTGATAGGCAAGAACAGGGAATTGTTAAAAGAAGCAGAAGAAGCAGGAGAAGTAATAGTTAAGAAAGACATTCGAATGTATGGAAGACATTCACGCCCATTAATACAATTCTTATCCTACTCTACTGACCCCTTCCTTCCTGGTTTAACTGCTAACGAAGAAGCATGCGCAGGGTTCTTGAAAAAAATAGGAATAAATCTTGTTAATGAAAAGAAAGAATGGAGGTATTACTGCGACTTGACAGAGGATGAAAAAAAAAGATTAGTAACTGCAATTTATATTTATGCTAAAGAGCATGGGGCTCCTGAGTTCTTGTTAAAAGGGCTTATAGGAGAAGTGTACGAGCTTGTTAAAGAACCTGACAAGACTCCTTTGAAAGATGCTAAAGAGTTTTCAACAATACTGAATGCATGTGGCAGGCATGAAGCAGGAGAATTAGGAGTCAGAGTGTTAATGGGAGATAGAGGAGAGGCTCTTAGAAAAGCGGAAAAACTCCTTCAAAAGCATAGGAAAATGCTAAGGGATGGTATTGAATTTGTTCAAAAACAAGGAGTGAAAGAAAAAGAAAACATTTATTACTTCAATGCTGGTTTAAACATAAAAGACAGCATAGTTGGGACTATTGCTGGAATGCTTTACGGAACAAGAGAAATAAAGCAGGATAAACCAATAATCACTCTTGCAGTGAAAGAAGACGGCACTATAAAAATATCAGCACGCGGTACCAAGCGCTTGGTAAGCAAAGGCCTTGACTTAGGCAAGGCTTTGAAAGAAATAACTTCTTGTTTTGAAGGTGCAGGAGGAGGGCACGATATAGCAGCAGGAGCAACCATTCCAGCAAACAAAGTGAAAGAATTCTTAGAAGAGCTTAACAAAAAAATAGGAGAACAGCTTAAAAATGCTTAGCCCATAAAAACAGTAATGCAGAAGCAGCAGCAGACGCTATGAAAGCAGTTGCAAAAGCTTTTTCAAAAGGAACCAACAATACCAGCATTAAAGACACTGCTCTTCCAACGTTCAAAACAACTTCCCTAAAAGTCATCATGTCCAGTTCTTCTCCCTTGACTTTATCCCTGCATACTAAAGAAAAAGTGGGTATTGAGAAAGCAATGAAAGAAGAGCCAACCAGGAAAGAAAGCAAAGCAACTGTGAGAGGAGAAGAAGGAACTGCAATTACTACTAACCATGAAAAGAAAGACAACGCAGAAGTTATCCTAACAAGTTTTGGAAGGCTTGTTTCGTCAGAAAGCCATCCCATTAGCAAGGTTATTAAAAGGCCTGCGACGCTCCTGAAAGTAGAAACGCCTCCAACGAATAAGTATTCTTTCAAAGCATAATAAGCAAACAAAGGCCACAGGTATAAAGAGACTGAGATCATTCCTTTTGAGAAGTAAAGAAGAGAATACTTCTTGTTGATTTTCGAAGAAAAAACTTTTTTAATCCTCTTTGTTTTGAAAAAATCCTCCCTGCTTAAGAATAATGGGAAAGAAGAGCTTATTATTATAAGTAAAGAAATTATCAGCAGGACGTCAAAATTGAAGTAAGAAATCACCAAAGCCCCTATGAAAGGAGCTGATATTGAAATTACTCTTGGAATAGCGAGCAACACGCTCATCTGCTTGCCAACGTGTTTTGAAGAAGAACGTGAAACAAACTCTGAATTAAGAGGAACCCAAAAAAACATCAGATCAAAACCCTGCAATACTGCTAATAAGAAGATGTTCCAATGATACTGCTGAATGGAATAAAGCATTAAGAAAAAAACCGACAAGAACAATGTTGACAGGAATATAGTGTGCTTCACTCCTGTCTTCCTCTGAATGAAAGGAACGACAGGAGAAACAACACCAGCAACCACATACTTCACCAGCAGGTATAATACTACTTGTTGAAAGGAAAAACCAAGATTAAGCAAGTATATTGGAATGAATACTCCGATAAGGGAATAAGCCATTGCCCTAAGCATTCTAGTAGTGTAAAGTTCTATCATTGTCTCCTTCATCTTTGTGCGCGTGATGAAATACAAGTAAGACAAATGCAACAATCACACCTCACACTGTTACAATCTCAAGTTCTGTCCATTTGCTTATCTTTTCCCTTAACTCTTGCTGTGCTTTTACTCCCTTCTTTTCAATTATTATCCTCTCTGGCTTAGAAATGGTTTTGTTAATCATTTGTTCAAGAATGTCCTTGTTAAAATAGTTTTGCGCGTACTTCGGCATGATGTGACCAAATGCATACCCTCCTTCCATTTCAGAAAACTTAACAGCATAATGTCCTCCTCCAATCCCTATCACAACGGGAGCTGTTGGCAGTGGTTTTTTCAAAGAATTAAGTATCACTTCAGCAACTGTTCCCCCCACTTTTTCATTTTCCCACTGTTCTATGCTTGAACCTATTTCAATCCAAGCATGGGGCTTTTCCACGAAAGGACCGTGATGAGTTACTTCAAGAGAAACCTCAAAACCACTCAACTGCTTCTCTATTAATCCTTTGTACAATGAAAGCATGCGTAATGCGTTAGCATTAGAAAGAGTATTAGGCTTTCCTCCTAAGTCAGCTGGCCCGAAATTACCGCAAGCATGCACTGTGAGTGTTGGTTTCTTGCTTTGGGAAGAATGCTTGCTTGCGAATATGAATTCGTCATAATCAAGGCTGTTAATTCTCTCGAAGAACACTAATTGTTCGTTAGTGCGCAGTAATTCAACCTTGCCGTGTTTCAATACTTCAAAGCCGTCAAAAGGATAACCAGTAGGTTCAAACTCAGTGATTGAAGTAATGTTGTTGAAAATGTTCATGCTTGCAACGTCTTTGGTTGAGAAAACCACACAAACAGTCATCATTGCTCAGCTCATGAACTCTGCTAATGGTTTTTGTTTTTTTGAAACTCCTTTAATCCATTTCTCCTTGTTAAGAGGGTCGTATTCTATTTTCCTGTACTCAAACCCTTCTCTCAGTAGGTACGCATGAGCATTGGGGGAAATGCTGGGAGCACAGAGAATGCCGCGCACTGGCTTGTTCTTCTCCTTCATTACTTCTGCAACATACCTTTTCAACTGCGAAACAGCGTCAAGAGTAGCTACCCTTCTCTTAACTTCTATCACTACGAGCCTTCCTTGCTTGTCTTCTGCCAGGATGTCAATGAACCCTTTCAATACCATTGCCTCGTTCTTCAAAGGAACCAGTCCTTCTTCTATTACTGACAAGTCCTGCATCAAATCCCTGGCAAGGTCTTCCTCCGTAGCAAACACTGTGATGTTTTCATCATCTTTCAATTCAAAAGAGCCGGCATAATACAATTTATTGAAGAGAACCTTCAGCATTTCCTTCTTCTTAGGATTCCTCGCTTGCAGCAACAAGCACCCGTCAAGCAATTCGCATGACACTCTGGAATTCGGGGGTTGGTAATTGATGGCTGCTAGTTTTTTGTTCTGATGCACTAAGAAACTCCCATCACGTTTTATGATTACTATGCGGTCTCCTTCAGCAATCTTAGAAGTAGCACGCCCATAATATTCTGCATAACAATTACCAACAAGGATCAGGGTTTTCTTTCCTTCAACAGCTTTTCTTACTTCTTGAAACTCCTCTTCATTAATCACCATGCCTTATTTTATAATAAGAAAAGAATAAAAATAATGAGCAAAGAAAAACAAGATTTAAAAAGACACTACCAAAAAAGGTTGATTAAATGAGGAGAGTTAAAAAAAATCCTAAACTAACACAATATACTCGCATATTCACAGATATAGGAAGAATACTTAAAGGAAAAAAAACTGTAGTTTCCCGCACAATAATAAAAGACCTTGCAAAAGATAAGGAGATAAAAGCAAAGATGATGGAAAGAGGCCTTGAAAAAAATGTTTTCATGCAACCTCTTTTCATAGAAACCTACCTTGACGAAAAGGGGGGAGTGCGAAGAGTATTCTTTCTTCCAAAGGGGAAAGGTTTAGTAATAAGACCTGGTAAAGAAGAAAAGGTATTTGGAACGATGTTAACAGACATTAAGAAAGGAAAAAAACTTGCAAGAAAGTTTAGCATTGATAAAAGGAAGCAGGAACTGTTGGAACAAGCAGCAATGTTTCTTAAATTAGATGATTCATTCCAATCAAAGAGGGTTAAAAATTATTTCAGGGACTTGATTAAAAAACAAGAAGAGGAAATTAAAAAGAGAAAAAAAGAAGCTTGGAAAAGTGTTAAAAGGAGATGAGCATATGAAAACGCGGAAAAGGGGGCTCCATCAACTCTTAATAGGTAAAAAGTCAAACTTAAGCTCATATTTAACAAAGAATGTTAAGAACGCAAAAAACCTTCCTGAAATAAAAAAAGAAAACATCATGCGGCCAATATTATTTCCTTTTCCAATACATACTACTCTCGAAGAAGAAATAATTCATAAAAATAATAGGAAAAAAATAAGAAAAAGAGAAGTTGTACTAATCCCTCTCAATAAAGAAAAAACATTAGAACTTTCTCCTGAAGAATATGATGCTTTGTGCTTGATAGCAAGAGGAAATAAGAATAAAGTTATTCTGAAAAAAGTGTATATCAGTGGGCAAAAATTATCTATTCTACGCAAGAAGTTTAAAGAAATCCCAAAACCTATTGCCAGAATGTTAAAAGAAAAATCTGGGGAAATACTAAGAGAAAAAAAAGGAAAATATGAAAGTAACATATCACTTCATAGCACTGGGACATACAGGAGGAAAGAGCTTTGATTAAAATTATTGGAATTATAGGTTCATTATTGCTAGTAGTAGCCTGGCTTCCTTCAACCATAAGAGTATGGAAAAAGAAGGAAAGCGACATGCCTTTAGCTTATTCTCTGCTCTTGTGTAGTGGAGTGGCTTTGTTGCTTGCTTATAGCTTGTTATTAGGTGATTCTATCTTCATATACTTGAACTTAGCAGTACTGATAATCGGCATGTACAACATCTGGTTCATTCCAAGGAAAATGCGGCAAGTGAATGAATGGGTTCACGAAGTTGAGGAAGTCATTGGCAGGCGCAACAAATATTATGTGGTCAGGAAGAAGGCGAAAAAATGACTAACAAACATCGTTCAAAAACACCCTGGGGTAAGATTGCTGAGAAAAAAAGGCTGAGAATGAAGGATAGAATTAAGAACCCTGGAATTGCTTGGATTGATTCTCCAATGGAATTTAAAAAAATTGATGGGTCTACTGAATTAATTTCCTTAGTTTTTGTTGATGAAAAAGTAATTAACCAAATGAGAAAAAAAACAAGCCTTGTCAATGAATTAAACTATAGGAAAAAGTTATTTCATAAGAAAGGCGTTCCTGTTGGCAATGTTTCAGTAATGATAAAAAAAGATGGAAAAACAGCAATAATAGATTATTTTTTTCCTTTTGAAGCATTAACAAATAATGCAGGGGCTCCTGAAGAGCTGAGGGACAAAGGTGTCGGAGCAAAAGCACTTAACTTCATGTTAAAAGAACTAAAAAAAAGAGGCGTGAGGAAGGTTTTTGTGAAAAGCTTAAGAAAATCTGTTGGTTTTTATGAAAAAATGGGCTTTAAAAAAGATGAGAAAAAGAGGAACTTTTTAGTAAAAGAATTATGAACAAAGGAGTTGTTGGAATGATGAAAAAAATTATCAGCGAGCTTGATGAAAAAGTCAAGGTAAGAGAAGAAGCGCTTAAAGCACAGCGTGAGATCATTCCCTTGTGCGCTCAGGCTATTAGGGACGTGCAGAAGGGGAAGGTTGATAAGGCTTGGAAGAGTGCTAAGAAGATTGACATGAAGATTAAGAGGATTGAGAAGCTGTTGAAAAAACACCCTGACATGGTGAAACCAGTGCTTGGAACTGCTTACCAGGAATACGCAGAGCTGATGATATTTCTGAATTATTTGAAGAACAAAAAACTACCTGTCTTGAGCATTCCTGCAGAATATTACTTGCTTGGCTTAGGAGATGCCATCGGAGAGTTGAAGCGAGTGGGAATGCAGTTTCTTGCAGAAGGAAGAATCAGGGAAGCTGAAGGATTATACGACGAGCTTGAGGAATTATACTACAAATTCTCTGAGTTTGTATATCCTAATAGCATAGTGCCTGGGTTGAAGCAAAAACAAGACACTGCTAGGCGTGTTTTGAATGCTTTCAGCGAGCAGTTATTGAATTTCCGTATCCACAAACAATTTTTGCAATAATTTTATGGTTTTTGTTTTTGTGAGACAAAAAATTCAGTGCAATAATGTTTCAAAAAATGTTAAATATTAATAAAAAACAATAAAATAAAAAAGATAACCAAAATATAATATTATTTTGTTAATACTATTGTTATTATTAACAAAAAGCAATAATATTATGTTTACTATGTGCTATATTTTCATGCAAAATATGCCCGTATGAAAAGAGTTAAAAACACATAATAAGTAATTGATTATCATGAAAATCACTACAAGCTTCCTTCCAATAAGAATGGTTGCTGGACAAAAAGAACCAGTAGTGCTAAACGTGTATGTGAAAAATGACTCAGATGAATCAAAACTTGTTTCGCTCATAGTGAAAATTCCTTTCTCTCTTGGCTTTAACAAGATTGGTTTGGAAAGAGAAGCAGTAAAAAGAATAGGGTTCATAAAACCAAAAACTGAAAAAACAATACCAATACCATTGTACGGAAAGCATTCAATACAGCCAGGAGAGTATAAAATAAACATAAGAGTGATAGAGCATGATGAAAGCCGTTATGACAAAACTAAAAACATTTACGACACTTACACTATATTGAGAGTTATAAGCAGGGATTAAAATGGTTGCAAAAAAGAAAAAAAAGCCAATAAAAACAAGAACAACAAGAAAAGCATTAATCTGCCCCAAATGCGGGAGCAGGAACATTGATTATGCTTCCCTGCACCCAGAATCAGGAGAAATAGTAGGACTTGGGATACCAGAAAAATACTATTGCTCTGATTGTGGTTATACTGGCTCAATCATAATAGAATTAGATGAAAAAAACTTAAAAACTACTAAGGTAAAACTCTTGAAAAAAGAGTGGAAAACACGCAGAAGAAGAGCAAGCCATGTGGAAATATTAAAACCTGTGTTTGCTGTTGTAATCCTCTTCTTTTTATTAACAACTTTTGCAATGGTGATACCAAAATACAAAATAGAAAAAGCACAACCGCAAACCAACTTCTTTGAAATAGGAAGCATTAAGGGACTTGAACAAACAAACAAGGAAACAATAACAAGTAAGACAACCCCAATACTCGTAGTAAGCGTGCAGAATTCAAGCATAAGCCAAGTGGCAGAAGCAATAGGGTTCCCATCAATTGCAAGCTTCTTATTCCCTTTGTTCCTAATTTTCTTCACAGCAGGCTTGTTCATTTTAATGATTTACTCTCATGGACAAAGACTAAAGATGTTCTCCTAAAAAGTAAACCCTTGCAATTTCCAACTCAAACTCCTTAAAACTCTTATTTTCTAGCTTTTAACTGGTTGTTGAGCAAGTACAACAGAGGAGTATTTATATAAGTTTACTTATTAGTATAACAAGTTGTTTGTGGAAATCCTACAAACCACTTACTGGTTTACTAAAAAGGAGATTTTGACATGGACTTTCATCATGAACGCATTTCAACAGGAATGAGCTTTGAGGGTTTCATCAGAGTTATTTATCCAAAACAAGATAAGTACAGGATAGCAGCTGCTTGGTTTTTAAAAACAATACAAGAAAAGAAAGGAGCAGATGGTTATGACATTGCCAGGCTTTGCAAAGAAAAAGGAATTCCAAAAGCAACAATGCACAAAGTATTCAAACGCTTAAGGTCGCTAGGTTTGGTTGAACGCAGGCAAATGAAGTACTACTTAAACACTGAATTCTCAACTGCTGTGAGAAGACTTGGAGAAGCTTGGAAAACCCTTGCTAACAATAAAGTAATAGAATTTGACGAACAAAAACTAAGCATAAACTTATAATTTTCCTTGCTCTTCAAGCAAGTCAATCAAGTCAGGCCCAAACTCATCTCCTGATGTTTCTTCAAGTTTTCTTAGGTTTTCTTTCAACTGTTTTTTAAAAACCCCTTTTTTGTGCAATATTCTTGTAGGTTTTTTCCTCCTGGATAAACGTAAAGTTTTTGCAAAGAATAGTTGCTTGCTCTCCTTGATCTCCTCAACCAACTTGAACCCATTCTTCTTGAAAAAATCAACAAGCTTGTCCCTCTTAGAAACATAAACAGTAAGCACACGCGCTCCTGACTTCTTACCAGCTTCCTCAACCAACCTCTTCTTAACCTCATTAGCTTCTTTACAAGACCTCTTAACACTAAGCATGTCAATGCTCGCTGTCTCTCCCTTCGGCCTTACTACTATGAAAGCATCTGGTTTTCCCTTCTTGTTCTCATGAAGAACTACTACAGCAGTCTTGCGCAGAATCCAATCAGCAACAGGATAAGCTCCTAACGGCTTTGAATGCTTCCTACCATCCTTTTGATAAACATCAACCAAAGCATCAAGGTCTTCTATTCCTGCTTCCCTAATCACTCTTTCCCACCTTCAAGCTTTTCAATTCTCCTAAGCAGTGCCTTCACTTCAGTAGCCAGATCTTCTCCTTTCTCAGTCAACCTTACTATCCTAATCCTTCCCTGCCCCTCTGCTCTAACCAGTCCTTCTTTTTCAAACATTCCGAGAATTTTCAGCATATGAGGATAAGTGCAGTCTGTTTCTTTACACAACATTGAAGCATACCAAACTTTTTCATTGTCAGCCAAAGATACTAGGGTACGGAGTGGTTTTTCCTTGAAGAAAATAGTGGTAATCATAGCCTCACCTGTTAATTGTAATTTATATTAATGAGTTTTCATATTTAAGGATTTCCAAAAATATTATTAACAGAAATATATATTAACAATGCAATATAATTAAAATTTTAACATTAATTAATAAATTTTTTAATATAAACTAAAAAGTATTAATCTTTGTTTTTTTAGTGAGAGAAATTAGTGTAAAATAATTGCAATTGGTTTTGTTTGAAAAAAGTGAGAGAAAACAAAAAGAGTTTAAAAAGGAGATATAAAAAAAGCATAAAGTTTTAAAAAGTGAGAGAAACACAATAAACAGGTGTGGTGACGCATTAAAAACAAAACAAGAGGAAAGCAAGGCAAAAAACCTCTTGTAAAAAAGTGAGGATTCAACGATCCTCACAAAAAGTGAGGGTTTTTCTCTCACAAATTAAAGTGAGAACAAACCCTCACAAAAAAACAGTGACGCATTTAAGGAAAAAAGGCTGTTCACATAAGTAAAAAACCAATACAAGGAACGCTATTTTTCAAACAATAACAAAAATTATTTTTCAAAAACAGTATAGAGGGGGGGCTTACTTCTTGTATTATGTTAGCTCTGAACCTGACTGTCTAAATTCAAAAGAGTAAACGAGTAATTCAACGGGTATTAACGAGTAAAACTAACGGGTAAAAACGAGTAATTATTGTAAAATCACCGAGTAATACCGAGTAATTAAACGAGTATTAACGAGTAAAACGAGTATAAATTACTCGGAAATACTCGTTACTTTTATATAGTAGAATAGAGAATATTACAAACACTATGAAAAACATGTTTTTTGAAGAAAAAATAAAAAAAATAGAAGAATGGCAGCAGAAACAAGGATGGGAAGTAAAAAACCCTTTTACTCACGTAACTATGCCAGAATTATTCGTAGGATTCGAAGACATACTAAGTAAAGTTTATTCATTCATAGAACTGAACAAAAACTACGCAGTAATATACGGGCAGTACGGATTTGGAAAAACAGCCCTGATAAAAAAAATAGCAGAAGACTTCAAAAACAAATACAATGTTATTTTATTTGAAGAACCACCTGAAAAAACATACTTAATAAAAAAAATAAAAGAGCTATGTGGAAACCAATTACTTCAAAAAATAGGATTAATAAGAATAGATGAAAATGATTATGAAAAAATAAACAAACAAATAAGAAAAAAAACACTATTAATAATTGACGAAGCTCACGCATTAGATGAACACATTTTTTCATACTTAAGAAATTTATCAGAAAGCGGAACCTCCTTCTCAATAATATTTGCTGGAAAAACAGAATTAGTAAAAGGAAATAAAAAGATACCTGAATATTTAATTGACAGGCTTGAATTATGTGAAAGCCTAAGACCACTTACAGAAAAAGAATCAATAGGCATGATTAAAAAAAGAATAGAAGTGCTCGCGAAGTCAAACAATTACTTATTTACTGAAAACGCTATGAAAAAAATAGCAGAACACTCAAAATATATTCCAAGAGAAATAATTGAAAACTGCTCACGCATGATAGAGTTTGCTATTGAAAACAACAAGCATGAGATAAGAAAAGAAGATGTTGAAAGATTTTTTAAAATGAAAAGAGATGAAGCAACACCAATATATGAGCCGAGTTTTTCAACAATAAAAGAAGAGTTAAAAGAAGAACCAGCAATAGAGGTAGTTGAAGAAAAAACAAGCACCCTTGAAAAATTAGTTGAAGGAGAACCACCCAAGTTTGTACCAAAACAAACTTACAATCTTGAAAAACACGAGTTATTAACAGCAATATCTCCTCTTCAAAGAAGAATACTCCTTTTCTTGTTTGAAGAAGAGCCTAAAACAGCAGTAGAAATAGCAAAATCAATAAACGACAAGTATGATACTGTGAGGCACATGCTTAAAAGACTGCAAGGAAAATACAACGAACCACAAAACAGGCCCACTATAAAAGACCTTTATCCCTTGATAGAAGAAAGAGAAAACATGATGGGAAGAGGGTACATCTACTCCCTCTCCCCTCACGTAAGAAAAATACTCTCATCAGACTGAGAGTGATTTCACAACATGTTAAGCCGTGCGGAGTCACAATGAGCATTACCCATTGGCTCCGCATTTAGATAAATGCGGAGGTGGTTTTGATGAATTTAAACTTGAAAATAGGTGAAATGACTGTAAAAGAACTTGAAGAAATAATAGGACACGTGCGTTCTGATTACAAGCTTGAAAGAAAAATATTCGTAAGCTTGATAAAAGATAAGGAATAAGCTTTTAAACCAATAACACGTTACCTTAAATGGTGACGCAGATGACTGTAAGCTTGTCAAAAATATATGGAATGGACATATACACTTCAGACGCTAAGTATATTGGAAAAGTAAATGACGTAATACTAAATATGGAAACAGGGGAAGCAGTAAGAATACTAACAAAACCACTAACAAGAATAGATTCAAATACAAAAGAACTAATTCAAAAACACAGCGTACTGTTCAGAAGAGTGAAGTCAATAAGTGACATGATTTTAGTGCAAAAATAAAGATTTTTAATATTCACAAAAAACCAGAGATAACTATAATACTTTTTTATACTTAAACTTCTTATTTTGTAAAACATGACTAATTATGATAAGGAAGAAGTAAGGAAGAAAATAATTGAATTTTGCAGGTTTCCAGCTCCTAGGACTCCAAAGTCAATAGTTGAAATGCTAAAAATGAATGTAAAAGGATTTTATGGAAAAACCCCAAGCGAGCAGGTTGTAAAATTTTTGGAAAAAAAAGAGCTAAGAGAACTTGTTGAAAAGAACATAATTCTTGAATATTCTCCAAAAGACAATTTTTGGAACAAAGCAAGAACTCTTTTGTCTTATTATTATTCAAAAGTAGGTAAGAAAAAACCAAGAAAGTTGAAAAAATTATATCATGTAAATTTTTTGCACTTAAGTGATGATGTTTTAATGTTTAATCTCCCAAAATTCCCTGAGGTAAATCTTGATGCTGTGGCAATATTCTACAGAATAATAAAAGATAAGAACATAGAAAATTTTTCTTTAAATCTTCTTAATTTGATTTATTCTTATTCAAGTCCTGTACTAAGAGATGATGTTAGAATTATTCTCTATGATTCTGATCTCAGTAATGATGAAAAAGAGTTGATTGAGAAAGTATTGGAAGTGGTAACAGAAACCAATTCAGTGCAAGAATTTTTTAATTCTTTTCCTTTTCAGCCAAGTATTAAAAAAGCAGAAGAATTCATCAAAAAAATAAGCGAATAACAAAAACCAACGTCAAAACTCGTTGAATACTGGAACCAAAGGGAGCCTCCTTTCTTTATAAACATTGTATAACATAAAAAAAGCATGGTGTATAGACCACATAAAAAATACAGGAAAAAAAAGACAAGCCTTACTCCATTACCTAATGGAATTAAGAGGGAATGGGCAATACTACCATTAACAGATCCACGCAGGCAAGCTTACGAAGAAGCAGTGAAAAAGATTAACAAGCCTAAGAAGACCCCCTCACAACGCAGGGCAGAAGAACTGAGGAAAAGATTAGAAGAAAATAATATTAAAAGAATAAGAGATTTAGAAAAAGATACAATAAGTAATATCTTAAAAGAAAGATATGAATGGGAGATTGAGAGTGTAATTGAATCTATCAAAAAACAAAATAATCAAAGAATGATAGATAAAGAGATAAAAAGCATAATAAGAAATGCAACAAATGAAGTAATTTTAGAGCTAAGGAAAGAATTAAGTAAGAAAGATTTTGAAAAAATTGATATTAATGAACTTAACAAAAAAGTTAAGAAAAAAATATTAAATGAAATTTCTGGAAGATAATAAGACAAGAAACAGTTGTCAGCAGAGAATACTAAAATACCTATGGTTTTTTTCTCTACTATCTTCCCTTAACAATGCAGTTATAATTATGTTAAATAGCGGGGAGAGGATTTGAACCTCTGACCTTCGGGTGTTTCCGCGTTCCTTTTGGAACCGGAACGCATATGAGCCCGACGGGCACTCCAAGCTGCCCTACCCTTACAACTAACAAGCATTTTTAATGCCTGTTAGTCGCTGCGGAATCCCCACTATTCAAGAACTTAACCTTTAAAGAACAATGATCAAGGTTTTTTAAAGCAGTTCCAATTCTCAATTTGTAAATATTAAACTTCCACTTATCCTCTTTTCCTTTGTTTTGTTTTATCCACAACTTAGTGTGAATATTCTTCTTATTAATAATTTCTTTTACTTTCTTTAAAATACTTTTGTTCTTATTTGTTATTACTATTTCACCATTGCCAATATTTCCGTCAGAATCAATAAGACCACTAATAACTCCAAGTAAATAACTTTCCGGTTCATCCCACCATTTTTTCAAACTTTCTTTCATATAATCCATAAATAGTATTGAATTTACTTTTACCTCAACACATCCATTATTATTAATAAGATAAGAATTTAACTCAATCTTTTTTAGTAATAATACCACTTTAAGCATTATCAAGAAGTCTTTTTTTGGATTTAGACAAAAACAAGTTTTGTAATGCTTATTCTTATCTATTGAAAAATACCCATCTCCTAGAAATAATTCAAGAAGGTACTCTTCTTTTTTTTGATAATTTTTTTATTCTTATTTTGTTCATTATCTTTTTTTTCGTTTTTAATAATTAAATCAATTTTCAAACTGGTTTGAGTTTATTTTATTTAAAAGCATTTGTTTGTTTAATCAACATTTTTCATAATTATTAACAGCCGATGATGATTATCCTCAATCAGACGCTTTTCCGCGGCATGCGAATGATGATTGATAGGCGGACTGAGGCTTTTTAGCGCTTTATTTTATCTCGTTTTTGTAGTAATACTGCCATTATTGTCAATGCAATTATTACAAGCCCTGCTATTAATGTTGCTCTTTTCTTAGCAACCACTAATCCGCTTATGTTTCCTGTTGCAGTGCTTTCCCTTGTTTTTAATGATGCTTGTTTTTCAAAAGACTTTCCAGCAGTATTAACTACAATTGAATAAGTCCCAGGAGGTAAATTAATTTTGTACTTATTGTTTGTCAGTATGTTTTCCTCTTTAACTAGTCTTCCTTGATTGTCAAAAAAAGACACATTAACTTTTGTCATGAAACTATTGCCGTTTTGGTCAGTGCTTATCACTTCAAACCACTCATCTTTTATTATGATGTCTTTTATTACAGGAATTCTCAATACTTTTATTTTTACTGTTGTTTCCCCTGTGTTGCTTCCGTTGCTTGTGATTATTTTTATTGTATAGTTTCCAGGTGAAGCGTTTTCAGGGATTATGAGGGAATCAATTGGAGCCCATTTAGAGAACCAGTAAGCACTGGCATTACAATTTCTCATATTTCCAAGCACGTCAAAACACAGCACTGTTATGCTTGCGGTTTCGTTTGGTTTCAGTTCTTCTTTACCAACGCTTACATCTATTTTTAGTTCGTTAAACACTTCAATGTCAAGAGTTTTTTCAGCACTGTTTCCTAATTCATCTTTTGCTCTTATTAACACACTTGTTTTTCCAGGTTTTTCTAGTTTTATTGAAGAGTGGCCAATGAAGGATTGATTGTTTATTATTATCTCAGTAATGTTTGATATTTTTTCTTTTCTAAAAGCATAAGCAGATACCTCCAACACGTCTCCTGTCATGAACTTGTCTCCATTTGTGCTGAAAACAATGCTTAGTTTGTTTTTTACTTTAAAGTAAATGGTTTCTTTTTCACCACAGTCAGTTGTTATAGTGACATAGTGCTCGCCTTCGTTCAATTCAAGCGAGGCGTTTTCAAACAGTTTTTCCAATTTGTAAAAAATTCCTTTTTTGAATGAGGCTTCTTCTTTTTTCACTCCGTCAACCAAGAGTACTGCTGTTCCTGAGCAGTTTTCAAAACCAATGCTTCCGAGAACCTCAACGTTTTCTCCTGAAAAATAAGTGTAGTCAGGAATTGGTGAAACTATACTTATTAAGGCAAGAGAATTACTAAGTAATGCAATTATTATCAAAATAATTTTAGTTTTCATGTGTTTATTTACAATCTTCTTCTTTTTTAAATTATTATCAAATCAGCCCGTATTCTTTTAATATTCTCTTTTTTTCTTCAATAGTGCCGTATTTTAATTTCATTGCTTTCTGGAATTTTTGTTCTTCCAACAGTTTTTCATAAAGCTTTCTTCTTTCTCCTTTCAAAGAATTGTTAAAATTAATGGATACCACAACTTCTTTATTTTTTTCACTGGTCTTTTTTAGGTAGCCTGCTTTTTCTAATTTTTCAATGGTCCTTTTTATTATTTTTACAGAAACCCATCCTTGTCTTTTTTTAATTGAATCAGCAATCTCTTCTATTGAAGCAGCTCTTCCTCCTTTTTTTATTATCTCTTCCATTACTCTGGCTTCGTATTGTGTCAAGTAAATATTTTTTCCATTTTTTATTATCGTGAAATAAGCTCCTTTCTTTTTGCTTTTTTCTATTTTTTCAACAATTTTTGGCTTCTTTAATTGAAGTGTTTTCTTTAATTTCATTACCTCACTCTATTTCAATTCCTTTCTTTGTTATTTCAAAACGCATTTCTCTTTTCTTTACTTCAACTCCTGCCATTTTTTCAATAACTATCCTTCCTTTGTCAATGAACACAGTGCCGTCAGTCAAGTATTCAAGCATTGCGTTCATTTCTTCTGAGCAAGTCCCTAGTTCTGTTATTATAATGCCGCATGCTTCGTATTCTTTTATCATTGCTACAAATGTTTGGACAAACCTTTGAATGGTTTTTTCATCATGATATAAGTACATTGTTGAAAGTGAATCAAGTATTACGTTTTCAACTTTACCCTTTTTCAACTGCTCTTCTAAGATTTCAAGAATCTTAGTAGGGTTCAAAGCAGAGATGCTGTACTCTCCTCCTTGTTTTCCAATAATCCATGAGTATGCATCTATTAGTGTTGCTTTTTCAAGCGAATATCCTACTTTCTTAGCTATTTGTTTTATTTCAGAAGGAAAGTTGTTTAAGCAAATGTATAATACGTTATTGCCGTTCTCAATTCCCTTAGCTGCGAACGCTATTGCGAAAGGAGTTTTGCCAACTCCTGGCCTTCCTATTACTAGGATTACTGATGGAAAAGGATACCCTCCTGACAAGTAATAATCAAGTTTTTTAATACCAGTGCTTATTCTATTCTCTTGTATCTTCTCTTCTCTCATTATTGCTTGTTGCATTGCTTTTTTAATTTCTTCTTCACTCGGAAGAGGTTTTGGATTACTGTTTTCTTTCTTTTTCTTTTCAGTTGCTGTCTTGCGTTTTTTCACAACTTTTTTCTTACGCTGCATGGCTACCAACGATTTAAATACCACTTCATCGTTTTTAAAAGCATGCGTGGCCAGTCAGCAATAGAATATGTTTTAATAGTGGCTCTGGCAGTAGGCATACTAACTCCTTTCATTTATTACGGCTATATGTCTTCACAAGAGTCATCAAGGATAATGCAAGCAAGAAGGGCAGTTGAAGCACTGGCATCAGCAGCTGACCACGTATATGCTCAGGGAACTGGTTCAAGAACTCTTGTATCAGTTTACGTTCCTGGCGGGGTTAATTTCACTGCTTCTTATATTGGAAAACCAAGCACTGCAGGTCCTTCAGTGGAGTCAAAAGAGATTGGTTTAAAAGTCTCAACACGAGCTGGAGAAACAGATGTGTTCGCAACAACAATCCCAGAAGTTAGGGGCTCTTGGCTTAATCACTCTGGAATGCAAGTATTTACTGTTTACATGACAGAAGATGGCTTCGTATTAGTAACTCCTTATGAATTAGAGTTTGATGCAGTTCCTTCTTACTTTTCTTACAATATAAAAAGGGGAAGTGTTCAAGAATTTAACTTCACTCTTGTAAGCTTATCTGACTACAACCTTAATGTAAACCTTTCAAAGACAGGGACAGTAGGGGGCTGGATCACCCTGTCACAGGATTCTGTTAATCTGTCAGCAGGTAGCAGCGTAGTCGTTTACGGAAACATAAGCATTCCAACCACTGCTTCTTATGGTTTGAACACTGGCAAGATAGTAGCTGAAAGTGCTAACAGTTCAAGGGATATTTTGTTTGAAATAACTGTTTACTCAGAAGGAGGAGTACTTTGCAACTCTACTCATGTAATAGTAAGGTTTTATCACAACTCTTCTTACTCAACACAGGATTATATATTCCGGATAGGATCTCCTGTTATTATTACAGGGGCTGGTTGGGAACCTTACTCAACACTAACAATTGACATAAAAAATCCTTCAAACAACTCAGTTACAGGATATCCTAAAACACTCACAGCGAGTGCAAATGGCACTGTTAGTGATTCATGGGACCCTGCGTTGCAGCCTTCAGGGAATTACACAGTTTATTTGAATGACTCTTCAACAACCACTACAACTACTTTCGAGGTATTGCCATGCAGTTGAAAATAGTATTATTATTAGTGATGCTTGCGACGATTTCAATAGCCTCTACTTTCTCTCAGTCTCCTGACTCTGCCTTCGAAGATGACGGGACTAATGTATTAACAGAGGTAAGTGCAAGTGATGATGTGAGAGCAACGTTGGATGTCAACCTTTTTGACTTAACAGACTACATTGAATCAACTTGGAGTAATAATGGAATTCCTGCAGGGTCAACTATAAACTCTGTTGTTTATAATTTCGAACATTATGAGACAAGCACTACAAGAGTAGATCTGAGTGTTGAATGGTGGGATGGAAGCAGTTGGGTTACTGTTTGTTCTCCTACAGAATCATTGTCAGAAGTAACAGCAAGCTGTGACTTGTCAGCTTATATCAACACCGTTAGTGAAGCTAATGACATTTCTCTTAGATGGGTTGCAACAAGAAGTGGTTCTGGAGCATTGTTAACTACTTATTATGCCTACATGGATTATGAAAACATAACAATAGTTTATACTCCTCCTGACACTACTCCTCCAACTTGGCAGAATCAAGGGCAGAACACAAGCACTCCAGCAGAAGGAGATCCAGTGTTGTTGTATGCTCAGGGAAAGGATGAAACAGCATTAGATTACGCAGTTCTTTCTACTAACGAGACTGGTTCATGGGTGAATTATTCAGGCGTCTACGGCTCTCCGATGGATATGGGGGATGCTGTCAATACTTGGACATGGTCTAACTTCACTTGGCAGAACACGAGCATTACTACAGGAACCAAAGTGTGTTGGAAAATCTGGTATAATGACACTTCTAACAACTGGAATTCTACTAACGAGATGTGCTTCACAGTAGGAGCTATTGGTCCTGAAGTATGGACTGACAAGGGTATTTACAATGCTACTGAAACAGTGCAAATATATGGGACTGGGTTTGGTAATAATTCAATAGTAAAATTATGGATTAAAGACAACTTATCAAGCAACGCAGTAGGTTATCCTCAGAATGTTTCTACTAATTCCACTGGTGGTTTCAGCCATTCATGGGGTGTGAATTACGCTTGCCCAGGAACCTATTACATCACAGTGGTTGATCAGAATGATGATTCACTACAGGCAAGTACTTCTTTTTTAATCAATTATACTATTAGTACGAGCACGCTTCAGAAAACTCCTGATTATGCAGAGGATGACTTTGGAGATGCTACTACTGATGTGAGTGCGAGTGATGATGTTTACGCAGTGGCTTATTTGTTTTCATGGCAGCAGGAGAATTATATTTATATGAATTGGAGCAATTCTATCCCTGCAGAAGCAACTGTTCAGCAAGCTAACATCACTCTTGAACATGCTGAGAATGTTAATTACTTGTATGTTGATTATTTTGACGGGTCATCATGGGCTCCTGCATGCAGCCTTACCATTTCTTCTTCTGATTTTACTGAAACATGCGATTTAACCAGCTTCATAACCACTGTAAGCAAAGCCAATAGAGTTGAATTAAGACTAAGAGGAGTTAGGACGAGTTCAGGAGGAGGCACCAGAACAATGCTGCTTGACTATGCTTTGCTTTCAATTTATTACAACACTACTCCTCTTTGTACTGCTTTTCCACAGAAGTCTGTTAATACTAATTATGCGCAGTATTCTTCATGCGATCCTAGAATGTATTTCACAGCAACTTTTTATAATGATTCAGAGCAAGCAGTCACAGAATATGCTACTTACGAATTGCTTAACTCTTCAAAGAACATAATACAGTATAAGAGCGCGTGGGCTTCTCCCACTTATCAAAGTAATTTCTATTTGTATGATTCTTATGCTTACGGTGAGTGGTATTTAAGAGTGAAGACTTCTTGCTACTCATCAGTGTTTCCTTTCATGATTGGAGAAGACGGCACTAATGTTTGGAAGATTAACATTTCCTTTGAACCAGACAAAGCAGTTTATACTAAAGGGGACATCTTTAACGTTTCCTTCTTGGTTCTTGATTTGCAAGGAGAAGGTGTTTCAGGATTAGGAGGGAATATTTATGCTTCTGTTAGCGGAACAGCTCTTACAGTAAATGATGATGGGAATGGGTATTACTCTGCGCTTGTTAACACTTCAACATTAGCAGAAGAAGATACTTATTACATATACGTGTCAGCGTACACTTCATCTTCGGTTATTATTAGAAATATGAAATCATTTTACTTGAGGAAACCAGTATGAAAGCACAAGCTTCTCTTGAATTCATGAATATTTTTATCTTGTTTTTCTTACTTGTCTCAATCTTCTCAGCAATTTTCATAAAAAATTACGGAGACCTGCAAGAAGAAAACGCACGCATGCAAGCAAGAAATCTTGCGTCTATGATCGGTGAAGAGGTTAATAAGGTTTGGAAGGCAGGGAGCGGGTTTTCAACAAACATGACCATGCCTGAGAAAATAGCTGGTTATGATTATTCAATCACTGTTAATTCATCTGCTCATGTTCTTGAGTTGAACACTTCTAATGGTTTTGTGGCTTTTTCGACGATAATTCCTTCAAGTGTTGAAGTCATTCAATGGAGGAAAGGAGGAAACCAGTTGTTTGAAAACGTTGGAGGCACTGTGGTGGTGAAATGAAAGCTCAGTTGTTCACAGCAGATGCAGTGGCTGCTTCAGCAGTGATAATAATGGCAATAGGCTTGGCTTTGTTTGTTCACCAAATAATGCTTGAGGAAATTGACTACTCTTACTCTTCTTCAAGGCTTGACAGAGCAGCGCAGGCGCTAATTTCTCAAGTTATGAACAATGTTTCCCAAAATTCTGTAATTGATGAGAATACTGCGAAGGCGTTGTTTTCGAAAGATTATGCCCAACTAAGCCAAATGTTTGGAATATCCTATAATTTTTCAATAAGCATTATTGACGCTCATACAAGAAAAACAAAATCAGTTGATTCAGTTCAATTATCAGCAGGGCTTTCTTTCAAGAATCCTACAAGACTTTCAACTGCTGAAAGGTTTGCAGTCCTTGGAGGAGATTACGTAGTGGTTAGAGTGAGGGTGTTTGAATGAAGGGGTTTGTGTTTTCTCTTGATGCAGTGGTTTCCTTATTACTAATCGCTTCTTTCTCAGTATTTGCAATAGCATTCATGCAGTCTTTTCCTTTTTCACAAATTTCAGGGGTTGAAACAGCTTTGCAAACTTCAACTGCTTTGCAAGCAATGAGAGCAAAAGGAGACCTTGATAGAGCAGTGAGTTATGCTGTGAACGGGAACACATTACAAGCGCAAACCTTGCTAAGAAATGCTCTTAGCACGTTGTTTAAAAGCAAGCATAAAAAACAATTAACCATTAAGGTTTATGATTCATCAATGAATCCTATAGTTACTATTCAAGCAAGGAGCCCTTCATCTGCAAGACCTTTAAAGGATTCA
The DNA here is from genome assembly GCA_024275665.1 of archaeon. GTDB lineage: Archaea > B1Sed10-29 > B1Sed10-29 > B1Sed10-29 > JAJRYS01 > JAJRYS01. The sequence continues at coordinate 18,189 of JAJRYS010000018.1, read as the reverse complement.
ACAGTTTCCTCCAATGTTCAGACTTTTGTAAGCGGTGATTATTATGCAATTGTTTACTTACAAGTATGGGAGTAAGGCATTCATAATGACTGTAATGACTTCTTTCATACTGCTAATGCTCTTAGCATTAATGTTTTTATATTCTTATTCACACAAGCCATTGTCTTCCTCTTTCTTCGAAGCAAACACAATATCCTCATTATCTTTTGCTTTTGAGAATGACCTTAATAATGTTTTTCAAACAAACTTCTCATACAATTCTTCTCATTATTTGATCCAGGAGAGGTTTTTTCAAGGAAAAGCTGGGAATGTTTCTAACAGGCTTTCCTCTTACTCTCTGCTCATTTCAAAAATCTCAACAATCATTAACTCCTCTCTTTCATTCGACTTTGCAGCACTAAACTATTCTAACATCAACGCCTCTGCTGTGGGAATAAAATACGTGTGGGATTATCCTTCAGACAAACTAGTTCTTAATGGCTCTTACTCTCATCTTGTATTCAACTTTTCAAATTCTTCGGTGATTAATGACAACTGTACGAACATAGGCGCGATTTTTCTTGAAATAAACGCAGGGGATTATTTTTCAAAAAACCTCTCCTTCCCTTGCACGATTTCGCTTAATTTTTCAGGCAATGTTTTAAACATTGATTTTGATGGTCAAGGGTTTATTTTTGACTATTCAAGCATTCCTTCAATCTCTCACTCTTTATTGATACGCACTGATAAAACAAGCGGCTTCAAACATTATTTAAACCACTTCCAAGCAGATACTTCTTCAACAACTAACCCTGGTTTCACAGAGCCCTCATATCCTTCTGGAACAAATGCTGTTAAGCATTATGGCACAGTATCTCTTTATGGAGTTAATTATAATCTGATAGTAATAGATTATAATAACGACTCGTATTATGATGCTGTGTTCATTGATGCTGATTCCAACTTTTCAAACTCTTTTATGAAAACAAATGCTTCGCAAATATTTTTAAACAGCAGGGGCTTTTTAATAACAATAAGCCAAGACGGAAATTCAGTGTCATTTGATAATGTGTTAAGTCTTTACTATTACAAAGAAAAAGACAAAAAAATGATAACATGGTGAAGAAAATTGGAAGAAATAACAAGCATAGTTGATGAGATTTATTCTCTTGCAAAGAAGAAAGGCCAAGTAACTCTTGAACAGCTTGCAGAGCATACTGGAGTATCTGAGGAAAAAATAGAAGAGTGGTGCACAATTCTTGACAAGGAAGGACTTATAGAATTAGTTTATCCTACAAATCCCCTTGCCCCTCCTTTTATTCAAATCCCAAAAGAAGGAAAGAAAGAAGGGACAAAGCCCTCAAAATTGCGTAAGATTGTTTCTAAAAAACAACCTTCTCTGAAATCAATGATAAGACAGCAGGAGATAGTTATTAAAAAACTTGAGAAGGATGTTGCAGAGCTTTTCCTGAAAAAACAAGATATAAGAAAGAAAATACAGGAGCATGAGAGAAGAATAGTGGAAGAAGGGGAAAAAGCAAAAAAGCAAGGGGAGAAAGCAGAGAGCCTTAAACAAGGGCTTGAAAAAGCAAGGAAAAAACTTAGAAAAATAGAAGAGGAGAAGAAAAAAATAGAGTCAAAAATATCAAAAACAGAAGCAAAAATAAAAGATTATGAAATGAAAATGGACAAGTATAAAGGAACGAAGAGAGAGAAGAAGTATAGAGAGCTTATTAAGAAAATGAACAAAGAAAAAAAGAAAATTGGAAAACAGCTTGAGAATAAGAATAAGGAAAGAGCAACGGCTTTGAAAGAAGTAAAGGGAATAGAAGAAAAGATTGAGGAGTTTTTTATTGCTAAGAGACAAGCTTTTGAAAAAAAGCAAAACATGATTGATGCTAAGAAGAAAGCAGAAGATGAATTAAGCAAAATAAGCAGCAGAATGAAAGGAATTGAAGAACAAATAAAAAAGCATTATGAGAAAAAAGATGAGTTAGTGGTGAAACTTAGGAACAGGAGAACAAAACAAGCAATAATCTTCCTTTTGATTGTCGATGCTGTTCTCATAAGTGTTTTATTATTAGGGGTGTTTTGAATGAAAAAGTTTGAAACTTATATTGTTAACACTCATGGGCTTGAGGCAGAGATAAACATAATTGAGAAAGAAGATTTTGTCCCATTCTATGAAGTTACTCTTCCTAAGGTAGGACCAGCTACTGCCAATGTTCTTAACGAGATAAAAGCAGAGCTTATAAAAGAGTCAACTATAAGAATGAAAGAAGTTCTTGATCCGAGAATTTTTCAAAGAATGCAGGAAGAATTCAACCAGAAAGCAAAAGAAAAAATAAACCAGTATTTTCCTGAAATGAAAGAAAAGCAAAAGAAAATGCTTGCAGGGCTAATTGTTAATGAAATGTTCGGGCTTGGTGAAATAGAAGTTCCGTTAGCTGATGAAGAATTAGAGGAAATAGTAATCAACGGCTCAAAGCAGCCGGTATGGGTTTACCACAAGAGGTATGGGTGGCTAAAGACGAACATTTTTCTTCCTTCAGAAGAAAGCATTCTTGACTACTCCAACCTTATTGGAAGAAGAGTGGGAAGGCAGATCACGATTCTGAATCCTTTAATGGATGCTCATTTGTTAACAGGAGACAGAGTTAACGCGACGCTATTTCCAATTTCAACAGAAGGGAACACCATTACTATTAGAAAGTTCGCTAGGAAGCCATGGACCATTACTGACTTCATAAAACTAAACACGCTTAATGAAGAAGTAGCTGCATTGGTATGGCTATGCATTCAGTATGAATTGAATGTGATAATAACAGGGGGAACAGGGTCTGGTAAGACAAGCGCTCTTAATACAGTGCTTCCTTTCATACAATCAAGCCATAGGATAATATCAATTGAGGATACGAGGGAATTGTCTTTGCCAAAATTCCAGCACTGGGTTCCTTTAACAACAAGAGAACCAAACCCAGAGGGAAAAGGAGAAGTATCAATGCTTGACTTGATGGTTAATGCTTTAAGAATGAGACCTGACAGGATAGTAGTGGGGGAAATCAGAAGACAAAGAGAAGCAGAAGTACTGTTCGAGGCAATGCACACAGGACACTCAGTGTACTCAACCGTCCACGCTGACAGTGCTGAGCAAATGAAAAGAAGATTAATCACTCCTCCTATTAATGTTCCAGAATCACTTCTTGAATCACTTCACTTAATATTAGTGCAATACAGGCACAGGAGGATAGGGATAAGAAGAACAATAGAAGTTGCCGAAGTCATGCCAGTTGGTGAGACAAAAGGAGAAACAGGAGTTGATATAAGGACTCTTTACCGCTGGAAGCCAAGAGAAGATAGGATAGTGAAAGAAAAACCATCAATGCGTTTGTTCTCAGAAATAGGGCTAATGACTGGAATGACTCAAAGAGAACTCACAGAAGACCTTGAAGAAAAGAAAAAAATACTCCACTGGATGGTTGACAATGGCATTAATGACGTGCATGAAGTGGGAAAAATAGTGGCAAGTTATTATAAGAACAAAAATGAGATAATAGGCCTTGTTGAGAAAGGAAAAAAATACAAAAGTGATTAAATGCTTACGAAGCTCCCTTTCTTTCCTTTGGAAATAAGAAAAGTGAAACGCTTTTCAAGAATATTCAAACCAGTAGCAACACGAATGGCTATGCTAAGGCCTGCTTTGAAATCAGAATTAGTGCAAATAGAAGCAGGGGTTTCACCCACGGAATTTGTTTCCATAGCAATACTGTCAAGCATTTATTCCTTCTCGCTGATTTTCTTCTCGTTACTTGCTGTATTGTTTTTGTTAGTCCCTTCTGAATTATCAGAAGCATTGTTAGTCCTTTTCATATCCTCTCTTGCTTTTTCCTTCTTCATATTCTTACAAACAATTTACTACCCAAGCGTGCTTTTGAAAAGAAGAGCAGAGCAATTAAACAAAGACTTGTTATACGCGTTGAGACACCTGCTTATTCAAATAAGGTCAGGGGTGCCTCTTTACAACGCTATAATATCCGTAAGCGAAGCAGGATACGGAGTAGTGTCAGAAGAGTTTGAAACAGCAGCCAAGGAAATAAACGGAGGGACGCCGCAGACACAAGCACTTGACAACATGGTTCTAAGAACACCCTCCTCTTATCTTAGAAGAGCAGTGTGGCAGATTTCAAACGCACTGAGAGCAGGTTCTGACTTAGCTGAAACCATTGAAATGCTCGTTAAAAATTTTTCAGAAGAAGAAAGAGTAAAACTCCAAAGATTCAGCAAAGAATTGTCGCCATGGGCGTTAATGTACTTAATGCTCACAGTGATATTTCCAACAATGGGAATAGCAATGTTATTAGTGCTGACTACTCTTGCTCCTATTGAATTAAATGAGTCAATGTTCTTCATATTCACAGTGTTTTTCGCTGCTTTCCAGTTCTTCTTCGTGAAGTTTTTGAAAAACAAGAGGCCGATGCTGAGGGTTTGAAATGAAATTAATTGAAAGAACATACCTGGGAATAGGGAAGAAGTTCCCAAGAAGAGTAAGAGAAAAAGTAAAGAAACTATTAGTTTACTCAAGCATTAGCATGAATGAAAACATCTGGCTTGGATTCGCAGCTTCTTTTAGTGTTATGATATCAGCGATAATTGTCTTAATCATTTCTTCTCTTCCAACACATCATTTTGCATCAAGCTTAACAACTGCTATTGTTTTCTTATTCTTGTTCATAATATTTTCTTCAACCATCTTTCTAACATTGTACTTCCTTCTATCCTATGCTGCTTACCAGCGTGCCAGGCAAATAGAAAGAATGCTTCCAGACGCGTTGCAGTTAATAGCAGCTAACATAAGAGCAGGCCTTACTCCTGACAAAGCGTTGTTCTTATCAGCAAGGAAAGAATTCGGAATACTAAGCGAGGAAATAACATTCATAGGACAGCAAGCAATGGCTGGAAAACCCGTAGACGAAGCATTGTTAGAGTTTTCTGAAAGAGTGGATTCAAAAGTACTGAAAAGAGTAGTGAATCTCATTGCAGAGGGAATGAGTGCTGGAGGAGAATTAGCAAGCTTGCTTGAAAAAACAGCAGACGACATTAGAATGAGTGAGATACTGCAAGAGGAAATAAAAGCAAACATAGGGGCTTACGTCATATTTACAATGCTTGCAATACTCATAGCAGCGCCAGTGCTTTACGCTACTTCCATTAACTTCGTTGGAATGAGCGCAAGCATTAGGGAAAGCGTTGGTTCTGCTAACATTCAACAACCACCAATAATGAGCACTTCTCTTCCTTCAATAAGAGGAATGACGCAGTCAAAACCAATAAGCAAAGACTTATTGTTATGGTTTTCAATAGCAAACCTTGCCATCTAGGCTTTCTTCGGAGCACTAGTAGTAGGCGTACTACGTACGGGGGAAGAGAAGGAAGGGATAAAAGAAGTGCCAGTGTTCATATTCGTGGCATTGTTATTGTTCTTCATAGCGTTAAGTGGGCTTGGTAGTTTATTATCAAGCATAATGAGTTTATAGAAACTTTTATAAACGGCTTTTTCGTTCTCTTTCTTCATAAAAACATGTTTTAAGAGGTGACGCATGACATGAAAAAAGCACAAGGAGCACTAGAATACCTCATGACCTACGGGTGGGCAATACTCGTAGTAGTCATAGTAGGACTCGTACTCTGGAGGTCTGGAGTATTTGGAACAAGTTCAACAGGAGCAAGTGGTTTTGACGTGTTAGTACCAGCAGAATGGAAGATAGTTACCAACGGAGGGAACTACTCTGTTACTAACTCTCAAATAGTATTCAGGAACGTAGCAGGACAAACTCTAAGAAATGTTAATATTACAACAAGTGATGATGGAGGATCAACATACCACCAAGCGTACTTTGGAACAGCATCAACAGCATCAGTAGGAGCAGGACAAGAAAAAACAGTTAATGCTTCCATAAGCTGTACTTCTGGAGCATCAGCAACAGTGCAAGTTAAAGTGATATACACAACAACATCAGGATTGCAGCACACAGATACTGGAACAATATACGCAGACTGTGAAAGTTAAACCTGAATAAAAAAGGCCTTCCAAGGCCTTTCTTTCTAATTTTATCTCCCTTTTTCACAACTGGTTTAGTTGTATTCAACCGCAAGAGTTTTAAACCATTCACGAGTTTTCATAAAACATGGAGCGAATAAAGACAGGTATTAAGGGCTTTGATGACCTCGTGGAAGGAGGCATTCCAAAAGGCTCTTCAGTACTGCTTACAGGCCCTTGTGGTGCAGGAAAGCTTTTCTTCGCTTCAGAATACTTGTACAACTCTAACGAGCCTTCCTTGTTTTATACTTTTGAAAAAGACACTAATTACTTAAAAGACGCATTGTCACTGTTTGACTGGGATTTGGAAGAAAGAATAAAGTCAAAGCAATTCACAGTAGTTACAAGCGAGTTGTATCAGTTTGAAACCTTCTTATCAGACTTAGAGGACAACATTGACAAGCTAAGCGCTTCAAGAGTAGTTCTTGATTCTCTTACCATCATTGGGCAGTTCTTTGACTCTCCTTACAAGATGAGGAAAGGACTTATTGAAATGAGGAACATGATTAAGAATACTGGAGCAACTGCTATTATGATTACTGAAACGCCTGACAATACTGACAAGCTAAGCGCGTTCGGGTCAGAGGAATTCGTGCTTGACGGAGTGATACAAATGCACTTGATGAGAAAAGAATCAGAAGTCATAAGAGGAGTCTCAGTAAGAAAGATGATAGGAACGAGAATAGACCCTGCAATCCACCCTTATGAACTAACCAAAAAAGGCATGAAAATACATAAAGTTAGGGAAATTATTTAGAATAAAGTAGTTTTCTTATTTGTCTTATCTTGCGTTCTATTTTCTTCAACTCCTTCTCATTGTCCATTTCCTCCATTGTGGAACCACATTCAGGGCACTTGAAATCATACTCGAATGCTAGTTCGAAAGGGAGCTTAGTGCATTTGTTTCCGCAGGAAAAGAAAACATAATTCTTCTCAAAACTGATTTTTTCCTCAAGCCTTTGAAGTTCTTCCCTGTATTCTTCTTCCAAGAGTTCTGCAAGACGTTCTTTCCTCAAAAACCACGTATAAGTATACCAATTACTGTTCTTGGCTTTTTCCTTAGTATAATGGATTACTCCGATGTAATGAAGCCTGTTCAACAAGTTCCTGATAGTGTTGACTTTCAATCCTGGTGATTTTGCTATTTGCTCGTCAGTCTTACCCCTTTTGATTGCAGAAATGACTTTATAAGCGTCTTTGTTAACTTTATTCTCGATGAATTTCTTCACGAGAGGGTCGTCGATTTTCAGAGAAGAAACAGAAGGCATGGTATTATTTATGAAGGTGAAGGTATTTATTCCTTTTCTTCCCCTGTTCTCACTATCTTGCCGCGGGCTTGTGGAATTACTTTCAAACCTCCTTTAAACTCTTTCCCAAGCTCTTTTCCATCGAACAAGTGATCCAAGAACACTGCGAGAGCAGCTATTTCAGAATGAGGCTGGCTAGTAACGCTTAGGTTAAAATCAGATAATTCGTAAGCATCCCAAGGAACTTTCTCACCGCCAACAACCACGAGCAAGTCCTCTCCACGCAGTTTACTAACATGTTCTTGGAAAGGCAGCCCGTACATTGTCAAGTGCACTTTCACTCCTTTGAATTCCTGTATCACCTTGCGCCAGTTCTTGTTATAAGCAACCTTGAATTCTCCTCCCCAACGCCTGCTAACGTCAGCAATGCTTTCCAACAATTTCTCATCCTTTTCACCAGAATACACTATGCCGTCTGCTCCGAAAGCACGAGCAACCAACCCGCAGTGAGTGGAAACCCTGGCATCCCTTACTCTCCTATGCCCCAAGCGCAGTACTGTGATCATGGTAATGTTTTAAAACGAAGACGAATATAAAATAAGCGCACAGGATTATTATTCTTAACAATTAAAACAAAAAACATGGGCCCGTAGCTCAGTCAGGGTTAAAGCGTGTTGCGTTTTTAATCCCTGGAATGGCAGAGCGCCTGGCTCTTAACCAGGTTGTCGTGGGTTCGAAAGAAGACGTGCTCTTAGTGCAGTTCTTCACGAAAATCCCATCGGGCCCGTTTGCTTTGCTTTTTTTAAACGAGTAATGAGTAATACAATCATGATTCATTTTCCAAAAGAATGGCCTTTGGAGCTCAAACTCAGAGTGTTGAAAGGAGAAATAACGTTTGAAAAAGCAGAAGCTTTCTGGATTGCTGAGAAAGCAAGAAGAGAAAGAGAAGCAAAGCTGAAGAAAGCAAGAGCAAGAAGAGCATGAGGGGCTGGTTTTCTTGAAAGAGGAAGAACCAAAGCACTGGGCTGACAAGTATGCTGACGAGATAGTGAAGAGAAAACAGAAAGAAGAGTACATAGTAGAGAGTGGTATTACTCCTTCTGGAATAGTTCACGTTGGGAACTTCAGGGAAATCCTCACGCAGGAATTCGTTTACAAAGCACTATTGGACAAGGGAGTCAAAGCAATTTACCAGTACTTCTGGGATGATTACGACAGGTTCAGGAAAGTACCAATAGGAGTTCCTTCAGAATGGGAAAAGTACATTGGCATTCCTATTAGCAAGACTCCTGACCCTTGGGGTTGTCATGACTCCTACGCAGAACACTTCCAGGAACCAGTAATAAGAGAAATGCAAGAACTTGTAATAGAAGTGAGTTTCAAGCATGCTTCAAAAGAATACCCTGCTGGAACGTTTGTTGAAATGGTTAAAAAAGCATTAGAAAACACTTCACTGATTAAAAACATTCTTGACAAGTACAGAGCAGAGCCATTAGAAGAAGGATGGCTTCCTGTAAGAGTGTACTGCGAGGAATGCGGCAAGGACACTACGAAAGCAAAATACCTTGGAAACTATGAATTGGAGTACGAATGCGTTTGCGGTCACAAAGCAGTGCTTGACTTCAGCAAGAAGCCTGGTAATGCAAAGCTTCCTTGGAGGGTTGACTGGCCTATGCGTTGGGCTTTCTATGACGTTGACTTCGAGAGCAGTGGCAAGGACCACAAAGCAGCAGGAGGCTCTTGGGACACTGGAGTGTTAATAGCTAGGCAGGTTTTTGAACACGAGCCTCCAATAGGCCCAATGTACGAGTTTGTGAACGTGAAAGGCCAGAAGGAGAAGATGAGTTCTTCGAAGGGAAATGTGGTCACGGTCACTGAGTTGCTGAGAGTGTACGAGCCTGAAGTAGTAAGGTATTTGTACACTGCTAAGATCAACAAGGCTTTTGACATCAGCTTTGACGCTGACTTGTTAAACACTTACAACTATTTTGACGAAGCAAGGAAGAAGTATTACAGTGTGGAGAACAGTGCTGATGAAAACGAGGCACGCAGGTACTTCTTTTCAAGAATAGGAGAGCACGGTTATGTTGAGCTTCCTCAGTTCTCAGTGTGCGTGAACGCTATCCAGATAGCATTAGGGGACGTGGAAAAAGCCAAGAAAATCCTGAAGAAAACAGGACACGCGTACGAGCATGCTGACGAAAGGCTGAAGCTTGCTTGGAACTGGGTTCAGGACTACGCTCCGGAACAATTCAAATTCACTGTCAAGGAAGAAATGCCGGACGTCATGCTGAGCGAGTGGGGGGAAGAAGTAAAAGAACTCCTCAGAGACACTGCTGACTTCATTGAAACAGGAACGCGTGCAGGAGATGAAATACAGCAATTCATTTACAACAAGGCAAAAGAGAAGGAGATTCCTTTAAAAACTGCTTTCATGGTCTTCTACCAGTTACTGCTTGGCAAAAGCAGGGGCCCGCGTCTAGGCCCGTTCCTCGCCTCGCTTGACAAAGAATTCGTAGTAAAAAGACTAAGGTTGGAAGAATGAATAATACTTTTCTTCCTCTGATTCTCCGAGAAGAGTTTTGTAGAAGTCGATGAAGAAAGCAACTTTCTTCTTGGCCTTTCTCCTCGCAGTGTCTGTGAACAACCACTTCTCAACCACTGTGTCGATGTCTTCTGTTGTTCCTGCTATTCTCTTAATCTCTTCAAGCCATTCCTTGGCTGTTTCTTCTACTCCTTTGCTCCTCTCCCCTGAGAGTATCATAGTTCGTGCTACGCCCATCAACCCGAACCCGTCAATCTTGTCAGCGTCCCATACTATCTTCTCTTCAATTGTTTCAGGAAGCTTCCTGCTGCTTGAACTCGAATGCCTTAGAATGCATGTCGTTATCTTGTCAACGTGGTCAAAGCATAGTTCTTCAAGGATTGGTCTTGCTTTATGAGAACTGAGCAACGCGTGGTCGTTCTTGATTCCTTTCGTGACCGGGCGTACTACGTCATGAAGAAGCACTGCTGGTGCTATTATCTCCCAGTTTCCTCCTTCTTCCTTCCACAGCATTTCCGCATTTCTGAAAACCCTTAGCACGTGGTTCCAGTCGTGAACAACACAACCACTGCCCTGCATTTCCCTCTCAGTAATTTTTTTAAGTTTTTCAAGCTTTTCCTCAAAATTCATCTTGCTTCACTCGTTCTTAGTTAACTTCTTTGCTTTAATAAGTTTTTTCATCACGTCAAATGCCGCGGAAAGGTTTATAAATCACTTTTTTTAGAAGAACAACTACTAAAAGTAGTACAACTACGAATAGTAGTGCTAAAAATGGAAGTAGAAAGCAAGATGGATTTCAAGGGAACAGTAAAACATTATAAACAATTTTTAGAAGAAGAATAACTCGGTGATTAACTCATGATAGACATTATACGAGAATTGGAAAGCAAAAAACCAGAAATAGATAGCACTATTAAGAAGTATGTTCCTGAAGAGTTTGATGAAGAAGTATTGAAGTTCCTTGCAGGAGAACCAAGATACTCTTACCATACTAAAGCAGTTACTAAGGCAGTTGCAGAGCCAACCTGGGAGTTCCTCAAAAGAGGAGGAAAGAGATGGAGGCCTGCGTTGTTCTTAATGCTCGTGGAAGCGCTTGGGGGAGACAAGGAAAAAGTAAAAGACTTTGTCCTAGTGCCTGAACTAGTGCATAACGGTACTCTCTTCGTAGATGACATAGAAGACGGGAGTGATACTAGGAGAGGGAGACCAGCATCACATTTGATATACGGTGTGGATATTGCGTTGAACTGTGGTAACACTCTTTACTACTTGCCTTTGAAAGTTTTCATGAACAGCAGGGGGAAGTTTGACGACAAGACACTGTTAGAAGCTTATAATATTTATGCTCAGGAAATGATTAACATTAGTTTTGGGCAAGCAATGGATATTTACTGGCACAAACACCCTGACAATGCTAGGGATGTTACAGAAGAGCATTACTTGCAAATGTGCGCTTATAAGACTGGAACACTTGCAAGAATGAGCGCCAAGTTGGCAGCTTTATTATCAGGGGCTTCTGAGGACGTGATAGAAAAAGTAGGAAAATTCGCTGAGACTATTGGAGTAGCTTTCCAAATACAAGACGACATCCTCAACCTTACTGCTATTTCTGGCAAAGGACAATTCGTGAAAGAATACATCGGAAGTGACATCACAGAAGGAAAGAGGACACTCATGGTAGTGCACGCATTAAACAATGCGAGCGAAGAAGATAAGAAGAGACTTGAGGAAATCTTGGCAATGCATACCAAGGACAAGGAGTTAATAAGGGAAGCGATAAGTATTCTTGAAAAATACGGTTCCATTGAGTATGCTAGGAAAAAAGCAAGACAGCTAATGGAGGAAGCTTGGAAAGAAGTTGATGAAGTACTCCCTCCTTCAGAAGCAAAAGAAAAACTACGTGCTTTCGCGCAGTACTTAATAGAACGCGACGTGTAAGTGAAGGGGATATGGCATGCTCGGAGACTGGTTCTAATTTAGACGTTTGCCGTGGAAAGGTTAATATATTGCCTTATTTTTAATTTTTATTCCCAAGGAGGTGCAGTAACAAATGAAAGGCATAGGAGACTTTGGCTTCTGAAAACAAAAAACACCCTCTCCTTTCCCTTATTTTTAAACAAACAGCATAGAAGGTGCTTTGATAGTGGATGAAGTCTTCGTTGGAAAATCAGCATGCCCTGGTATAGTGAGAGGAAGAGTAGTCAAATCGCTTGAAGAAGAAGGGATACTCATACTTGACACTCTTAAACCAACAGAATTCCTCAACCCTTCAAAAACCAAGGGATTTGTAATGCGAAGAGGAGGAATACTAAGCCACGGGGCAATAATAGCAAGAGAATTCAACATTCCTTGTATTGTAGGAGCAGGAGAAGTTCCTGAGATAAGAGAAGGAACAATGGTAGAGTTGAATGCTACGAAAGGAATTCTTAGAATCATTGACTCCTAAACACAGGAGCACTGGGAAATACACGCTGCCTAACTATTACCAGTTGAAAGCGTTCAAAAAACTAGGCAGTTATTATAATGTTGAGCAAGAAGCTTATTCTCTTGGATGCGATACTAATCACTTTTACTATTCTAATAACACGGAGGCATTTATCAGTGAGTTGTTTGAGAAAACAAAACCTTTTTTCTATAAACCAAAGGGATTAGGGGGCTTCGTGAGGATGAATCAAGAGTACTTGGAAGAATTCTTAAAACCCCCTGGAAGCTTAAAAAAATTTTTAACAAGGTTGGAAAAAGTAGAAACAGCAGTGATGATGGAAAATATTCTCACCGAAGTTCTTGAAAGAGAGTTAGAAGAGAAAAACTTCTTCAAAGAAGACCCTGGCAAAATTCTAAAGTTGATCAATCCTTCAAGCACTCTTGCCACTGAAGAAAAACTAAAAGCAAAAAAAGAAATGAATTTCCTAAATGATTACGAGCTTGGAAAGAAATACGGATGGCTTCAGGCAAAAGAATTCCTAAGGAAGGATGAGAGAGAAACAGGAGCAATGATAAGAAAGATGCTTAAAGAACTTAATGAGGAGCAAATAATCAATAATATTGAAAAGAACAAGGAATTCATTGAAGAAGCAAACGTTTCAGAAGAACTTATGATATTTTCTGAAAACGCACGCATGCTTAACTACTTGTCATGCTCTGCTCACAAGTACATAATAATAGGAAGAAAGAGAGTGAGGCCTTTCCTTGATTATTTCAGCGAAGAACTTGGAATAGCTTCAGAGGAAACGCTTTATTGTTTGCCATGGGAACTTGAAGAGAAAAAAATTGATAAGAAAAAAATAGAAGAAAGGAAGAAATTAAGTCACGTAATAATGCTGAATGAGAAAGAAGACTTGTTAGAGTTCTGATTTTCTCACAGCACTTCTTCCGCTCTTGTTACTTTGATTCCCTTGTTAGTGATTATCATTGGGAGTATTTCTTCGACGTGTTTCGTTGCTCTCATTTTTTCAATCGTAAGAGTGCGTTGCCTTGCTGCTGGTGAGTAATTTAACACGAAGACGTTGTCAGCAAGGAACTCTGACACTTTGTCAGAAGAAAGCCAGTTAGAATCACGCGGCAGCTCGCTTGTGATTATGCTAGTGGCTCTCGTCTGCTTGAGCATCATTATGAGTTTGTGAATCTGGAAACGGGTTATTAATTCAGGGGTAATGAGTGGCATGAATGCTGACAAGTCGCTTATCAAACCATAAGAAGCAAGTTCTTCAGCAGTTACTGGCATGTTAGCAATTGGTGAGATGCTGTCAATCACTATCCTCTTGGGTTTGTACTCATCAATCATGTTATTAATAGTGCTTAAATGCGTTTCCTGTTCCTGGTTAGTAGAAGTTAAGTCAAGGAAAGCGAATTTGACTGCTCCTTGTTTTTCCAAGCTTTCAAAATCCCATCCAAACCTCTTAGCGTGTTCGAATACTTCAGGAATTCTTTGCTCGAGGGAAACGTATAATCCTTTCTCCCCAAGGCTTGCTCCGTGATGAATGAACTGCTGTGCCAGAATGCTTTTACCAGTACCAGGACTCCCACTTACGAGAGTAATGCTTCCTTTTGGCACTCCTCCTTCTATCAATTCGTCCAGGTTAATGATGCCAGTCTGTATTCTTTGCATGCATTATAGAAAAACAGGGGTTGTTTAAAAAAGTTTCAAAGAGGTGTTTCAAAAGCTTCTTCAGGACTCCTTACTATTATTCCCTTGTTAGTAATGCTCATGCTTAGTATTTCCTGCGTGTGCTTCGTGCCTCTCATCTTCCTGACGAACAAAGTCCTCCTGAGTTCTTCCATTGCTCCTTGAGCTGTTTCAGAATAATGAAGCACGATTACTCCGTCTGCCACGTATTCCTCCACTCCGTATTTGGAGTAAACTCCTGTGCCGTGGTTTGTTTGTTCCGGAATCTCAGAAGTAAGCAAAGTAGTGATGTCTGGCTTGCTTAGCATGTAGCTAATCTTTAGAATGGCTTTCCTTATGTTCGTCTCGTTCTCTGCTTGAAAACCAAGTCCTGCAAGAGAGTCAATGACTACTCTCTTAGCTCCTATCTCGTTGATTACTTGAAGAGTGCGAAGCATTAACTTGTCAACGTTCAAACCAGTGTGTTCTATGGCGTATTTTTCCTTGGAAGGAAAGCCTATTTTTGCAGAAGACGCGTCTATTAATACGAACTTGCCTTTCTTCTCAGCCTTGTCCAAGTCCCATCCAAACCTTGCCATGTCTTCTCTTAACAAGTTTGGCCTCTCATCAAGAGTCACGAACACTGCAGGCTCGTCATACTCCATTGCTCCCATGTAAGCGTATTGCATTGCGAATATGGTCTTTCCAGTACCGCATCCTCCTGACACGAGGATGGTTCTGCCTCTTGGAAAACCCCCTTCTAATTGTCCGTCAAAACCAGGAATACCTGTCTTCACCCTGTCCATGAAATCACTCTCTTTTGTTCTTTATTCGCTTAGTGTTTAAATACTTTTTTATACTTCTTCTTACTATGAGTTATTACTCTTTTTCTCGTTTGCTTGAAAGGAAGGTGATTAAATGACAATAAAAGGACTTAGAAGGCATTTGAACGCTGATCAAGTGACTGGAACCAAATTGTTATTCCCTGATCACGCTACGCAGTCAGGGATGTGTGCTGTTTGCACTCAATGCGGGCAATGTGAGATTGGTAAGAAGTCAAAGACAGGCCAAACCTTGTTCCCTCAGCCTTTCGGAACTTCTCAGTTCGGAGCTGAGAAAAGACTCCCTAACATTGAAGACCTGCAGATAATACCAGAGCTTTACGGAGGAGAAGTGTTCTTCGACACAATAGAAGCAGAGACGACAATAGGAGGATTCAAAGTAAGAGCACCGATAAGCGTTGCTGCAATGGGTTCCACCATAGTAGCTCACAGCAAAGGAAGAGAATTAGCAATAGGAGCTGCAAAAGCAGGAATACCAATGGCCATAGGAGAAAACGTAGTAGCTACTTACGGAGAACAAGGACTCAAAGAGAGAATGCAACCATACTTGGACAATTACGACGGCTACGGAGCGTTAGTAGTACAGGCTAACAAGCATGACATGAAAATGGGAGTGTTTGAAAAAGCAGTAGAACTCGGAGCACACGCTATTGAAGTAAAAATAGGACAAGGAGCAAAACAAGGGCTGGGAGGAGAGATAAAATTCGAAGGAGAAGAAGCAGCTGAGAAGTACAAGCAACTAGGCTACCATGTTGTGAGAAATCCTGACGGCAGTTTCCAAAGACACGCCAGCCCAGGAGAATTGTCAGACGAACTCTTGAAAGAAACTCTTGTGAAATACTCAGAACTAGGACTACCTATATGGGTTAAGACTGGAATGGGTAGAGGAACCCTCAAACTAGTAGAAGCGCTTGAAAGAATAAAGAAAGAAGAAAAAGTCAAAGTAGAATGCCTTACCATTGATGGCTTTGGAGGAGGCACTGGAATGAGCCCCTGGCTCGTCATGAACGAAATGAGCATACCATCAGCAGCAGTAATGCAACTCATTGAGAAGCAAACCTCTTTTGACATACTACTAGCAGGAGGTTATAACAACGGTTTTGACGTTGGAAAAGCAATGATGCTCGGAGCCAAGGGAGTGAGCATGGGAAGGCCTTTCTTAATAACAGCAGCCACTGGCAAAGCAGAAGGAGTGCAGAACTTCGTGAAAGCAATAACAACAGAATTGAAAATGCTTTCAGCAACACTGAAAGTGAACAAGGTAAGTGAGATTACTGGCAGGAAGCAAAATCTCATAGCATTAAGCAAAGAAGCAGGGGAAATGTTCGGAGTGCCAACAAACCCAAAAGCAGTCTTATGAAGGGTACCCAACAGTGATAATGGCAATAGGCCTTAACTCTTTCTTCATTATTTTTTTCACTTTTTCATCGTCAAAAGCACCGACCCAGCAAGAAGAAAGACCTTCATCAACGCATGCTAGTTGAGAATAAGCAGCAGCAATAGTAGCGTCTTGTAACGCGAACAACTCGCCTCTTTCACCATACCTCTTGCTTGCTTTTTCAGGATCTGCGAAGAATACCAACAGCACCGGAGCAGTTGCAACGAACTCTTGTCCGTAAGAAGCTTCTGCGAGACTGTGTTTTGTTTTTTCATCAGTTACTACTTCAACTGTAAAAGAACGCAGGTTTCCAGCAGAAGGGGTCTTACTGATTACTGATAATATTTTTTTAATCTTGTTTTTTTCAACTTGTTTGCTTGAGTACTTCCTAACGGATTTCCTCTTTTCAACTACTTCTTCAAACTCCATGCTACAAGAACTCATGAAGTCTTTTAATAGCTTTTCCTTTCTCCCCCTTATCAACACTGCTTGCTTCCAGCGCTTCTTCCAGGAAACGAATGGAATCATCATACAATCTTCTGTCCACTGGGAAAGGCACGCCGTCCTTTCCTCCGTGGGCAAACGAGTACTTCACAGGATCCCTCCAACTTGGCTTCTCCCCGTAAACTAATTCTGAAATCAACGCAAGCGCTCTTATCTTCTTAGGCCCCATTCCCCTCAATGCTACTAATTCTTCGTAATTATTCGGGTTGAACTCGCTTACTCTTTCCAAAAAGCTGACCTCTGAATGAGTAAGCCTTACTTCATGATGCTTTGGCATTACTAGTTTATCAAGTTTTAAAAACTCCTTGTCTTTCACAGCATCAACACTTGCCTTCCTAGCTTCCTTGCTCTCTCGTGCAGTCATGTCAAGCACTCTTTCCTCTCTCTTGTCACATGCTATCAACTGCGGCTCTTCCACAAAGCTTTCAATATCCTCAGAAAACCAGTGATACCTACGAGCATAACCCCCACGCGAACTCATACCTCCTGGTATTCGTCTACTTCGTAGACTCATACCTTCCGGAACTCGCAAGCTCATCCCTTGCTGTACGACAGCCCATTCTCCCTTCTCAGAAAACAAGAAAACATGATGATACAACTCATACCCGTCTTGCACGCAGGAATTATCAACCTTGGCAGCCATCCTGCTGGCTTTTACTAATCCTTCTACTTTTTTCCCTGACAAGTTGAAAGGATTCTTCTCAATCTCTTCAGGAGTCTTCCTACTGGTTTTTCCCTTGCCACCGCATACCATTACTCCATGCTCTTCAGGGCCCAGTGCTAGTTTCAAAGCACCAGTAGTCGTAGTAGTCACTCCGCTTGAATGCCAATCAAAACCAAGCACGCATGAAAAAGCCTGGAACCAGAAAGGATCAGCAAGCCTCTTCAAGAGTTCTTCCTGCCCGTAGCCCTCTATTATTGCTTCACTTATTGCCTTGGAAAGCCTTACCATCCTGTCAAAAAGCCATCTCGGGCAAGAACCCCAATGCAAAGGCAAGTCAGCTACTCCAGTCCTCATGGTTTTCATTTACTCTTTTCAGAGTATTATTCTTTTGCTTTGAAGAAAAGCCATGCTTTTTGCTCGTTCTTATCAGCCTTCGGAAACCTTAACAACACATATTCTCCTTTCAGTTTTTTTCCTTTGAAAAAAACCTTCAACTCTTTGCCAGTGTTTTTCAACAACTCGTACTCCCCATTATCCCATATCTTGACAATTCCTCTCCCGTATCCTTGTTTTATTTCTCCTTCAAAAGAAGCATACTCAAGAGGGTGGTCTTCTACTTGCACTGCTAAGCGCTTGACCCCAGTGCTCGCGGGCGGTTCTTTAGGCACTGCCCATGACCTGAGAACTCCTTGCATTTCCAAGCGAAGATCCCAGTGAAGCTTCCTAGCATGATGCTCATGCACTACAAAGATTGGCATGGTTTTAAATAATCAAAGTTTATTAAAAATGCTTGTTGAGTTCAAGGAGGTAACTGATCATGGTAAGCGT
>JAJRYS010000017.1 GCA_024275665.1 archaeon | reverse complement strand
GGCAGCGAGAAAATCTCGGCTGCGGCCCTCTACTAATCCCAGGAAAGTGTTGCAAAATGAAATTCCAACCACCACGAGGAACTCGTGACTTCATGCCAGAAGAAATGGCGAAAAGAAACAAAGTATTCAACAGAATGCGAAGCATCTTCGAACTATACGGTTATGGAGAAGTATGCACTCCAGCATTCGAAGACTTCAACTTACTAGCTACGAAAAGCGGTCCTGAAATAGAGAAAGAGATATACGCATTCGAAGACAAAGCAGGCAGGAAGCTCGGACTCAGATTCGACCCCACAGTACCAATCGCGAGGATAGTAGCTTCTAATCCTTCTCTTCCAAAGCCAATAACATTCTACTACATTACCCGCATGTGGCGTTACGATCGCCCGCAAGCAGGAAGGTGGAGGGAGTTCTGGCAAGCAGGACTAGAACTCATAGGAAGCAAGTTCCCAGAAGCAGACGCTGAAATCTTGTCAGTGGCAAACGACTTGCTCAGAAGCGTGACAACAGAACAATTCACTTTCAAAATAAGCTCAAGAAAAGCAGTAGAAGAAATAGCTAAAAAAGCAGGAGTGCCTGAAGATAAAAAACTTGAAATATTCAGGGCTCTTGACAAGCTTTCCAAAATAGGAGAAGAAGAAGTCAAGAACGAAATGCTCAGAACAGGGGTTAACAAAGAAACCGTGGGCAAGTTCTTCGAGATGATAATGAAACGCGAAGCAGACTTAAGCGAGTTGTATTCCATAATCGATGCTGCTGAAAAGCTAGGAGTCACTAACGTTGAAATAGACTTGTCAATAGTCAGGGGAATCGACTACTACACTGGGTTCGTCTTCGAAACCCTCGTACGAGGAAAAGAGAGCATTGGAAGCGTCTGCTCCGGAGGCAGGTACGACAACCTCATAAAACTGTACGGAGGAGAAGACCTGCCAGCAGTAGGATTCGGGTTGGGAATCGACAGACTGCTTGAAATAGTTGACGTGCCAATGACTTACTACCCTGCACGCGTTTACGTGGCGCCTGCGAACGACGAAG
The DNA here is from genome assembly GCA_024275665.1 of archaeon. Lineage (GTDB taxonomy): Archaea > B1Sed10-29 > B1Sed10-29 > B1Sed10-29 > JAJRYS01 > JAJRYS01. The sequence goes on along the minus strand of JAJRYS010000017.1, from coordinate 1,886 downwards.
CAAGAGACAAAGCAGTAGAAATAACAAAACTCCTAAGGCAGAACGGAGTGTCAGCAGAAACTGACTTGATGAAAAGAAGCCTGCGCAAGCAGCTTGACTACGTTAACAGCAGGGGGATTCCGTTCGCGCTCATAATAGGAACACGTGACTTGGAGAACAACCAAGTCACGGTGCGTGACATGGCAACAGGGAAAGAAGAAAAAATAATAACAGAAGACATAGTAGGGTACTTCAGGATGATAGACAAAGAGTTATGAAAAAAGCGTTTATTTCATTGCTACGAACTGGTAAAACACTGCGTCTTTCCTAACTCCTTCTTCAAGGTCAGAATACTCTATTACTATTGAAAAGCCAACCTCTTCAAGCAACTTCTTCAGCTCTTCTCTTGTTATTGGGTAAACTTCTTCCTCATACTTTTTTCCAGTAATCTCATCATAAAGCACATAACGGTATGGGCCTTTCTTAGACTTTAATAAAACGCTAAAATCTTCATCATTGTAATAAAAAGAACCCATTAGTTTTTCTTTAGGCAACCCATTAGAAAAGTATTCCCTAGTATCAATCAACAGCACTCCTCCATCTCTGAGAATGTTGTAAAAATTAGAAACAACTTTCTTCCTTTCGTCTTCATTAATCAAGTAAGTTAATGAGTTTCCAAGGCATAAGACAGCGTCAAACGATTCTTTGTCAAAATGCTTGTCAAAGTCCTTCCAGTTAAAACCAGTAATTTCAACGTTAACTCTTTTTCTTAAGAACTCTCGCATTACTTTTCGTAATTCAGGGTTATACTCATTAGCAATGACTTCAAAACCATCCATGCTAAGAGCATAAGCCTCAAAGCCGATGCCAGCAGCAGCGTCAAGAACTTTCCTGCACTCATGTTCTCTCAGCACTTCTTCAATGAAAGGAATTAATCTCTTCTCCCTTTCTTCAAAGTTAACGTAACGAAGCCAGAGCTCTGCCATTACTTTCAAGTTCTCTGCGTCACTATTAATAAAAAACCAACTCTTCAAAAAACAGTAAAATATTATCATCTAAAAACTTATTAATTTTTTCTGCTCCGAACCATCCTCATTACCAAACAATGGCTCTCCGTATTCACCGTCAAAGCCAGGTTTGAACTTCACCCTTCCTTGCCTGTTCTTCAACAGCCATTCCACGAGCTTCTCGTCAGCGTGCTTCAACAAGTCCTCGCGCTCAGCGTTCAACAATACATCTAATTCTGATCCGAAAGCTTTTATCAGCTCGTAAGTTTTGGAAAACACTCTCCTGGAAGACAAGCCCACGCCGTAGTAATGAGCTATTACTTCTGCAAGAGGAAGCAGTCTGATGAAAGGCTTTGCTCCTTCTGGTTTGAAGCCAGGAGGCCTATCCGCAAGCTCTTCCACCCTGTGCTCTACTCCTATGGTTAGTGGCTTCCCGCATACTGGGCAAATGTTGTTCAGCTTCTCAGCTTCTTTTGGTGAAAAAGAAACACCGCAATTACGGTGGCCGTCCCAGTGGTACTTGCCGTAAGCAGGGTCTACTTCTATCGTTGACTCCAAGCCCTCACCAGTCCTGATAGCATTTATCAACTCGTCGTAAGAATCCACGTTGAACACTGTTGCTTCTCTTCCAATACGCCAAGGCCAAGGCGAGTGGGAGTCTGAAAAACTAACCAAGTTAATCTTGTCAAGCTTTGACAAGCGCCAGTTCATTTCAGGGTCGCTGCTCAAGCCTGTTTCAATAGCATGAATATGCTTTGCCCTGTCTTGGAAAGCTTCTTCAAGAGAGTCAAAACCACTCTTTGAACCGAATATTCCGAACCAAGGAGTCCAACAATTATGAACAGCTCCTGTATTGACAACGTAAGAATTATCCCTTTCAACTTCTAAATTGAAGACTTT
>JAJRYS010000016.1 GCA_024275665.1 archaeon | reverse complement strand
TTGAAAGAGAAATACCAGCAATCAACGCGCCTATCTCCATGGAAAAGTTAATGAAATAAAACAAAGCAGCTAAACACAAACCCCACGCGACTGAAAACAAAAACAGAAACTCCTGAGACTTTGCGAAAAAGTCAGACAGCCTTGGAAGAAAGTACACGCTTGAAAAGAAAACAAAAAATATTATAACAGCACCAAGAATCATTGAGTTGAAAGAAAAACCAAGCGAGTGAGAATTGGTTGAAAGCGAAGAAATGAACATTAAAAGAGCAATTACAAAAATATCCTGGACTAACAGGAAACCAACTGCTATTTTACCATAAAGCTTTTCCAAGTCTTTTTTGTCAGACAACAATTTCATTATAATAATAGTACTGCTGAACGTCAAAGCAATAGCAATATACAAAGAAGCCATTGTTGAAAAACCAAGCAATCTGCTTATTAAAAAACCAATAAGAGAAGTGAACACGATTTGACCAACCCCAGTTACCAATGAAACCTTCCCTACCTCTCTTATAACTTTCGGGCTGAGGTTCAAACCAACTATGAACAAAAGAAAAGCAACGCCAATCTGAGAAAAAACCATTATAACATCCTTAGAATGAACAACATTAAGGAAGTAAGGGCTAAGCAGTATGCCTGAAAATATATAACCTATTATCAAAGGCTGCTTAAACAACTTCATTACTCCTGTTATTATAACAGTAATCCCTATGATTAAACTAAGTTCTAAGAAGATATCCATATTAACTAATCAGAAGAAAAACAGGAATATAAACCAAACGCTTGAAGTAGACAAAATTAATGCTGCTCTGCACCCGAAGGAAAAGACAAACCTACGGTTTTTCTTTCTCCATGAAATTTTTAACCTTTTTAATACTCTTTTTCATTGCCTTCACTTCATTTTTTTCTTATAAATGTTTTTCCTATGACCTATTTTCTCTATTATTATCTTCTTATCATGGGTTAAAAGAGCAATTATCCTATAATCTCCTACTCTGAGTTTAAAGTCATCATAACCAACCAAACGCTGGAAATGGTCATAAGGTTTGTTTTTAATTTCTTCAAGCTTGTTCAAAATCCTGTCAACAACTTTGAGCTCAAGCTTCGAAATGTCTTTAAGTGCTTCTCTTGTGAATTCAATCCTCCAGGCCATTCACTCTCTTCCCAGTGATTTTTTCACATCAAAAAATGAATACGTTCTTCCCTTGATCACATCAAGTTTTGCGTTCAGCAAGCTTACTCTGAACTCGTTCTCATAAACCCCTTCATCATCCCCTCTTGGTATTAACTCAATTAGTTTGTTGATTAGCTCGTCATAAGTTTCTCTCGGACTTGATTTTAAAAAACTCAACTTTTCTCTTGTCTCAGGCGAAATCTGAATAGTCGTATAACTCATTATACACCACCTATAGAATTGTTATACAATCAAGTATTTAAACTTACCTACCAAAAAACACAGAGACGCTGCTCTGCACTCAAAATCTATTTCATCGCCCGCAAGGGCTCAACGAGCCTGGTGTCGTCATTGCAGCGTGTATTTTTATATGCTTACGTATTTAAGATTATTATGGAAAGCGCGAACAAAGCTTCTGAAATCATTACGCGTTTGAAGAAAGAGTATAGGAATCCTGGTACTGCTTTGAAGCACGGGAATGCATGGGAGTTGCTCGTGGCTACTGTGTTGTCAGCGCAGTGCACTGACGAGCGCGTGAACAAGGTGACTCCTGCGTTGTTCAAAGAATACCCTGATGCTGAGAGCATGGCCAAGGCTGATTTGAAGAAATTAGAAGGATTAGTGAAGAGCACTGGTTTTTACAAGCAGAAGGCAAAGCGCTTGAAAGTAATAGCAGAGAGAATAGTAAAAGAGTACGGGGGGAAGGTTCCTGACTCGATGCAAGAACTTGTAAAGCTTCCTGGAGTGGCTCGTAAGACTGCTAACATCGTCTTGTCTTACGGCTTTGGCAAGGTTGAGGGGATTGCTGTTGATACTCACGTGCGCAGGGTGTCTTACAGACTTGGCTTGACTGACAGCAAGGACCCTGTCAAGATAGAACAGGACTTGATGAGAATGTTTGACAAGAAGGACTGGGCCTTAGTGAACGGCTTGCTAATAGAGCATGGTAGGAGAGTGTGCAAGGCTAAGAAACCAGCATGTGAAGAGTGTGTTTTAAAAGAATTGTGCCCGAAGAAAGGTTTATAAACTGGTTTGTTAAGAAATAACATGCTCGGCGGTCACAGCGGACGGGAAACACCCGGTAACATTCCGAACCCGGTAGTTAAGCCGTCCAGCGATTCGGTGTGTACTGCACTTCTGTGCGGGAAAACCGAGACGCTGCCTGAGCACTTAACTCTTCCTGATTCTTTGAGGATTATGCAAGAATAGTTTCTCAAAAGTTTTTAAAACTTGTTCTTGTTAATTTAAAGCATGGAAGAAGCCTTAAATCTTGTCATGGTTTTAAGCTCTGTCTTCTTGGCGTGGTCACTTGCATTACTGTTGGTAATTAGAAAAAAATACCGTGGAACTGTTTACAGAAGATTGTTAAACTTGTTTTCCTTGCTGGTTGGTTTTTACATTGTTTACTTCAACGTTCATCATTACGTTGTTTGGTTTTCAAACATAATAGAAATGCTGGTTAGTTTTTTCTTCATGGTAATGTGTTTTGAAATATGGAAGGTGTTCAAGTAATGAAAGAGCTAAACATGATAACTGACTTTTCCTCAACTATTTTTTATCTTGCTTCTTTCTTGCTTATCTTCTTTGTTTATTTGAAAGACAAGGGATCTTTTATCAAGGGCTTGTTAGTAATCCTTGCTTTTCTGGTTCTTTTAGAGATAGGGGAATTATTATACTTGGATAATACACTCGTGAGTTTTTTAAAACTGTTAACTTCTCTCACAATCGCTGTTTTCATAACTTACCAAAGCTTTAAAGAAGGGGTATTGTAAAAAGAATAATTTTTAAACTTGCTTAACTTTTATAAACAATTCCTTCTTTTAGAACTCCATGCGTAAACAGAGGTTCGTCCTGGACACTTCTGCCTTTACTGGGTTGAACAGGACAAAAGAAGAAATTAACAAGCATATAATGGAGATGATTAAACTAATTTCAAAAGCAAAAGACGCCAACATTACTTGCTACACGCCTCCTTCTGTGTGGACTGAGATAAAACACTTGCTTGAGAACAAAGGAATTTCGCAGAGAAGCATTAACAAGCTTGATGCCTGGCTTGTGCAGAAATCACCAAGCAGGGCTGAGTTGATGATTCCTTCGCAGTTCTTATACGAATATGTTGGAGACATTAGGGAAAGGCTTAACAAGGGGCTTCGTGAAGCTGAAAAAGCATTGTTAAAAACAAAAAAAGATAATAAGAATTATTCGAGAGTAATGAGAGAGCTTAGGAATAAGTACAGAGCAAGCGTGAGACAGGGGTTGATTGACTCAAAAGAAGACCTTGATGTGGTATTGCTTGCCAAAGAGTTGAAAGCAGGCGTAGTGGCTTCTGACGAAGGGATAAAGAAATTCGCAAAACAATGGGGGATAAGGTTCATTGACGCTGAGGCTTTTCCAAGACTGTTAAAAGAATATATCAAGAGGAGTGAGGAGAGATGAAAAAGTTACTAGTAGCAGTAGTATTAGGATTAGTAGTAATGCTGAGCGGGTGTGTTGAGGAGAAGAAAGAAGATTACACTGGTTACAAAGACTGTGGCAGCAGTATTCAGTGCTTTCAGTAGTCTTTAATGAAATGCGAGAAAGCCATTGTTAACACTGACCAAGAATTCAACGGCTTCAGCATAAGAGTATTCTCAGCAGTGAAAGGAGGAAGCATTAACAACTGCACTGTTTTCTTCAGAATAGAAGACATAACAGTGCCTGAAAATGCTTCTTTTGAAGAAAAAATGGGAGCAGTCTTGTTCAAGGGAAAAGAAGCTGAATGCAATGCACCAATTGACGTGGTAAAACAAGACTTAAGCAACATTGACTTCGAGCAGTACTGCCACGGAAGCCTTGTTGACTTGATAAAAACAGCTTCAACTATTCAACAATAAAAATTAAGGTCTGCGGTTCAGTTATCCGAACTCGTAGACCATTGGCTTTTTCTCAGTAGAGTATTCCCCCAGTACTACTTTCTCCATTTCAATAGGGCTTAGTTTTTCAACAAGCTCTTTTGCAGCGTTTAGTTTCCTATTAGACACTGAGAACACTGTGAACAATTTTTGTCCTTTTTTCACTTTATCCCCTTTCTCAACATACATGTAAATACCTGCTTCTTTGTCACGGGGAGCTCCTGCTGCTCTTGCAATACTACTTATTGCCTTGTTATGAACCAAGTGAACACGCCCTGATGAAGGAGCGTAAACAGTGAACTGCTTATTCCCTATTTTTATCTCCTCAGGGGTGATTCCAGGATCTCCTCCTTGCTCTTCTATTATCTGTTTCATTTTCTCATAAGCCTTACCTGATTTCAGTATTTTCTCAGCAATCATTCTTCCTTTGCCTTTTCCAGCTTTTCCTCCCATTTCTAAGAGGATTCCTGCCATTACTAATGACTTTTCCACCAAGTCAGGACTGACGTTTTCCCCTCTCAGTATCCTAAGCACTTCTCTTGCTTCCAAAGCAGGGCCTATTGCGAACCCAATTGGGTCATAGCCGGGAGTGAGAATGCACTCTACTTCCATTCCAAGAGAAGAGCCAAGACCCATGAATTTCTTAGCAAGCTCTTCTGCTTCTGCCCTGTTAATTACTTTAGCACCGTACCCTATTGGGATGTCAATGAGCACGTGAGTTGCTCCTACTGCTTTTTTCTTCGCAAGGATTGAAGCAAGCATTACTCCAAGGGGATCTAACTTCAAGGGATGCCTTATTCTTATCAGTTTGTCATCAGCAGCAGCAAGGTTTACTCCTCCCCCCCAAACCATGCAACCGTTCGTCTTCTTTACCACTCTTTTGATTTCCTCTATTGAAAGAGACACTGGTGCAAGCACTTCCATAGTATCAGCAGTTCCAGCAGGAGAAGTAATGGCACGTGAAGAAGTTTTTGGGATTAAAAGGCCAACAGAAGCTACTATGGGGACTATGAGCATTGTAGTTCTGTTGCCAGGAACCCCTCCAGTGCAGTGTTTGTCAAGCACTGGCCTTCTCTTGAAATCAATGGTTTTACCAGATTCTATAATTGCCTTAGTGAGCGCTATTGTTTCAGAATCATTCATTCCTCTAATATACATAGCTGATATGAATGCTGTTAATTCAACATCTGATAGTTTTTACTCCATCACGTCGTTTATTATGCCTTTGACTTCTTCTTTTTCAAGGAAATGACCATCGAGTTTCTTTTTAATAAATTCTACTGAACGTGGTTTTTCAATCGGTTCTATGAATACTTTCTGTTTGTTTCTAAGCTTCAGTTTTTCAGAAAGAGAAATAAAGCATCCTACTTCTCCTTTTTTAATGTATTTCTCTGACAAATCAACAAGCGCTACTGCTTCCTTAGAATCTGTCCTAACCCTAACCCTGTCCATTAATGACAAATCAAGGTCTGCAGCATCTTCATTGTTCAAAACCACTATGCTTTTTCCACCTGCTTCCACATCTATTTTTTTAACTTTGAAAACTGTTTTCACTTTACTCACACCATTTTTTCAAGAGCTTGCCTTCCAGTCATGTTAGCATTTATTCCTAATTTTTTTGCTTGCTTTGAAACAAAAGATACTTTTTTCCTAAGCATATCTCTAAATGACTTCACTCCTTTGATTATTACTGCGGGAGTTTCAAGCTTATCAAGTGTTTTTCTGTCAAAATAACCGCAGCAAAGAAAACCTTTCTCAGCTCTTATCATTAATAAGTCTGCTTTTGGCAACTTTACTTTTATTCCAAGCGCTGCTCCATTCTTAACTTCTATTATATCAGTCTCAACCATTCTCCTTCACCTTCTTTTTTCAAAACATCCACCTGTAAGTAGTGCTTACGGAAAAATGAACGTCAAAAGCATTAATAATTCCCTTTTCAGTTATTATGAAATTAACGTATTTCGCAGGCGTAAAATCAAATGCAGGATTCAACACTTCAACATTCTTAGCATTAGTCCTCCATACTTCTGAAGGCTTTCTTTTCTCAATTGGCTCAAGCAATCCTTTTGTGGTTTCTGGGTCATATTTGAAAAGCTCTGATGCTACTGCAAAAGGAGTGCGCGCTTCGTTTGCTGCTAATGCAAGCATTGAGGTCCCTATTTTATTCACTATGAAAGCATCAGCAGTGAGCACATCTGCTCCAACCAAACACAAGTCAACGTCATTCACAAAAGAACGCATAGCAGAGTCAACTATGAACTTTACTTTGATTCCCGCTTTTGACAATTCTTTTGCAGTGAGCCTCCCTTGATACAATGGCCTTGTTTCAGAAACAACTACAGATATTTTTTTCCCTTGCTTTTTTACTTTCTTTAGTATGGAATTAACAAGGCTTGAATGACAATGAGTCATCACTACTGAATCATCAGGAATCCTTCTAACACCTGCTTCTACTATTTCTTTAAAAGTATGCGAAGTCATTTTAAGAAAATCATCAACAGCTTCTTTAACAGTACTCCCCATCTTATGCTTATAATGGACGTACTTCAACCCATTCCTAAGCATTGGTTCTGTTGGCCTTGCAGAAGCAAGCAACTTAGAAGCTTTTTCAAACTCTTTTTCGCTCTTCACGAATTTTAATGCTTTCAATCCACTTACTGCAACGTTAGTTGCTCCTTGAACCCTAAGCTCTTTGATGTCTTTGACAGTCTTAAGAATCCTCTTGTCCATGATTAAGAATAAGTTGTTATGATTTAAATACATTGTTCCCAAATAACTGAACCAATATTCTTGCTTTTTCCAAGTCAACTCTTTTCACAACACCTGTCAAGCGATTGCCTGACACTACAGGAACTATTGACACTGCGTTCTCTTCCATCAAATGCAGTGCTTTTTCAGCAGAATCATTTGGTTTCAATGGTTTTACTTTTTTCGCAATACTTGAGAACACCACTCCCCTTGATTGCACGTCTCTCACGTCAGCAACTGACAAAGGTCTGGTCGTTACTATTACGGATAATTCTTTCTTCTTGAACAATAAGGGTATTTTTTCATCAACTACTTCTAACGGTTTTACTTTAATGAATTCTTTTGAGAGAACATGTTTTACTTTCATTCTTGAAAGCAAGGTTTGTATCAATAGTCCTTCATATTCTGAAACTGCGCCGAGGATTATGAAGAAAGATATTATCAACAGCCACAAATCCTGTAACATTATTAATGATATGAATGCAAGAGTTCCTGCTATGAACAAGCTCACGTTACGAGCGACAAGAGTAGCTTTCAAATAAGGCATCCTGAAAGCAAGCAATGCCCTGAAAATCCTGCCACCATCAAGAGGAAAAGCAGGTAGGAACAAGTTGAAAGCACCAAGCATGAAATTAGCGTACAGCACGTAATACAAGACAAGAGGAATTGAAAGTGTTTTTGCTTCAAGCACTTCACTAACACTCATAAGACTTATTCCTGTTGCTTTCAAAAACAATAGAGCAAGGAGAAAAACAGCAAAATTAAACAAAGGCCCAGCCATTGCCATTTTGATCTCCTTCAATGGCTTCAACCTTGAAGCATTCATCACAGCTACTCCTCCTATTGGAAGGAGGATTATTTTCTTCACTTTGATATTGTATTTCTTTGCAACAAAAGCATGGCAGAGTTCATGCATTGTTACAAATGCGAACACAACTAACAGCAGCACCCCTACTAAAGGAGAGAACAAAAGCAAAGCAATTATAAAAGCTATGAAAGACCAATGCAGTTCTATTCTAATGCCAAAAACTGATAGTAATTTATAAGACAAAACCATAGTCTTTACTAAGTACTGCGTCTTATAAAAACCAAAGTGGTCAGCATGAAAACAGCTGGATTATGTTCTGTATGTGGCAAGCCAACAACAAGCTTGTTTCAATGCATGAAATGCGGAGCAATGGTGTGTGAAGAGCACTATAATTTTAGAACAAACATTTGCATCAACTGCTTGAAAGGAAGAGTGTTGTAAAATGGAGGACCTTGCTGAAAAAACAGGAATATCTCTGCAAAAACTTGAAGAAGCAAAGAAAAAAAACAAGCTCCAGCTCATAGAATGGAGTATTCCTTATTACAGATTCAAAGAAAAAGTAGAACACATTGAAAAAGGAACAGTGGCGTTCATAACAAGCAAAGGGCTTGAATTAGTACGTGGTTTTCCCAAGATTCCAAGAGCATTAGTAATAAGCACTGGTTTTAAGAAAAATTTTGAAAAAGCTTTTGCAGAAGAAAAAATGGATGGCTACAACGTAAGAACAGTAATGATAGAAGGAAAAATAATCTCATTAACACGCGGTGGACTGGTATGTGAGTACACCACAAGCAGGATAAAGAAAACTATTAATGAAAAATTTTTCAAAGACTATCCTGAGTTAATGCTTTGTGGTGAAGTAGTAGGAATGCAGAATCCTTATCAAGAAAAGAGTTACCCAGAAGCTAGGGACTTCGGTTACTTCATATTCGACATCCGCAACAGGACCACTAACAAACCATTAAAGCACAGTGAAAAAATAAGAATGCTGGAAGAATACGGTTTGAAAGGTGTGCGAGTGTTCGGAGAATTCAACAACGGAAAAGATATTTTAAACCTTGTTAGGAAGATAGGCGCAGAAGGAAGAGAAGGAGTGGTACTAAAAACAGAAGAAGGAAAAATGTTGAAATACACTGCTAATCAAAGCACTAACAAAGACCTGCAGTATGCTTTCACTTTTTACAACGATTACGGATTGGCTTTCATGTACAGAAGGCTTGTCAGGGAAGCTTTCCAAGCATACGAGCTTGGCTTGGAAGGAGAAGAGCTTGAAAAAGAAGCAAGCGCGCTTGGTAAAAGCATTTTAATACCAATGGTGGAAACAATAAGAAAAATAGCTAGGGGAGAGGAAGTAACAGAGGACTTTGAAATAGAAGTTCCTGACGAGGAAACAGGAATGCATTTCGTAGAGAATCTGAAACACTTAGGAGTAATAGCAACAATAAGAGAAGTTAGAAAAAGTGGGAACAGCGTAATAATGAAGATAAGCAGGCACTACCCAAGCACTAATGACAGGACGAAAGCATTCCTTGAAGGGGCTTCCTGGAGTGATTAAAGTGAACAAAGCAGAAGAAACTGCTGAAAGAGTAATCAAACAATGCATGGGAGTAAAGAAAGGGGAAAAAGTACTTGTAATAACAGACACCATGACTTCTGAAGTAGGAGAATCTCTTTTCAATGCTGCTGAGAAAACAACACAAGCAATGCTTGTAAAAATCAAACCAACAGGAGAGCATGGAAGAGAACCTCCTAAAATAGTTGCAAAGGCAATGCTTGAGCATGATATAGTATTGGCTCCTACTTATTACTCCCTTTCACGCACGAAAGCAAGGAAAAACGCTACCAAGAAAGGAGTGAGGATAGCAACCCTACCTGGGATAACAATGGAAATGTTCACAAGAGCTGTTAATGTTGATTATAAGAAAATGGAGAAGAACATTAAGAAAGTAGCTGGACTGCTTAGAAAAACAAGCAAAGTAAAGATTATTACTATTTCTGGCACTAACTTTCAGTTTGAAAACATAGGAGAAAGAGTAGTGGATAATGATACAGGCATATATTCAAAGAAAGGGAGTTTCGGAAACCTGCCAGCAGGAGAAGTATTTGTAGCTCCTAAAGAAAAAACAGGAGCAGGAATAATAGTAATAGACGAAATGGAAGGAATCTGCAAGCCGAAAACAAAAGTACTTGTAAGGAAAGGGTTAGTGCAGGAAGTAATAGGGGATAATGCTTTCAGCAAGAAAATGTGGAAGTTGAAAAACGCTAGGAACATCGCAGAGTTTGGTGTTGGAATGAATCCAAAAGCAATACTATCAGGAAGAATACTTGAAGAGGAAAAAGTGCTGGGAACCTGCCACATTGCTTTCGGGTCTAACTTTGATTTTGGAGGAAGAGTAAGGTCCGAAATTCACTGGGATGCCATACTATTAAAGCCTACAATATGGTTTGATGATGAAAAGATAATGGATTCAGGGGAATTGATTGTATGAGAAAATTAGAAAAACTCCTTCCTTTACTATTACATAGAGAAGAGGACGTAGAGTATTTTTCAAATGCTGATACTTCTGGCTTCTTGTTAATCACTAAGAATAAGAAGTATTTGATAACAGCTGATTCTTATGTAAAAGCAAATGCAGTGATAATCGAGAGCAAGGATTATTATAAGGACTTGTTTGAACTATTTAAAAAATTACGCATCAAGAAAGCATTTGCTTGTGTTGATTCAATGCCTTTCAAAATGTTTTCAACACTAAGCAAGAAAGTAAGATTGTACGACGCTGAGGATAAAGTAGATAAAATAAGAAGCATTAAGACAAAAAAAGAGATTAAATGCATTGAAAAAGCAAGCAGGTTATCAGTAAGAGCAATGAAAGCAGTAAAAGAGAGCATAAAAAAAGGGGTTACTGAAAAAGAAATATATAAAACAGCGTTATGCGAATCAATAACAGAAAGTGAAGGGATTGCTTTCAACTTCATAATCTCTTCTGGAAAGAACAGTTTAAGAATTCATTCCAAACCAACTGACAAAAAAATAAAAGAAGACGAAACAATAATAGTTGATTTAGGTTTCGTAGTCAACAACTATTGCTCTGATATGACGAGAACTTTTTGCATCAATCCTTCAAAAGAGAAAGAAGAAAAATGGGAGATAATAAAAAAAGCATACAAGATAGCATTAGGAAAAATAAAACCTGGAAAAAAGTGCAACGAAGCAGTGATTGCAGTACAAAGCTTCTTTAAAGAAAAAGGAGTGTTACAGTATTGGAAGTACTCGTTAGGACATGGCATTGGTTTAAGAGTTCACGAAGAACCAGTCATAAGTTTGAAATCAAAACAAACATTCAAAAACAACATGGTAATAGCATTAGAACCAGGGTTACATGTTCAAAATATCGGAGGATTCAGGCTTGAAAACACTCTGGTTATAAACAAGAGTGTGAAAAATCTTACTAAAATGAACGAAGAGATGAGAGTATGAATAAGAAGATTTTACTCGCAGCAGCATGGTTGTTCTTACTTGCTGGAATAGCTTCTCTTGCAATAGACAAACAAGTAAGCGTTTTAATGAGCTCTTTTAGAAATCCTTTGCTTGATATTGCAATGATAGCAATCACTAATATTGGAAGCATGACAACAGGATTGCCTTTATTGGTTTTACTGGTGTTAATGTTTGAAAAGAAAAGGAAAAAAGAAATAGCTTGGAGAATGATTCTTGTAATAATAATAAACATAATAGTAGTGTTTGTGATAAAACTGGTTGTTAATAGAAACAGACCTGATGGAGGGGTAACTGGCTTTGGCACTGAAAAGTTTTTATCTTCCTTTCCTTCTGGCCACGCTGCCTTCGCTTTCTCATTAATGAGCACTCTGGAATATTACTATTCAAAACCATTGGTTTTCTTCACAACAGCTTTGCTAGTTAGTTTTTCAAGGGTTTACTTACAACTTCATTACTTGTCAGATGTACTGATAGGCTCTTCTATTGGTCTTGTAGTATACTGGTACGTTGTAGAAGAAAAAGTAATTGATAAAACAGCAAAGAGTTTAAAAATAATTAAATAGTAATTACTGTCATGGATTATTCTCTACTATTGGATATTGGCTTAATAATTATAATAGCTACTTTGTTCTCTTACGTTATAAAACTCTTCAGGCAGCCACTGCTTTTAGCATATATTCTTGCAGGAGTATTCGTCGGCCCTCTTGGAATTGGAATAATTTCAAACACTAATGAGATTATAATCCTATCAGAGCTTGGAATTGCTTTCCTATTGTTTGGAGCAGGAGTTGAAGTTAATTTCAACAAACTGAAAGGAATAGGGTTTGTTTCTTTCGTGAATGGCTTGATGCAAGTTCTTCTCACGATAGTAATTGGAATAATTGCTTCTTCTTATTTTGGATTAAACCAGACGCAGTCAATATACATGGGATTAATCATTTCGTTCAGCAGCACCATGGTAGTGTTGAAACTGCTAACAGACAACCATGCTCTAAGCTCTCTCCATGGTAGATTAATGATGGGAATTTTGATAGTGCAGGATTTGCTTGCAATCATAGCACTTTCATTTTTAAGCAACATTGGGCAACCTTTAAACCTTGAAACAGTATCCAACATAGTAATAAACGGGCTTGGCTTGTTCTCAATAGCAATCGTTGCTAACAAATTCTTGTTCCCTTACTTGTTAAAGTTTGCTTCAAAATCACAGGAACTCTTATTCCTTACTTCAATATCAACTTGTTTTGCTTTCATGGGGTTTGCTTACGGTCTTGGTTTTTCAATAGCAATAGGAGCACTCATAGGGGGCTTGGCATTATCAGCATTTGATTATGACGCTGAAATAGCTGGGAAGATAAGATCCCTTAAAGACTTCTTTGCAACCATTTTCTTCGTATCGCTCGGAATGCAAATAACTACTAACATCAACCCTTCTTTTCTTATATTCATAGGAGCAATGTTATTCTTAGTTGTTGTAATAAAACCAGTAATAATAACCCTATTATATGCTTTACAAGGATACGGTGGGAGAACTGCGATTTCAACAGGGCTTGGGCTTGCGCAAATAAGCGAGTTTTCATTCATAATAGCAACCTATGGTCTAATGTCAGGAGTGTTGAATTCAACCTTGTTTTCAGCAGTAACAATAGTAATAATCATAACTCTTCTGCTAACCCCTTACTTATTTGGGGTTGATAAAAAAATATATTTATTCTTCTCAGAAACAAGTAAGATATTCTCCCTGTTCAAAAGAAAGTTCTTCACAAGAAGACTGCCAAAACAATGGCGAGAAGCAAGTAAGAAAATGAAAAATCATATAATAATATTAGGATGCCACAGGATGGGAGGAGAAATAATAAATGAGATAAGAGACAAAGTGCTGGTAGTGGATTATGATCCTGAAGTCATTAAAATGCTGCAAGAAAGGAAAATACCTTACGTATACGGAGACCTGTTCAATGAAGCAGTATATGAAAAGCTTGGTATTAAAAATGCCAGAATGGTAGTAATAACAATTCCTGACGAAGAAGCAGCAATAACAGCAATAGAAAGAATAAGAAAAGAAAACAAGAGGATTCCAATAATAGTAAGAGCAACCTTTGCTGACGAAGCACTAAGACTTTACAAGAAAGGAGCAGACGCGGTAATCCTACCAGAAACAGTAGCAGGAGAAAGAGTAGCTCATTACATAAAACTGCTTGAATCAGACAAAAACGTTTTAAGAAACTTCAAAGCAAGGCATTTGGAAAGGATAAAACGCATGATGGGAAAGAATAATAAAAGATTGGGAAGTAAATTGACAATATTAAAAAGAGGTTTCAAGCATGGTTGACTTAAGCATTTACCCATTCATGGCAATGAAGAAAAAAATATCATTGCTTATCATTCCTTTCATAGCAATAGCTTTCGTAATACTTTCCTTTTGCTGGATTCAAGGAAGTTACTCCCTTCACAGTGTTGGGAAAGCAACAGATGAACTGTTCGGTGGCAGTATTGAATTATCAGGAACAGACCCTGCAAAGTACGACGAGATAGGAGCAGATGGTCTCATACCAATAATGAGGTTTGGAGGAATAACCAAAACAGTAAACCTCCAGCAAGGGATTATCAACGGCATTGAAAAAACCAAAATCATCATAGTATTAATTGCCTTAGTGCTGCAATACCTTGCTTTCGCAGTGGTTTCAAGAACAGTGTTCAACATGAAAAACGGTATTAATAGGATAGGAACAAAAGGGATAAACTCTTCAACATTGCTTCTTTCAATTCTTGCAGCACTAACAGTAGTAGTTATCTCTTCTTTCTCAATGCAAGGATTTCAGTTAGTCTTATTGCTTAACTTTGGAGTAATCTTTGCTCTTGCAATTCCCCATGCAGCAGCAGGAGACTCCACTGGCGAGAGTTTTTACCAAGCCTCAGAATTCATGAGATTCAACCTAAGAGGGCTAGTAACTCTTTACCTCTTATGCATGGGGGTAGCAATAACAGCTCCAATAGGGCTGCTTTTAATATTCATGTTCCCTTTATCAGTATTAAGCAAAGAAATAGTGCCCTATGCAAAATGGGGTTTGTCAATGCTTGGAATATCATTTGCTCTTGCGTATCAGTTCATAATCACTTCAAGAGCAGTTTATGATTTTCATAGAAAAATAGACACTAAAGCTCACGCTTTCAAAACAAGGCTCGCAAGGAGGATAAAGCAATGAACATGGAGAAGATACTTGAAACAGGGAACATAATAGCTTTCGCAACAGGATTTCTCGGCAGTTTCTTTCTAACAATCCCTTCATGGCTAGTGGTTTTCCCGTTAAGCATTTCCTCACTAGTACTAACAGTAGTAGTATTCTCACTTAGCTTCCTATTCTTCGGATTCCTAAGCCCATTAGTTCTATTTCTCACAGGGGTATTTTTAGGATGGTTGTTCAAAGCAAGCGGAGTGCTAAGCGCGTTCATAATATTCTCTTCACTATCAGTGTTGTTCATGAGCTTCGCAAGCGTGAAAATGGGCTTGGCATTATTATCAGACCTTGCTGAGAAAGGAAACTTCAGGGAGTCTTTAAAAATAAGCAGTGTTTTCATAACAGCTGCATTGCTGATAAGCTTTGTTATTGACTTCATAGTAGTAACGTAAAACTTTTAAACTCCATTTATAAACCCTTTATAAATGGTTAATGTTTTAAATACTTCCACATGGTATAATCTTACGAACAGACCTTTTTTCCAGAATGCGTCACCGTTGCCTTCGAGGGAACTTTAACGTTCCCTCCTCTTGTTTTGCGCGATTATTAAAAACGCTCACTGAGTAATAGGGATCGTATGAAGTTCCAATTCGCTCCTGACGTGCAGGAAAAAGCTAATGACATCATAAAAACTCTTGAACTTGATTACATTGATTCTTCCAGGATTTTTTACATGCGCAGCTATGGGTCAAAAGCTAATGCTTACGCGCGCATCTGGGAACTACCAAGAGTGTGGCAAATGACTTTGAACCTCGAACCTCATTACGTAATAGAAGTCTTATCACATAACTTTGACCCATTACCAGAAGAAGAAAAAGAAAAGATAATCATCCATGAACTCCTGCACATCCCAAAAAAATTCACAGGAGCATTAGTGCCGCACAAATGCTTTGGAAAACGAGTGGTTGGTGCTAAAAGCGTTAACAAACTCCACAAGGAATACAAGAAGAAGAAAAGACAAACTTTTTAAACAACATTGGTTTTAATACTATGTGCAAACAAAATTCATTTTCATAACAGGCGGAGTAATGAGTGGGCTTGGCAAGGGCATTACTACTTCTTCCATAGGCAGGCTTCTCATTAGCAAAGGATTCAAAGTTTCCGCAATGAAAATAGATCCTTACATCAACATTGATGCGGGAACAATGAGACCTACTGAGCATGGGGAAGTGTTTGTGACACAAGACGGCGGTGAAGTAGATCAAGATTTGGGTAATTACGAACGTTTTCTTCACAAAAACCTTTCAAAAGAACATAATCTTACTACTGGAAAAGTTTACAAAACAATAATAGAGAAAGAGAGAAGAGGGGATTTTCTTGGAAAGACCGTACAGATAATTCCTCATCTGACAGACGAAATACAGAAGAAAATAATTGAAAGAGGAAAGAACGAAGAAATTCTATTAATAGAAATCGGGGGGACTGTAGGGGATTATGAGAATATTCCTTTTCTTGAAGCAGCAAGACAAATGAGATTAAAACTAGGCAAAGATAAAGTGATATTTATTCACATTTCTTTCATACCAGTTCCTAATTTCCTTGGAGAAGCGAAAACAAAACCAACACAACATTCTGTGAAAGCATTGCAAGAAGTTGGAATACAACCAGACTTTATAGTATGCAGGAGTAAAAAACCAGTGGATAGTGTTAGGAAAAAAAAGCTGGCATTATTTTGCAACATAAAAGAGAAAAGAGTAATTTCTAACCCTGACCTTGAAATAATATACGAGCTTCCATTAGTACTTGAAGAACAAGGTTTTGGAGACATGCTTCTGAAATTGATGAATTTAAAACCAAGAGAGGATAAACTCGATTACTGGAGAAAAGTGGTTGAGAAAATGAAAAACAAAGGAAAGGAAGTAAGAATAGGCATAATTGGAAAATACTTAAACACAGGAGACTGGCAATTATCAGATTCTTACGTGTCAGTAAGAGAAGCAGTAAAACACGCATGCGCAGAACTTGGAGTGCAGGATAACATTGAATGGATTAACTCAGAAATGTTTGAAAAAGACAAAAACTTAATGAGAATCTTAGATTATTTGGATTGTGTGATAATACCAGGAGGTTTTGGGAAAACAGGAGCAGAGGGAAAAATAAAAGCGATACAATACTGCAGAGAAAAGAACAAACCATTCTTGGGGATCTGTTATGGTTTACAATTAGCAGTAGTTGAATATGCAAGAAACGTATGCGGTTTGAAAAATGCTAACAGTACTGAAATAAACCCAAGAACTCATTATAATGTAATAGATATTTTATCAGAACAAAAGCAAATCATAGAAAAAGGAGGAACAATGAGGTTAGGTACTTATCCAGCAGTATTGAAAAAAGGAACACTAGTAAGAGAGTTGTATGAAAAATTTGGAAGGATGAAAGAAGGAATAGCACAAGAAAGGCACAGACATAGGTATGAAGTGAATCCAAAATATCATGAATTATTACAAGAAAAAGGATTAGTAATATCAGGAGTTTCACCTAATGGAAGACTAGTAGAGTTTATTGAAATTCCTGGTCATAATTTTTTCGTAGCAACACAAGCTCATCCAGAATTCACTTCATGGCCTGGGAAACCAAATCCTTTGTTTTATGGTTTAATAAAAGCAGGAATTAGATAAACATTAAGCAACTTTTAAAAACTCGTATTGCTTTTTTATGCTTGAGGGTGACGCTTCTGGGTTTGGAAGGAGAACTAGAACTTTACAGGATTGTTAAGAAGAAAGGGTTTGAATGCATCCACAAGCTCGAGCAACAAAGGATTACTGATTTTCTAACAAGAACTGATCCCAGGAATCAGAAGGAAGCAATTAAGTTGCTGCAGGAAAACAGGATGCTTCCAAGAGAACATTTGACAAGACAAGTGGACTTACTGGCTTGGACTGACAGAGCTGCTTTTGCAATAGAAGAAAAAGCATCTAATGGTGTTAAGAAACAGTTAAGCATCAGCGAGGATGGCATAAGACTGGAAGCAGTGTTTGCTGACGGCATAAAAGTATTCAAGGATTCTGGCAGGCAGTTGCTGTTGCAGTGCAAAGGAGAAGGGTTGCTTTCAAAAGCTTTCTTAAGACTAAAAGGGGAAAACCACGAGCCTGTTCCAGTAGCAGTAGTAGATTATGAGATTCTTTTGAATAACAAGCCTGTTGACTGGGCTTTTCACAAAGGAGTGTTCTTTGTTCGCAAGGAAAAGTTCGAAGAGTTCATTGATTATTACCTGGAAAACAGCATTATGAAGGAAGAAGAAGAACGTTATAAGGAGAGGAATTAATTACAAATGGCAAGGAAAAGTTTTTGCAGAAAAGTTTTAAATATGTCTTTGGCTAAAAGAGATATGACTTGAACAGGCGAGAAACTTAGGCCTCCTTAGTAGGGCTCTCTGAGACCGAAAGGGGGTAAGCTGAGAAGAGAAAAGCTTCTCACGCCTGAGCTCAGAGCCTTGTTCTTGTTAAACTATTTCTCTTCGTTTTTACAGCCATGCTTTTATTGCCTCCTGCCTTCAGCATTCATTAATAGCAGGAGGCTTTCCTTTTGTTTTTTATTCAACAACAGTGTTAGTAATAAACATGCTTGAATTTGAAAAACCTAAGAAAAGGAACAAGGACTTTGCATTAGAGTGCTTGATGATTTTGATTAAAGGAGCTAATGCTAAGAACATAGTAATAAGTGCTGAAGAGACAGTGAGGATAGTTGATGAAAATAAATTCAACCCAACTATAAAGCCACCTGATGTTGTTTTTGAAAAAGATGAGAAATACTCTGTTTGGCTGAGGCCTGTTTTCTACTATTATTCTGAAGGGCTAAAAACTCTTATTCCTGAAATCGTAATAATCAGGGGAAAAAATTCTCTTTATAATATTGATAAAACAACTGAGAAGATGATGAGCACTTATGAATTTCTAACAAGCCGAACTGCAAATGAGTTAAGCACTCGCTTGCTTAGCAGGAAGAACAATATTCATTTGCTTGTTTTTGCCAGGGATGAATTCAAGCCAAGTGATTTAGTAGAATTGAAGCAAGCTTTCTTTTTCCTCAGCCCTAAGAAAATGCTTGTTGTTTCCAAAGAATACTTGCCTGAAGCAGTGAAAGCAAACCTGCCAGTTGGTGTTGTAATAGTAGAAAACCTCGGCATTAATAAGGGAAAATTAAAAGAAAAAGCATTTGAACTAATTTAAGCCTTGCTTATTATTCTCTTCTTCACTTCATCCAGTGGGAGTAAAGTGGTTGCTATCGGCACTTTCTCAACTTCTGAAATTTTTCTTGCAATCTTGTCGACTTCTGCCACATTATGAAGTATTACCACTGAAGGTTTTAACTCTGTCACTCTTATTGCAACCATTGGACTCCTGCCCATTGTTACATCAGTGAATATCAAAGCACGTTCAGTAGTGGAACCATAAATCTTTATGAACTCGCTTGCAGGCAGTTCTAGTATTGCTTTCATAGAATCCACTATAGTAGCAGAATATACTCTTGCTTTCTTAGCAATGTCTTTATTAGTAACTATGTTTGCTTCTATCCTCTTGCAGAACTCATAAGCAGTCATGTGTTTTGGCAAGTCTATTATTTGATAAGCTTCTGTTTCTGTCTGTGTCCTGAATTTCTTAGCAACCCATCCTCCTTTTTGTCTGTCAATTTCTATTATCGCATTAACAAATCTTTTGATCACGCTGATTCCAGGGCTTTTCCTCCTGCTTGCCTCGTAGTCTGATATTGTTGAAGGAGTAACGTTCAAATACTCTGCTAGTTCTGTTTGCGTGATTCCGAATATTTCACGCCATTTCTTCAGAGAAGATCCTGGATTCTCGCTTAGTGTTATTTCTCCTGCAATGCTTAAAGCCAGTTTGTCCATGCTTATTTTTACCACAATCAACGTTTAAATAATTAACGTATTAGAGTTTGACGTTAGACGAAAAGAGTTTTTGTTAAAATAAGTTGAATAGCCTTAAGGCTGTTGTTTTCAGTGAAAAATGGGCGGAGAGGATAAGGACAAGCTCACCCAGCCAAAAGAGCATCCTACCCTAGAAAGAGGGAAATGCGAATCCTCTCCTAGAAAGCGCAATTAAACATTTATTAAAAACGAATATATAAACCTTTCGCTTTATCGTCATTCGTCTAAGGAAATATTGACACTGTGCGTGTGCTTTATGGTCTGCCAAATAGCATGATTTTTAAAAGATTTCAAATCAACATGCTTGCTTAATACGTTCCTAAGTTCTAAGAGCTTTTCCTTGGCCTCCTTCTGGTCCCTGAAAACTCCTACTACGTATAAGTCAAAAGTGCCGTCAAGCTGAGAAGCTGAAATGAAACACGGCTCTGACTTCAAGTATTCTTCTATTTTCCTAAAACCAGTATCACCAAGCTTTCCTGCTTCTATGAGAGTCATTGTCTTCACTGGAAAACCAACCTTGTCAAAATCAACTACGAGAGTGTATTGTTTTATCACTCCTGCTTTTTCAAGCTGTCTTATACGCGAGAGAACAGTCTGATGAGACACACCGAGTTCTGAAGCAAGCTGCCTTGAAGACTTACGGGAATCACTGGACAGTGTTTTAATAATAGTCTTGTCGATATCATCCAATTGTAAGTTTTTCTTATTCAAGAACGACACCTTGTAAAGAATATTTTTTATTATTTTATGCCAGCAGGCTTTTATATTTGTTAGGGTTTACTAATAAGCAGGGGGTGGATGTGGTAAAACTGAACAACCCCGTTAAGAGCTGAAGGGGATGAGAGACAGGCTCACCCAGCCAAAAGGGAAGATGAAGCGTCTCTTCCATCTCCCTTCACACCATTACTATTTTTTGAAAATAAGCATGAGGAAAAAAAACAAAAACAAGTTATTGGAAATAAGGAACATAAAAAACCAGTGAACTTCACTTTGGGAAGTTCACGACCACATACTTGCTTATTGCTTTCACATCTTCGAACGGAATATTAAGCAAGCCATTAGAATCAAGGTAGTCTCTCACTTCTTTTACTCCTTCCTCTGGTTTTATCACCAAAGAAATCAGGGAACCGCCTAACTCGAAGTAAGCGTCAATAACCTCTCCTAATTCCACTCCAGTAGTGGACACAGCCTTTTTTCCTCTTAAGTTTTTTCCAAGAACAGGTTTCACTTTAATTCACCCCACTAGTATAATGTCACCAATTGCCTTTACTCTCTCAAAAGGAATGAAGTTTTCTTTTATGAACTTCTTAGCAGCAGTTCTGTCTCTTCCAAGAATGGAAGTAGCTTCTTCCTTGAGCAAGAACTTTATCCTCCCATCAACTGGGTCTATTAAGACGTCGTGAGCAACGCCCTTAAAACCACTATCCTTATCGTAAATCTTCCTACCGTAAATGTCACTCAGTTTGTGCATGAACATACCTCCTTTGAAAATAATAACACGGGAATTGTTTTTAAAACTAACGCATGGTTGCTAATTTTCCCTTTATTTTTTCAAGCACTCTTTCTTCAATTTGTTTTACTCCGTCTTCGCAGTTGATTCCAGCTGCTCCAGCATGCCCTCCTCCGTTACAGCCATTGTCTTGGATTTCTTGCATTATCAATCCAAGATTAAACCCCTTATCCACCAAACTCATTCTCGCGCGTGCTTCTATCCTCTTCTCTTCTTCGTTCACTACTATTACCACATCTGCTCCAAGAGCCATCAAAGCGTTTGCTACTGCTGATTCGAAAGCGCTAACGCGCGTGACTATCACGAGGTAATCATTCACCTTGTTTATCTCAAGTCTTTGCGCTGCTTTCAACACTGCTATTCTCAAGGATTGTTCTTTTTCAACACTAACTAATTCGAGGACGTTGCTGAACTTCTTACCAGACAGTTCCAGCAGCTCGCTTAGTGTTTTGAAAGTGCTAGCGTCTGCTGTTTTAAAGCCAGCAGAATCAGTGAAAATAGCTGCTGCAAACGCAAGAGCAAGTTCCTTGCTTACTTTAACTCTTTTCTCTTTCATTAACCCATATATTATTTCAGAACAAGAGCTCTTTTCTCTTACTATTACTTCGTCGAACAATGCAGCGTACTCTGGGTTGAACGCGTGGTGGTCTATTAGTATTTTTTCTTCAGCGTTTTTCAAGAAGTTTTCAACCCATGACAAGTCAGTAGTGTCCACTACTACTAACTTTTCTATCTTCCCCTCATAATACCCAAGCGGTTCTAAGTCTAATAACTTGGCTATTTTTTCAGTTTTCTGGTTCAAGCCATTGGGAATGCATATCTTCCCACCGTATAACTCTTTGGCTCCTGCTGCTGAGGCCACTGCATCAACATCAGGAGACCCATGAGTGACTATAAGGGTTTCCAAAAGAACAAGCCTCCTGTGTTCAGCTTGTCATTTCTTTTAGTTTTTTCTGAATTTCTTCTTTCTTGGAGTTGATTCTTTGCTCTTGTTTTTCAAGTGTTTTTATTCTTTCTTCGAATTTTTCAAGCTTTTCTTTTATCTCTTTTTTCAAATCCTCTGGTTTTGCTTCCAGCAGGAATGCTCCTACTGCTTTGAATGCTTTTCCGTTTGTTTTTTCAAGATGTTCTAAAGCGTGCTTCATTTGCTCTATTTCGAATTCAAACCTTTGTTTTTCCATTGCAAGCATCTGGGTTTGAGCATTCAGGTTTTCAAGCTGTTGGGCTAGTTTTTCTCCTTCATTCATTTTTTCCCCTCCTCTTTTATCTTCATTTTCATAAGCTTTTTTTCATCATTTTTTATTATTATCACATTATCTTCTTTTTTTATTAACAATTCTGATTCTTCTGGTAGTATGTTGAACAGTTTTGAAGTGAACTCGTCAGCATCTGCTTGTGTGAATTTCTTTTTGGTTCTTTCAAAGAAGATTCCTTTTAAAACTATTTCCTCTTCCCATTCCCAGTCTTTTCTTGTAACTCTTATGAAAGAAAGAGCTGAGGGATTTCCGTTCTTGTCATGTATTATTAGTATTTTTTCAAATCCTCTTACTCTCGCTTCTTCTATTAAGGATTGTATGTTTTTATTTCCTCTGGTCAGGTACTGGGAATGAGGGATAAGGTTAGCAAGAGTCCTAGCAAAAGCTCTTGTGTTTCTGCTTGGTTTTCTTGAAGTTGTTATGAGCAACATGATTAATCAGTTTTTACTCTCCTCACTATTGGTGGTCTTTCTTTTATGAGAATCCTGTAACCGCAATAAGGACATCTTACTGTTTTAATATCATCTACTGTTTTACCACAACTGAAGCATTTCCAAGCCATTTCAAACCGCCTCTTCTTCCAACTCTTCTACTTTTTCAACTTCTTCTAATGTTACTGGTTTCTGTCTTGATACTATCTTCCTAACTGCTTCTCCTACTTTGGTAGTAGGCTCGTAGGCTCCTCCTGCTATTACTGCCCCGCATTTAGAGCACTCCCATATGCTGTTTCCTTTCCTTTTAAGTGATTTTCTACCGCAGACAGGGCATACTTGTTTCTTTTTCTGGATTTCTTCTATGTCTCTTACTATTTGCTTTAAAGGAGTACTGTATCTTGCCCCATACCTGCTTGCTGAACCGAGTTTAGTCTTAGCCATTAAAACTCACCTTTTTTCATTCAAATACTTTCTTTCTCAAGTTTTTTGAGACTCTGATAGCTGTGTCTATCATTTCGTCAAGGTCTTCTTTATAGTAAGGGTATGTTCCTCCTTTCTGCATGGCGCACAAGTGGTTGTCTTCTGTTAGCGTTATCGTCATTTCAGCATCTTTTATTTTTTCCTCCACTAATGAGGGGTCTAAGAGGTTTTTAGCTCCTATCTTAACGAAAGTGAATGACAATGGCTTTTCTCTTACTGGCAAATCCATTTGCTTTTCTCTTATTATCTTGTCATCTTCGTATTTTGGGACAAAAGTGTTTAATAAAGCATTCACTGCTGCTATGTTGGATGCGTCGAATAAGTTTCCATCATAGTCTAACACGTGGAGGTCTACTGAAACCATCCATACTTTTTCCCCTTCTTCTATGACTAACTTATCCATTTCAATCATTTTTGATTCCCTTATGCCTCTGTCAACTACTCTTGCTAATTCTATTGCATTTTCATTAGGTGGGCCTGAGTAGAAGATCGGAGCTGCTATTGGCACAAGTTCTGCTCCCACGCTTAATGCTCCTTCTGCAGGAGTATCAGGATAAGGAATTCCAATGCTTAACTTAACTCCTGCTAGTACTTGAGTGTTGCCAAGTTTTACTAAACAACTTCCTTCTGCTTTTTTGGAAAAGTCTCTTATTATTTCTATTTCCCTATGCTCGTCAAATGCCCTGCCATCAACTCTTTTTCCTGACTCGACAAGCGCTTTTATAGGATTCTTCTTGATCTCCCATATGATGTCTTCATTGGTCATTAATATCACCTTCTATTCCTTTCTCATATTTTTCCTTCAATGCCCTTTTCTGTTCTTCATATACTTGTTTTATCCCCTTCCTTATTAGTTCGAATGCTTGGTCAAACTCTTCTTTTGAAAAGTCTCCATCCATTTGCATTAACACTACTTCATCTGTTCCTGCAAGCATTGCTACTGGCATGTCTGCTTGTCCATAGTTGTCTTCTTCTTTTCCAAGATCAAGCACTACTGTATCATCTACTTTTCCAGCAGCACAACCGGCAACAAGACCTCTCATCGGGATTCCAGCATCTGCGAGTGCCACTGATGCTGCTGTTATTCCAGCAATCCTAGTGCCAGCATCTGCTTGCAGTATTTCCACGAATACGTCAATACTTGTTCTTGGGAAGTATTCAAGGAACACTACTCTTTCCAATGCTTGCCTTGATACTTTGGATATTTCAATAGAACGCCTGTCTGGGCCTGGCCTTTTTCTGTCTTCCACTGAAAAAGGAGCCATATTATACCTGTAGGTTAGTCTTGCTTTCAATGGGTCTTGCTCATGCCTTGGAAAGCATTCACGCGGCCCGTAAACAGCTGCTATTACTTTGTTTCCTCCCCATTCAAGATAGCATGAGCCGTCAGCCCTATGAAGCACTCCTGCTTCTATTTTCAAAGGCCTCAACTCATCAAAATTTCTTCCATCAATTCTTTTACCATCCTTTATTAATTGCACGTCTGATTTCATTCCCATTTTCTTTTCACCTTCTTTTTTCATTCTTCAAGCATTTTAGTAATTCTTTCAGTAAGTCCAGTAGTATGAGCTTCTCTTTCAATCCTGAATATTGCTTCTTCTGCCTTCGCAATATCTCCTCCTTTAATCCATACTCTGCCATTCCTCCCTACGAGTATCTCGCTTCCTGTTTTTTCTCTTATGAGGTTAAGCATTGAATTTTTCTTTCCAATAACTCTTGGAATCTTAACTGGAAGAATTTCAATGATATTCCCTCCTACTAGTTTTCTGTCTTCTCCTAAAAGCACTCTTTTGACTTCATCAACTCTTATTATCTTAGCCAGCACAACCTCTCCATGATTATACTCCTTTTGGCTCATGAGAAAACCAGAATAAGGAGAATTTATATCAACAAAATAACCGTTGTGCTTTACTTCTGTAATTATTCCTATCACTATGTCCCCTTCTACTGGAGTGTATTTGCCTTTCAAAGGAACTATTTTGTTAAATCCTTCTCTTTCAGAAAGCAACCCATAAATGGTTGCATATTGCTCTTCTCCTTTTCTGTAAACATAATTATTGACTTTTCCTTGTATTTTTTCACCTGGTGTTATTATTTGTTTCATCTTCAAAACAACTCCTTTTTTGTTTTTCTAAAAAATTCAGATTCTTTCAATTACTTTTGTCTCAGCAGAACCATGAGTAATTTTTCCTATTTTTCCGAAAAATTCTTCCTGCAATCCTGCTGGGAGTTCAATTACCGCAAGCAAGCTCCCATCCTCCCCCCAGTTTTCTTTCATAACTTTATACTTTTTAAGAAAACCAGCAACAGGACCTGCATGCTGCGGTGGAACTTTTACTGCTATCCTATCTGTCTCAAACTTTAACGGAAGAACTTTTCTTATTGCTTGCACTGCTTTTTCCAACTGTTCTTCAACACTTCTTGAAACATCAATGTGAAACTTTGCTTCTTCTAATGCTTTTTTAATCCTCTGAGGAGGATGAGGAGCATGAGTGCGCGGGTCTACGGCATTCTTTGAAATCATAAAGACTAATTTGTTTTCTTTTGCTTCTTTTATCTTCCTCTTTTGTTCTGTTGTCAACTGCACTTCTCCTTTTTTAAGTATTATCTTTGCTATTTCTTCAAACTTTGTAGTTCCAAAAGCTTTTTTCAATTCTTCTTCTGAAGGCTTCTCACTCTTACTAGCATCTTTGAAAACTTCAAAAACAGCTACCACATCATCAAGGGGAATTTCTCCTTCTTTGAACTCATGAGCTTTCTCTGGATCTACTAATATTTCAAAACGAGTCCCTGCTCTTGTTATTCTGGCAATTACTGCTTTATCAACATCAATCATGAACCATCCTTCCTAATTATTTTACTTTCTTTTTGAGTGCACTTTTGCAATGAATTTTTCAATCTCATTTTTCTCCATTCTCTTAAACTTCCTGTCTTCTGCTTTTATGAAACATACATCAACTGTTTCTTTGCTTATCTTCCTGTCACCTACTTTTGTAAGCGCTCTTAAAGCAAGCATTACTGCTTCCTCAAAGTCAAGGCTTTCAGAATATTCTTTTTCAAAAAACTTTTCAACTTCTTCCTTACCAGATCCTATTGCTGTTGCAAGCAGTTCATGGAAAGCTCCTGAAGGATCTGTTTCGAACAAGTGTTTTCCAGTGTCATCAACCCCTACTATGAGCAAAGAGGCTCCGAAAGGACGCACTCCTCCCCACTGAGTGTAACTCTGCTTCAAGTCGCATAATTCTTTCGTGAGAACTTCAACATCAATAGGAGCATTGTAAACAAGCCTTTCTTCTTGTGCTGTTACGCGAGCATAGTCAATTAGTCTTCTTGCATCTGCTACAAGGCCAGAGGTTGCTACTGCAATGTGCTCGTCTATTTTGAATATCTTCTCCAAAGATTCTGCTTTTAAAAGCTTTGAAGTAATATTCTTATCAATCGCAAGCAGTACACCATCTTTAAAGACAATTCCAAGAGCAGTGGTTCCTCTCTTAACAGCTTCTCTTGCGTATTCTACTTGAAACAAACGCCCTTCAGGACTGAAAACAGTTATGGCCCTGTCATAAGCTGACGGAGAAGCAGGATACATCAAGCATTACCTCCATTAAATTTTTGAATAATAAACACTCCTTTTCAGTTTATAAGAGTTAGTACAGGCATTAACTCACAAGCCTGTTTTCTCCCTAGCTTTCTTAATCGTTCCACTCGTTCTAATAATATGAATAAACGCCTTTTTATTATTAACTTCTGTGAGAAAACACAAAACACCTCTGATAAATTCAAGCCATTCTGAATTGCATCTCAGCATGCCTTTTTGTTCTTCCTCTTTGAAATCAATTATCCAGAAACCAGAAGCAGCTGCTCCTGTTGTTCCAATCATTGAAAACATTGTCTTCCACAACGCTTTTGACACTTCTTCTTTTGAGAATTTTTGCTCTCCTATTACTTCAAACACCAAGTATCTCCTGTTTTCTTTCATCGTCTGCGGAAATGGCTTCATACTAATCCCTCGTAAACATTACTAACAACCCATAAAGCTTGTGGTTTTGACAACCCTAAAAGCACTCCAAGACCAACCAAGGATAATGCATCTCTGGCGCCGTACTCGTCTTCAGCGTGTGAAATTACCATCACTTCGTTCTTCATCTTCAAACAAATCCCTAAAGCTTTTTGCATATTGGCAAGCATTTTAACGCGTTGAACTCCTTTCAACGAAAGCAAAGAGTTAAGAGAGAAAGCAATGACCACGTTATTATCCTTAGCCACTTGAGCCACTGCAGTGTCAAAGAACAACCCAGTAGGAGAAACAGGATCCAGGAGTACGTCTGTCTTGGTTCTTACTGCTTTGCGGTTTGCTTCAAGACTTCCTCCTTTCTTCAAACGCAACTCAGAAGCTAAAAGCATCTTCTCAAAGCCAAGCTTTTTCTCATGCTTTCTCGCTTCTTCGCATTGGACTATATCATAATACTTTCTCAAAACAAACTCACCGCTGTTTCCATTATTTTATCTAATGAGAAAGGATAAGACGTAAGCTTAATAGTAACTCGTATCACGTCTCCTGAATAAGAAACTCTGAGAACCTTGTCAAATGCTGCTTGTTTGTCAAAACGAACAAACAAAACTCCTTCATCACTAACTCTGTCTCTTACTGTTTTCTTTATCTTTTCCTTGTCTTCTTCTGAAAGCAATCCTTTCCAGTGTTTTAACAGTTTCTTAATTTCTTGTTGTTTTTTAACTTCTATTATTATTTTGTAGAAAGGCACCTTGTGATAAGATTCTATTCTCTCTTTCCTTAGTTTTTTCTCCACTGGGAAAACAAAGTCAATCGCTTGCTTCACTTTGTCTGGGTCTTCTGAAGAGTATTCAAACGCTTCTCCAGTGATTAACAATATTTTCTTCATGATCATTAGTTTTATCTAACAAGGCCTCTCATTTTCTTCCCAGCACTGGTTTTTCCTCTGAAAACTCTGCGAGTATCCAAAGCCACTCCCTTGTACTGTTCGTCTTTGAGAATGTTCCTGCTTGTAGGGTTTATGAATATTACTTCAAACCACTTGTGCTGCCCGTCTTCTCCTACCCAGTAAGAGTTAAGCACTTCCAAGTTAGGGAACTTTTTTGCTGCTCTTTCTTCTGCTATTAATTGCAGTGATTTTGCTCTTTTCTTCTTAAGAACCCCCATGCGACTTGGTCTTCTGCCTCCTCTTGGTCTCTTGTGTTTTCCACTGCTTCTCTTCACTCTTACTCTGACTACTATAAACCCTTTCTTTGCCTTGTAACCAATCTCTCTTGCTCTCACAGGATTAGTTGGCTTTTCAACCCTTACTATGGTCGGCTCTCTTCTCCATTTTATAAGCCTTTCTTTTTGGAATTCTTTGAATTCTTTTTCTCCTTTGTATGATTTTTGAAAAGCTTCCCTTATTCTTTCAAACGCTGGCATTAAAAACACCTCTTTTTGTTCAGGACAACACCTTAAAGGTGCTGCAACCCCACATCCTTGTTAAAATAATCTTTATTCATTATTTTTTTTCTTTTTTCTTCTTAGGAGGTATTACTTTCTTAAGTTTTTCTTTTGTAAGGTCTGTCATTTTTACTTTTGCATTGCCCGGGAGTTTCAAAACAGCTCTTTTCAATCCTTCTTTGGCAGCATGCTCGTATTTCTTAAGAGTAAATAATGACATGAGCACTTCTTCCTTCTTAGTCCTCACTGCTCTTCCTTTAGGCTTTCCGAATGCCTTCCTCATCCCTGAAGAAAGCCTGTCTGCTCCTGCTCCTGTCAGGATGGCATGTTCTCTTAGTACTTGGTGAGGGTATTTTCTTACTTTGAAAAAGTAAAAATCTTTAGTTATTTTCTTTTCAAATATTTTATTAGCCATTACTCTGGCTGATTCAAGAGCATTGTCTCTGATTTGAACATTCTCTCCCATCACGACATCAAACTGCAATTCTGCTTTGGCAGGATAAGGAAACCCATGTCAAAAGCTCTTATCCTGGTATCAGGAACTCCTCTCACGAGTGCTTTTTTGACTTTCCTTCTTGCAGTCCTAGTCCATGGTCTTTTAGGTTTTCTCACAGTTCGCGCTGGTCTTAAAGCCACTAGAAAACACCTTCGTTAGTTTTTAAGCTTAAAACAAGTGAGTAGTTTATCAACTCTTCTGTTTTTAAAATTAATGGTTTTCAAGGACTCACGTATAGTATATTGTCTCCTCGTACAATGACCTTGCCTAGTTTTGTTTTCACTTCATCGTTTTCCAGTTCGTCTGCTTCGTCAAGCACTAAGTTCATGTGCTGGTCGAATGCTTTCAGTATTCCTCTGAGCTGCTTGTTTCCCTTGAGTCTTACTAGTACTGGTTGGTTCATCACACTGTTCAACAAGTCAAATGGTCTTGTGATTTCCACTTTTATTTCACCTCTTTTTCAAAAAACTAAAAAGCTTTGAAAACAATGACTTTTTAGGTTGTTCTGGTATATAAGGCACACCTGTTAGTTTCGAAGCAAGCTTCATTACTTCCACGGTGAAGTCATTTGAAGAATCCTGGGTAACCAATGGCTTTCCTTTGAAAACGCTTTCAGCAACAGCAGGGTTATAATTTATTCTCGCAAGGATTGGAACATTAAGAAGGCTTGTTATCTCTTTTTCTTTTAATTCTCCTTTAGTATTCTTAATCATGTTTAGTATTATTCCTGTTAACTCTGCTCCCATCTTCGCAGCGGCAATACTGGTCTTATAAGCATCAGTAATGCTTAAAGGGTCAGGGGTCATTACTAATATTGTCTCCTTGCATGCTGAAAAACAAGCAATAGTATCCTTACCAATGCCAGCAGGACAATCTAATAATACAAAGTCTGCCATTCCTTCAAGCGTTTTTATAATGTCAGCGAATTTTTCAGGGTCAACTCTCCTGAATTTTGAAGGAGAAATTCCTGCTGGTATGAAGAAAGCATTCTCACTTACTTCATAAATTGCGTCATTTATTCCTGCTTCTCCCTTCAAAACATCTTGCAGGGTTATTGGCCTTCCTTCCATTCCAAGCACTAGTTCAAGATTAGCCATGTCAAGGTCAGCATCCACCATTATAACTTTCTTGCCTAGTTTTGCTATTGCAAGCCCCAGGTTTGCTACTATGGTTGTTTTTCCTACTCCTCCTTTTCCACTTGCTATTGCTACTGCTTTTGTCATGGTGCCACCTTTATTTTTTCTCTTATCCTCTCAGCCATTCTCTTTGCTTCTATGGATGATATTTCCCCGCTTGTTTTGAAGAAGTAAAGCAAGTCATTTTCAGCGTAAATAATATTGTATTTATCCCTGTCTTTTATTAAAAGCATTCGTGTTCCCGGAAACTCTGAATTAATGTATTCGTACAAAGAAGACGCTTTTACCATTTTCTCAAAAGCCTCTTCCCTTCCTATAACCACGCTCCCATCGTGCTTTGATACTACAACAGAATCAACATAAAATTGTTCTGCTATTCTCTCAGCATGTTCTTGGGTTGTTTTCGGCTCTTCTTTTTCCATTTCCTCTAACAATTCTTTCAGTATTCTTATCTTCATTCTTAGTTTTTCTTCTTCTGTTTTCTTGTTGAGAATCTTGTAAACAACCCTTTTGAAAAAAGGCACTAACATCACCTTTTCAACAACTTTCTTAGTTTTTCAAGCCTGTCTTCCGTGATTTCAGGCCTTGCTTCCTCTGTTTTCTTCTCCTCTTGTTTTGCTTTCTCCACAAGAGTTTTCTTCGTTGTTCTTTCCCCAGTCTTTCTACTTATGCCAAGCTTCTTGAACAAGTCTTCTTTTGACATGCTTGCCCCTGCTTGTTCCGCTTCTTTGTTTTCAAAGTCTTCTGAAAACACTGCTGGCATTGAAAGATTTTCTGCAGTAACTACTTCTTTTAACACGAACTCATCATTAAGAGTCAGCACGAGCTCTGCTTGTGAGTTGGAGAGAGAAAAACAGTCCACTATTCCGGAAACAGCTTTGAAAGCATTCAAAGCCCTCTCTAATGCTTGTTCTGCTTTGTATTCTTTGTCAAAAGCGAAATAAGCATACGAAGACGCTACTATGTTCCCTTCTTTGAATAGTAATATTCCTTCTTCCATCCCGTGTTTGTCATTAATAGCTACGCACACGTATCCAGTGAACGATTCTTTCATTAATTTTTTCAAATATTCTTCAGCATTTAATGCTGTTAATTCTCTTCCTCTTTCAACTGGCGTTCCTGCTGCTATTCTCACTTTGAACTACCTCTCTTCCCAACCATAACTATGTGGTCTGCTGTGTTTTTCAAAGCAGCGGCGAATGGCTCGCTTCCAACAACTACTGTAAGCTTGCCGTATTTTTTTGCCTTGCTTAAAACTGTTTGGAAGTCAGCGTCACGAGTCATTAATGCTATTACATCAATGTTGGGATTGAACACTGCTTCCATTGCTTCTGCTGCCATTGGAGCATCCACGTCATCAGAAGTAACAATAACTGGTTGGAATCCTTGGTTTACTATTGCTTCTATGAGTTTGTCAGGGGCGAACTGGTTCAAAAACACTTTACCAATTGCAATGATACCAAATTGTTCTAATTGCTTTTTGACTTTGGATAAGTCAAAATCATACTCTTTGCGCAGCATGTTAGGACCGTCTGCGAAGAAAGCTATTCTTTTTTCTTTATGCATTTTCTTAGTAAGACTTCTAAACACTCATACCACCTTAAACTTAAACACTTTAAACGCGTTCTTGTCAACGACTTCTTCTAATTCCTTTTTGTTTATTTCTCTTTCATTAGCTGTGATAGAGAGCAGTTTGAACACGTTCAAAGGCTCGTTTCTTCCTTTTCTTTCAGGGTGATTATAGGGGGAGTCTGTTTCCATTAACAAGTTTTCTAACGGCGTTCTTCTAATTAAATCTTTTGATTTAGCATAACACAAGTTAGTAGCAAGGGATATGAGGAAACCATTATCCACACATCTGAACATCTGATCCACTGATCCTGCAAAGTGATGCATTATCACAGTAGTTCCTGCGTGTTTTTCAAGCATTTTTATAACATCTTCTTCAGAATTCCTGGCATGGATTATTAGAGGTTTTCCAAGTTCGTTAGCAAGTTGTATGAAATGCTTGAATACTTGCGCTTGCTCTTCTTTTTCTTTAAGCCAATAGTAATCCAAACCTACTTCTCCTATTGCTATTGATTGTTTCTGATTTTCAATAATAAATTCTGTCGCTTTTTCAATGTCTTCATGAGAATGCATTGGATCTAATCCAAAAGCAGGGAACACAAAACCAGAGTATTTTACGCTTATGCTTTTTATCTTCTCATTAGCAGCAAGACTAGTAGCAGGGTCTATTACTACTTTAAGCCTTTCCTTGCAACGTTTAACAACTTCTTCCAGGTCTTTGTTAAAAGCCTTATCATCCAAGTGAGCGTGAGAATCTATCATAAAGCATCAGGAATTATTCTAAGACATTTGTTTTTATAATTAAAATGGTTTTAAAACTAAACATGAATGTCAAAAAGTTAGTAGTAATGGCAGCAAGCATTGGAATAATCGTAGCGCTGGCAGTTGGAATGACAATAGGTCTCGATAAGACAATAAGAGCACTTCAACAAGCAAATTATTTTTTCCTCCTTATTGCTTTCTTTTTCAATTGGCTTTCAATACTATGTATTAATCAGCGCTGGATGACTGTAGTAAGAGAAGCTGGTTTGAAAGTGAACGGAACAAGACTTTTATTAATAAGCCTCTCTGGGATTGCTTTCAGCAATCTTACTCCTGGTTCTAGGATGGGAGGAGAACCTGTAAGAGCTTATTTACTTAACAAAGAGGCAAAAACCAGCACAAGGGACAGCTTCGCTACCATTGTTGCCGAAAGAGTATTTGACATAGTGGGTTTTTCTTTAATGAACATAGCAGTAATTATTTTGGCTGTGTATTATCATCTTCCATTTTGGATTATAACAGCAATAATCATATCCTTAATGATTTCCCTTGGTTTGACAGCTCTTCTAGTATTCGTGTCAGTAAACAAGAAAGCAGGATTAAAACTTACAAGATTCTTCCTGCGAAAATTCAAGAAAATAATAGCAAGATTTACTGACTATGATTCTCTTGAGAAAAGAGTGTCAAAAGACGCTTTGCAGTATTCCTCAAATGTGAAGAAATTCATGAAACATAGAAAGTTATGGGTTATAGGAATTTCCTATACTTTGCTTTCGTGGGTTTTTGAAATAACAAGAGTGTATTTAGTGTTCTACGCCTTAGGAGCTAACATGGGATTGGTTTTCATACTAAGCATGATAGTAATATCCGCACTCGCGGGAGCTACTCCTTTTGTACCAGGAGGATTGGGAGTAATGGAGTCAGCAATGATAATAGTATATTCAGCAGCAGGAGTGGGGTTGGTGACAGCAGGAGTAGGCACTCTCATAGATAGGTTTATATGCTTCTGGGTTTTTACTGTAATCGGCTTGATAATAGCTTATTATCTTGGAATCCAGCATTATGAAAACAGCAAAGGAGGAGAATAAGAAATGGATGGAGAAGTCAACCTTGCGCAAGTAAAAGACTTGAAAGAAGGCAAGTACGTAGTCATTGACGGAGAACCATGCAAAATAGTCTCTATTCAAAAGTCAAAACCAGGAAAACATGGAGCAGCAAAAGCAAGAGTAGAAGGCATTTCATTATTCACAGGAAGCAAGAAAACACTGTTGAAAAGCGTGGACGCTACTTGCGAAATCCCAGTAATCCTACGTAAAACTGCTCAAGTAGTAGCAAACCTTGGTGGGAACAGGCTACAGTTAATGGATTTGGAAACCTACGAAACTTATGAATTAGAAGTTGAACCACAATACGCTGAACTTGAGTCAGGGCAAGAAGTAGAATTACAAGACG
Source organism: archaeon (assembly GCA_024275665.1). Lineage (GTDB taxonomy): Archaea > B1Sed10-29 > B1Sed10-29 > B1Sed10-29 > JAJRYS01 > JAJRYS01. The sequence continues at coordinate 41,610 of JAJRYS010000016.1, read as the reverse complement.
TGATGGGAAAGAAGATGATCACGAGAGTGAAGAAAAGCTGAAACCCGTTTAGAATACTGGAACAAACCCCCCATGCCCCCTTACTTCCAGTATTCCTCTGAGAGCAGAGTTTTTTGGAAAAGAAGCTCTGAAAGAGGTTTATTCATTGAGAAAAGCCCTGAGAAAGCTTTTTATCCTTTCAAAAATTGAATAATCCGCGTTATGAAAGAACTTAGGGAAGAATTCTTCGCACGAGACACCATCACAGTGGCAAGAGAATTAGTAGGCAAGCTGTTAGTAGTTGGGAGAACAGCAGGAGTGATCACTGAGACAGAAGCTTACAAAGACGACCCTGCTTCTCATGCCTTTAAACGCACTCCAAGATCAGAATTAATGTACTCTACTCACGGCAGAGTGTATGTGTACTTCGTTTACGGCAATCATTACTGTTTGAACTTTACCTGCGAGAAAGGAAAACCAGGAGCAGTGCTGATAAGAGCAGTAAAACCAGTGAGAGGGATAAAGATAATGATGAAAAAGAGAAGAGTCACGAGAGAGAAAGACTTGGCAAACGGGCCTGGAAAGCTATGTCAAGCAATGGGAATTGATAAAACGCTCAACGGAACACGAATAGGAGAGAAAGTGAAAGTATATGATATTGGCCTGAAGCCAAGAATCAAAAAAACGAAAAGAATGGGAATTTCAAAAGCAACTGACTTGGAATGGCGTTTCATAACAGAAGATCTATGAAAGCATTCGTTAGGTTTTTATTACTACTAATTCACAACATAAACCATGCATTCAAGGTTTTTCAAAAAATTTACCAATCCCCTCAATAAGAAGAGCTTTTACGAGACAGTAAGAAAAAAACAAGAAAAAAGAACAAGTAAAATAGAAAAAAGAGTAAAAGGAATTCTACCACCTAGTAATAAGAGACTGTGGGAAATGATTAAAAAAGAATGGTCAGAGCTGAGAACAGCTGAGAAAATGAAAGGATTAAAAGGAATAGAATATGCTGAGAAAAAAGGAAGCATAATAAGCGAGGAAAGCGGAAAGAGATTAAAGCTGCTGGTAAGAGAATTATCATCAAGGACAAACATCCCTGAAGAAGAAATAATGAAAATGGTGAGAAAAGGGAAAAAACCAGAAATAAGGAACAAACCATTAAGAGTGCAAATGGCTAAAAGACTCTAACGCTTCCTGTAATACCATTCAGGGGCTCTTGGTATTTTTGAAAATACAAACACTTCTTCCTTATTTTTATTGCCTTCTCTTATTATCTCACGAGCAACCAAACCAACTGCTTCTTGTGCTCCTTTAACTTCAGGATTAGCAGAAACATTAGTAATGATGAGACGGTTGCTTGTCTCCCTGAACAAAATATTCCCAATTTCCCTCCCAGTAGCAGGGTCAACCAAGAAAAGCTTTCTGAAACCCTTAGGCATTACTTTAATCTTCTCAACTGCTTTCTCTCCTCCTACTAAAAGCATTCCAGTACTCTTATCCCTTACAACGGGAGTCTTGCTTGGAACAAACTTGCTTGGCTTTGTGCCAAGAGGATTAACTTTCTGAGCGTTTCTCCTAACTCTCTTAAGCCAATAAGATGCCTTGCGCATAAATGGTTTTTGACTGTAAACGTATTTAAACCTTTCACGTGATAATAAAAGCTCATGGAAGAAGAGGAAATGCAGACGAAGAAGTCAGAGAACTTCAGCGAATGGTTCTTCGAGTTGCTGAAAAAAGCAGATGTAGTAGATCAACGTTATCCTGTCAAGGGATTCCTTGTTCACAAGCCAATAGCTGCTTTTGCTGAAAGGCAAATATACAAGTTGTTCGAAGAAGAGCTTGAAAAGAAAGGACATAAGTTAATGCGTTTCCCAGCGTTGATTCCTGAAAGCGTGTTCGCGAAAGAAATAGAACACATTCAAGGATTCACTCCTGAAGTGTTCTGGGTTGAAAAAGCAGGAACCGATGAACTGCCTGAGAGAATGGGTTTAAGGCCTACGAGCGAAGCAGCAATGTATTGGATGTACTCGCAGTGGATCCGTTCATGGAGAGACCTGCCGTTCAAAGTATACCAAGAATGCCAAGTATGGCGTTATGAAACGAAACACACAAGACCTTTGTTAAGAGACAGGGAGTTTTACTGGATAGAAGCTCATGACGTGTTTGCCACGCGTGAAGAAGCAGAAAAACAAGTACTTGAAGACATGGATACTACGGAGAAAGTACTCCACGAACAACTTGGCTTGCCTTTCTTGTTTTTCAAAAGGCCTGCATGGGACAAGTTCAAAGGATCTGAGTACACTTTCGCAGCTGACTGCGTCATGCCGAACGGAGTAGTAATACAACAACCTTCTACTCACTTCCTCGGACAGCATTTCTCAAAAGCTTATGACATAAAATTCACTGACGAGGAAGGAAACGAGAAGCATGTTTGGCAGACATGCTATGGTCCGGCTGTTTCAAGGATCCTGGCTAGCTTGATAATGATGCATGGCGACGACAAAGGACTAGTGTTCCCCTGGAGCATAGCGCCTTACCAAGTAGTAATCGTTCCAGTGCTTAAGAAAGAAGCAGACACAGAAGCAATAATGAACAAGTGCAAAGAGTTAGAGGAAAAGCTCAAAGCAATGAAAGTGAGAGTAGTTCTTGATGATTCTGAGAAAAGACCAGGAGCAAAGTATTACTACTGGGAATTAAAAGGAGTTTGTCTGCGTTTCGAAGTAGGAGCAAAAGAAGCAGCAGAAGGCTTTGTCACAGTAGCACGCAGGGACACTGGTGAGAAGGAAAGGATAAAAGACGAAGAGTTGAAAGAGTATTTGGAAAGAGTTCCTGGGGAAATTTTGAAAAACCTAAGAGAAAAGGCTGACAAGAACTTTGAAAACGTACTCCATGAAGCAAGTTCTCTTGAAGAGTTGAAAGAAAAACTGGAGAAAGGAGGATTCGTGCGAGTGCCTTTCTGCTCAGTAGAGCTTGACGGAGAAGAATGCGGAGGAGTAGTAAGCAAGGAAACAGGTGGGAAAGTAAGAGGAAAACTGCACGGAGCTGATGAAAAACCAGCAGAAGGAGAGGGATGCATCGTGTGCGGAAAACCAGCAAAAGAATACGTCTACGTAGCGAAAGAGTACTGAAGTTTTAAATAACAATAATTCTAAAAAGACAATAAGAAGTGAGAGATGATGGAAGCGAAGTTGAAAGAAAAAAGATGGAACACTGAGTTCGAGAAAGAACTGTATTCAAAATGGGAGGAAGAAAAATTATTCAAGTTTAACAAGGACTCTGGCAAGGAAATATTCGTGATTGACAATCCACCCGTTTATCCTTCTGGTCATTGGCATCCAGGAGCAGTAGCAGCTTATTCTTACATTGACATGATCGCTCGTTCTGAAAGAATGAAAGGAAAAGAAGTACGCTTCCCGTTCTGCTTGGATAATAACGGGCTTCCTATTGAAACAGCAGTGGAAAAAAAATACGGCAAGAAAGCTTATGAAATGGAAAGAGAAGAATTCTTATCACTATGCAAAAAGCTTATAAGAGAATATGGTGACGAGATTTACAACGTTTACAAAATGATTGGCTTATCAGCGGACTTCGACGACTACTACTACACTGACATGGAAGAGTACAGAGCACTGACGCAAGCTACTTTCATAGAACTGTGGAACAAGGGGCTCATCTACGAAGATGAAAAGCCTAACAACTGGTGCACTGGATGCAAGACTACTATAGCAGACGCTGAGATAGAATATAAAGAAGGAACAACTACTTTGAATCACTTGGTCTTCAAAGTAAAAGAAACAGGAGAAAAGATAATAATAGCTACTACAAGATCTGAATTGTTATGCGCTTGCCAGGTAGTGTTATTCAATCCTGAAGACGAAAGATATCAGAAGCTTGAAGGAAAACACGCTGTAATACCACTATACGGAAGAGAAGTGCCAATAAGACAACACCACTCAGCAGACCCTAATTATGGTTCTGGACTCGTGATGGTATGCTCCTACGGGGACTCTACTGACGTACAGATTTTCAGAGAACTCAGACTAGAACCAATCAAAGCAATTGACAAGGACAGGAAAATGACAGAAGCAGCAGGCAAGTACGCTGGCTTGGATGTCTTAGAAGCAAGGGAAAAAATAATAGAAGACCTTAAGAAAGAAGGGCTGCTTTTGAAACAAGAACAAGTGCCTCACAGAGCTCCTCATTGTGACAGGTGCGGTGCTCCTATCGAGATCATTTCAATGAAGGAATGGTATTTGAAACAATTAGACTTCTTGGAAGATATTAAGAAAATTGCTGACGAAATAACCTTCCATCCTGAAAAACACAAGCAAATACTACTTGACTGGGTTAACAGCATCACAATAGACTGGCCTATCAGCAGGAGAAGATATTACGCTACTGAAATCCCATTATGGTATTGCAAGGAATGCGTAGAACCGTTCGTGCCTCCTCCTGGGAGATATTACCAGCCTTGGAAAGAAGACCCGCCTGAAGGAAGCAAATGCGAATGCGGTTCCACTGAATTCATAGGAGAGACAAGAGTATTTGATACTTGGATGGATTCAAGCATAAGCAACCTATACGTGACAGGATACAAGCGTGATGAAGAGCTTTTCAAGAAAGCCTTCCCTTGCAGCATGCGACCGCAAGGAAGGGACATTGTAAGAACATGGCTGTTTTACACTCTTCTAAGAAGTTACCAGCTTACTGGAAAGCCAGGATTCAAACACGTCATGATTCATGGCATGGGCTTGGACGAGCACGGCAGGAAGATGAGCAAGAGCAAAGGAAACTTTATATCCCCAGAAGAAATGCTAAGCAAGTACGGGGCTGATGCTTACAGGTTATGGGCTGCAAGCGAAGCAAGCATAGGAGAAGATTTCAGAATATCAGAAGACAGAATCAAAGGAGCTTCCAAGTTCTTAACAAAACTATGGAATGTTGCTAGATTCATTTCCTCGTTCGACAACCCTGAAGACCCTGGAGAGTTGAAAAACTCTGACAGATGGATACTTGCAGAACTCAACGAACTAGTTAAGGAAAGCAGGAAAGCCTACGATGATTATAATTTCTTCATACCAGCAGTCAAGACAAGAGAATTTGTGTGGAACGTTTTCGCATCTCATTACATTGAAATGGTAAAGCCACGTGCTTACGAGGGGGATAAGGCTGCATTGTCCACTCTTCACACTGTCATGAGAACAGTATTAAAACTACTCGCTCCTATTACTCCTTTCATCACTGACAAGATTTACAGGGACGTGTATGGGGAAACAGTTCATTCGAAGAAACTGCCTGAAGAAAACGCTGGATGGGACAGTTCTTTCAAAAAACTCACTAACAAGATAATAGAATTCAACTCAGAAGTGTGGAAGAAGAAGAAAGAAGCAAGGCTTCCTCTAAACAACGAAATCACTGGCATACAAATCCCAGTAGAACTCAAACCCCTGGAAGAAGACTTGATAAGAATGCATAACTTGAAATAAGGCAACAGCGTTAATCTTTTAAAGACTTAACAGCATAATAATGAGAACAGTTAATGCTGATTTTAATCTAATGAAAAGAGAGGTGAACTAATTATGGCTCAACTGGGAGACCAGCAAGTATTAGTGCTTCCTGAAGGATCAAAAAGAATACTTGGAAGAGACGCTCAAAGAATAAACATCCTCGTAGGAAAAGCAGTAGCAAATGCAGTAAGGTCAACGCTTGGACCAAAAGGAATGGACAAAATGCTCGTGGACGAAATAGGAGACATCACGATAACAAACGACGGAGCAACCATTCTCAAAGAAATGAGCATAGAACACCCGGCAGGGAAAATGCTCGTAGAAGTAGCAAAAACACAGGACAGTGAGACAGGAGACGGAACAACAACAGCAGTAGTAATAGCAGGAGAACTGTTGAAGAAAGCAGAAGAACTCTTAGACCAAGAAATACATCCAAGCATAATAATCAAAGGATACAAAATGGCTGAAGAAAAAGCCATTGAAATCCTTGACCAAGTATCAGAACCAGTAACGATTGACAATGAAGACATACTAAAGAAAGTATGCATTACCACCATGAGTTCAAAAGGAGCAGTTGGAAAGTCAAAAGAAAAACTATCAAACATCATAGTAGAAGCAGTGAAACAAGTAGCAGAAAACACAGATGGAAAAATAGTAATCAACAAGGATTACATAAAAGTAGAGAAAAAAGAAGGAGGAGACGTAGACGAATCCACTCTCATAAAAGGAGTAGTAATAGACAAGGAAAGAGTGCACTCAGGAATGCCTAGAAAAATAGAAAATGCTAAAATAGCACTCATAGACTCAGCTCTTGAAATAAAAGAAACAGAAACAGATGCTGAGATAAGGATAACATCACCAGAACAACTAGAAGCATTCCTTGACCAAGAAGAAAAAATGCTAAGAGAAATGGTTGAAAAAATAAAACAAGCAAACGCCAACGTAGTGTTCTGTCAAAAGGGAATAGATGACATGGCGCAGCACTTTCTAGCCAAGGCAGGAATATTCGCAGTAAGAAGAGTTAAAAAGTCAGACATGGAGAAACTCGCAAAAGCAACAGGAGCAACAATAATAACAAACCTGAAAGAACTAACTGAAAAAGACCTTGGGTTCGCTGAAGTGGTAGAAGAAAGAAAAGTTTCAGGAGAAGCAATGACATTCGTGGAAGGATGCAAAGATCCTAAAGCAGTAACTGTTCTCATAAGAGGAGGAACAGAACACGTGGTAAACGAAGCAGAAAGAGCAGTGGAAGACGGGATAGTAGCAGTAGTATCAGCCATTGAAATGGGTAAAATAGTAACAGGAGGAGGAGCAATAGAAACAGAACTCGCAGTAAGACTAAGAGAATATGCCACGCAAATAGGAGGCCGTGAACAACTAGCAATAGAAGCCTTCGCATCAGCACTAGAGATAATACCAAGAACCCTTGCAGAAAGCGCTGGAATGGATCCAATAGACACCTTAGTGCAGTTAAGGTCTTCTCATTCAAACGGAGAAAAGAACGTAGGAGTACACGTGTTCAACGCAAAAGTAGAAGACATGTTAAAATACGACGTGATAGAACCAACCAAAGTAAAAAGACAAGCACTAGCATCAGCAGCAGAAGCAGCGGAAATGATACTAAAAATAGATGACATAATAGCTGCTTCTAGAATGAAAGAACCATCACAAGGACCACAGGGAATGGAAGGAATGGGCGGAATGTAAAAGCCCTTCCCTTAAACCCTTACTTTTTTATTCAACCAAACCCTCTAATTCTACTCATGGTAACAGTGGGAATAGTTGAAAAGAGTTCTGAAAATCTTGCTCCTTTCTTCGAAGAATACTTGTTCAACAGAGTAGAACAAATAAGCTTCAAAAAGAAAAAGACAAACGATTTGTTCGACACTCTCGCATTCACTAGGCAAATGCTTGAAAAAACAGATGAAACAATGCTAATAGTAGAACTGGACATAGAGGAAAAAGAAGAAAACGAAGCGTTCTTATTCGCATTAGCAAACATGGAAGCCAACACCGGCAAGCAAGTATTCAAAGCAATCTTCTACAACGATGAAGAAGGAAAGCCATTAGTAGAAGAAGCAGCAAAGCAGTTCATAAAAACAGTGTACGGAGTAGAACCAGAAGAATGAACTGCTCAAAAGTCAAATAATTTTGCTTGCTTCTTTTCCTTTTTTTTGCCAAGAATCCTGCGGGCAGTGCTCCAGCTGTAACGCACGAACTTCATCTCTTCTTCCTTGTGCTTTTCTAAAAACTTAACAGTTCTCGGGTCTGAAGGGTAACCACTTCCCACTTCACCATGTTCTTTTGAAATTCTCTCAACAGCCTTGTCCCTTTCAGTCTTTGCAATAATAGAAGCAGCAGCAACCGCAACGTACTTGGAATCAGCTTTGTGCTCTGCTATTACTTCTGCTTTCAAGTCAACATACTTTGAAATGCGTTTGATTAAAGCAAAACCAGTAGGGTCTGGCAAATCGATGATTATCTTTTCAGGCTTGTTTTTGAACTTCTTAAGCAATAAGGCCATTTTAGCAGCTTCTATCTCGTTCAAACTCATCCTTTTACGGGCTTTGTCAATCTCAGCAGCAGGAACACTAATCACTTGAACTTCTACTGCTTTCTTCTTAATCTCCTTCGCCAAGCGTTCACGCTTCTTAGGGCTTAAGAGCTTGGAATCACGCACTCCCAAGAGATTAAACTCTTCTTCTGCTTCTTCATCAAGAAGAACTCCTGCTATTACCATTGGGCCGATTACTGGGCCCCTCCCAGCTTCATCAATTCCAAGCACTAACATGACAAGATATTAAAAACCACTAACAATATAAACACATATCATGGAACTAAAAGAAATCACTGAAGGCAAAACAAAGTTACTAGTGCCTGCAGAGTGCTTGGAAAAACCAAGCCAAGGCGCAGTGTTCTTCAACCCTGCAATGGAGAAAAACAGAAGCATTTCAATAACCATTGCTGAGTATTACTTCAGAAAAGACGGGAAAGAAAAACCGAAAATACTTGACTTGCTTAGTGGAGTGGGAGCAAGAGCAGTCAGATATGCTAACGAGCTTGAAAACGTGGAAGTATGGGCTAACGACGTGCAGCCAAGCGCTGTGAGACTTGTGGAGAAAAACGCTGAACTTAACAACGTGAAAATCAGAACGAGCAACGAAGAAGCCAACAAGTTTCTAGTGGATAACAAGAGAGAGAAATTCGACTTGGTAGACATCGATCCCTTCGGCTCTCCAATACGCTTCCTTGCAAACGCTGTCACTGCCTTGAACCCCAATGGATCATTGTTAGCTGTTACTGCTACTGATACTGGCACTCTTTCAGGAGTTTACTTCACTGCATGCGCTCGCAGGTATGCTTTGAAAGCAACAAGAACCAGCTTCCTCCACGAGCTTGGGTTAAGAAACCTGCTTTACGTAATAATGAGAGAAGCTGGAAAGCATGATTACTTCACGCGTCCTGTGTTCGCTTACTCTCATATTCACTACTACCGCGCATTCGTAGAAATCAAGGGAGGGAGAAAAACAGCAAACAGAAAACTGAAAGAAATAGGGTTCGTGAAGTACTGTCCTGCTTGTGAGAGAAGAGAACTCATTCCAATTAATTCAGATGTTAGCACTGGATGCGAGTGTGGGAAAAAAGCAGTCATCCTCGGGCCTACTTGGATTGGCAGGCTAGGAGAATTTAATCCACTAACAGAAGAGGATTACTCAATAACAACTCCTTACTACGACCTGCCTTCTCTTGCCAAGAAGTACAAGAAGAAGGTCAGGAAAAGAGAAGAAATTCTGAAAACGTTGAAGGAAAAGGGTTTCAAGGCTACTCGCACTCACTTCACAGGACAAGGGATACGCACGAATGCTCCTTACGAAGAAGTAGTAAAAGCAGTGTTCGCTGACTAAATTCAATTCATTAGAACAAGGAGGATAAGAAGTATAACACTACAAGCACTGCCAGGCCTATCAAAGCAATCCTGATAATCACTTCCAAGCCCTCTGCACTCACTGAAGGAACGCTTGCTCCTCCGCCTCCACCTGCGAGGAAGATTTTCTTCTTTTTTTCTTTCTTTTTTAGTGCTTCTTCATTAATTTCTTGTTGCTTGCTTATTTATTCTAGAACTGATAGATTAATGTTCTGTTTTTCTAAAATTTTTTTCCTTTCATTTTCAGGAAGTTCTTCAATACTTTTCTTGAGTTCTCTTGCTGCTTCAACTAAATTAATCTCTGTTCTTATTCTTTCTTTAGTCCAATAAGGTTTGTAAGGAGATTCTATTTTTCTTGCTTTTTCCTTGAGTTTTCTTCTCTCCTTCAACATGATCAACAACTATTTAACACCAATGAAAGGGTAAAGAAAGTAAGGAAGGGAAAGGTTTATGCTTTTTGTAATTCTTCTAATATCTTCTTCTCTTCTCTGAGTTTATTCTCAAGTTCTCTTATTCTCTGATTTATATCTCCTTCCTTGATCCTCATTTCAATTCTCTTTCTAGGGCTTCTGAGAACTTTCAACTCTTCCTTTATTTTCTTAATTTTTTCATTAGTCTCCTTTATCTGTTGTTTCTTTCTAAGCATTGCCTGTCTCTGAAGCTCTTTCTCACGTTCTTTCTTAAGCTTTTCTTTTTCTTTTCTTAATTCCTCTTTTTTTCTTCTTTCAAACTCTTTCTCTTCCTCCTCTGCTAATTTATGATAATATTTTATTTCTTCTTTCATTTCATCTATTCTTGCTTCAACTTCATCTAATTTCTTTTTCGCAATTTCAAGGTCAGAGTATCTTCCAAACTCTTCTAACTTCTTAATCTGCTCCTTCAGAGCTTGTTTTCTTTCTTTAAGAGAGTCTCTTTTCTCTACAAGGTTTTTTAATTTAGCCATCATTGGCTGTTGCATTGGATGGAATATTATTCTCTCTCCTTTTCTTATTTCAAAGTCCTCAATGTTAACTTCTGGTACTCTTCCAGTAATCTTCGCGGCTTTTCCACTATAAATCATATCCTTCAACTCAGGAGCAACATTTACTCTTGTTATGAACTTAGCTCCTCCAGCTTGTTGATAGTACTCATTGAGCAGGTTGATTTCCTCTTCGCTTATCTTGCCTTGTTTTAAGAGTTGGGCAAATATATCTCCTTTAACTCCTTTATTCTTTTCCTCACTAATAAGCTTATTAATCCTTTTTTCTATGTTCTTAACTCTCCTTTCTAATGATTTCTTTTCAGAAGGAGTTCCAGCCATTCTTGAATAATACTTCCTGAAGAAGTTAAGTTCTTCCCTAGTGAGTTTTTTACCATTCTTGGCTTTTGCTTTTATTTTCTCAAATTCTTTAGCCATCTCTTCTTTTTCTCTTATTATCTCTCTTTCCCTTTCACCATACTTTCTTTTTACTTTCTCTTCTCCTTCTTTAACAGCCTTTTGCACAATTTTTTCAAACAACTCCTCTTCTTCTTTCATTTCCCTAGCAATTTTTCTTGCTTTCCTCATTTTACCTTCTTGCACTTTCTTCTCATTTTCTCTAATCTTAGAAGTTATATCTTTTTTAATATCAGTAACAGTAGCAAACCTGCCATATTTGCTTATGTCAATGCCCAACTCTTTTGCTGTTTTTAATGCTTTAAGTTTGGACATTCTCATACCAACAGCAGAAATCTTACCAATCCCTACTGTCTCTCTTTTCAACTTTTTTTTCTTCTTAAGATAATCCCTCACTCCCACCACAATCACCGCCGTTATCATTATACAGTTACATTAAATATGAAGTTTTTTGTTTAAAAACCTTAGGAACTCTTTTTTCTCCCTGAAGATTTTCTTTTCCCTTTCTTCCCAGATTTCTTTTTCTTTGATTTTTTCTTATTCCCCTTCTTTCTTTTTTCAACTTTATTAAGCCATTCTTTTAATCTTTTTTCAAGTTCTTTAGGAGAGATATCTCCTCTCGCTACTCTATTTTCTATTTCTTCAAACTCCTGAAAGAGCCTCCCTCCTCCGAACAACAAGTCACCTATTATTTGAGAATGCTCTGCCTTGAATATTTCTAATTTTTCTTCCTGTTTTGTTTTTTTAATTTCCTTTGGTTTTTCTTCTATTGCTTCTTCTTCAATCCTGCTTCTCTCCATTTTCTTGTTTTCAGGTAAAGAAAATTCTTCAGGAAGGTACAACTCTTTTTCTAATCTCCTGGCACTCCTCTCTGTATCATTTATTTCCGGGACTTTTCCTTCATTTATAAGCATCTTGATTTCTTCTCTTTTTTCTTTTTTCAGTATTTTAAGTTCTTCTTCCAGTTCTTTTCTCTTTTTTCTTAGCATTTCCAACTGTTCTGAAAGAGGTTTTGAAGCATCAAAGAGATTTCCTATTCTGAAGTGCTCGTCGATTTTTCTAATCTCTTCAAAAGTTTCTTTTATTTTTTGTATCTCTTCCTCTTTCTCTTTCATCTTTTTAGCTTCTTCCAATCTTTCCCTTGCTGTTCCTTCTATTTGTTCCAAAGCATTGAGTGAGAGTTTCTCAGAGGGAATTGTGATTTTTAACTGCTCTCCTCCATACTTCTTGATTTCTTCATTTAATTTTTTGATTTTCCTTATTTTCTCCTCTCTTGCTTTCCTCGCTTCAGCTAGCTCTTTTTCCTTTTCCACTCTTGCTTCAAACTCTTCAACTATCCTCTTGTATTCCTTTAAACTAATCCCTCTTATTATCCTTATGCCTGGTTCTTTACCAGTGATCTTTTCATAATCCCCCTTCAACTTTCTAAACTTGTTAGCTAGTTTTCTTCTTTCCTCTCTTTCCTCTTCTTTGCGTTGCTTTTCAAGCTGTTTTTCCCTAATCTTCTTGTCAGCAGATTCTAACAAACCTCTAAGTTCTTCTAAATTCAGTCTGGTGAGATCTTTGTTGCCTATTATTGCAGGGGGTCTTATCCCAACTCCTCCTGCTTTCACAATTCTTTTATCAATTTCCAAAATTAGTTCTGCTTTTTCTTTTGCTTCTTCTTGAAGCCTTCTAATTTCTTCAAGTTCTTTCTCAACTTTCCTTGGATTCATCTCTCCTGTAAGCACTTTCCTATTCAATTCTTCTACTTTTTCTTTTAATTCTGGCATTATCTTAAAATATTTCTCATTCTCTTTTTCAAGTCCACTTATCATTCTCAAAGATTTCTTCCTGTGCTTTTCAACCAACCTCCTCTCTTGTTTCATTACTCTTTCTTCTTTAAGAGCATTGTCAAGAATTTCATTCAACCTTTTCAGTCTTCCAATTTGCACTTCTATCGGTCCTTTTGGCTCGAAGAAAGCATTAACAAAAGAAGCTCCTTTCCCAAGCATTTCTTCCTTGCGTCTGGCTTCCTCAAGCAGTTGCTCTGCTTTCTGCTCAAGGACTTTTTTCAAATTCCTGCCGCTGCGCAACGCTCTTGGAAGTTTTTCAATTTCTTCCATCCCTCTTTTCTTGTAATATTGCTTCTCAATTTCTTTTGCTTTTTTAATAGCTTGCAATGCTCTTTGAATCTTTTTCTTATTCTCCTCTTCTTTCTCTCTTTCTCTAAGAGCTTGTAACTCCATCCATTCTCTACTTATTCTAATATGCTTAGGCTTGCGAACCATTTCAATCAATTTCTTATACCCTGCAACATATTTAAAACTTTAAACTCAGCAATTAGTCCTGCAAAAGCTTTTTATTGGATTGGATTGTAATGAAAGGCATGGCAACGATTACTAAGAAGAGAGGGTTTTACAAGTATGAGGTTAAGAACCCTTCTATTGAAAAGTTTTTGAAAGACCCTGAGCTTGAAGAAATAATGGTTAACAGAGCAGGAGAACCTGTATTTGTTTATCATGCTAAGCATGGCATGTGCGAAACTAACCTTGTGATGAGTGAAAGAGAGATAATAGAATGGATTAACAACGCTGCCTTGGAAGCAGGTGACGTGATTAATGAGGAAAAGCCTTTCCTTGATGCTCGCTTGCCTGACGGCTCTCGTTTGAACGCTACTATTCCTCCTGCTACTCCTAACAGTCCTACTATTACTATTAGGAAGTTCAAGCAGAACCCGTTGTCAATCGTTAGTCTCATTCAGAACAGCACATTGTCTTCAGAGGCTGCTGCTTTCTTATGGGAAGCAGTGGAAGGAGAGAGGAATTATCCTTTCAACATTCTGGTTATTGGAGGAGCAGGAGCTGGTAAGACGACATTATTGAACATTCTTACTTCTTTCATCCCAAAAGACGAGCGCATAGTAGTAATAGAAGACACTCTTGAATTGAATTTCTTCGGAAGAAAGAACGTCGTGAGGATGGAAAGCAAGCACGCTGTTGCTAACACACGTGCCATTACTATGAATGACTTGCTCATTAATGCTTTGAGAATGAGACCTGACAGGCTAATAGTAGGAGAGGTGAGAGGGCCGGAAGCAGAGACTTTGTTCAACGCCATGAACGTAGGGCACTCTGCCATGGGAACTCTTCACGCTAATTCTCCTGCTGAGTGCATTTCCCGTTTGACTAATCCTCCTATGAACGTTCCTAAGAACATGCTTGGCTTAATGGATTTCATAATAGTATGCAAAAAAATCAGGTCTCCTGAAGGATTGAAAAGAAGAGTGAGTTCAATAGTTGAAGTGCAACGTTCTGAGATTGGTATTTCTTTCAGCGAGTTGTTTGTTTACAATGCCAAGACTGACAAAGTGGAAAGCACGAACATCCCAAGCGGCAAGATTGAAGAACTTGCAAAACTATGCGGCAAGAGCAGGGCTGACATTAACAAGGAGATTAAGAAAAAACAAAACATTCTAGAAGAAATGCTTTCCAATGGAGTGGTTAGCTTCAAAGACGTGTTAGAAGTAATCACAGAATATTATAACTCAAAGTAAAGTACTTTGGTAAGAAGCTTTGCTCATTTTCTTTATCTCGTTTGTTTTCTTCCCGAAGTAAGACTCAAACTTAGGAGTGGTCATTAATATCTTGGTGTTGCCCTGTTTTTTCGCTTTGATAAATCCTTTTGAAACAAGCTCGTTCACGTAATCATATGCCTTGTTGCCTACTATGCTTACTATTATTGACTGCTTTACCGGCTGTTTCAAAGCAATCAATCCAAGCGTTCTTAGTACTGCTTTTGAGAATTCAGGGGAAACTGCTAAGTGCGACACGTGCTTCAAGTACTCTTACTTGACTCTCATCAAATATTTCCCGTTATCATTTACTATTTCAAGAGCAGAATCTCTAGAGTTGAACTCTTTCACTAAATCTTCTATTAATTTTAAAGCAACTGGTACAGACTCAACTCCTGTCACTTTCACTATTTCATTAACAGTAAGAGGCTCTGGCGACATGAACAATGCTGCTTCTGCTATTTTCTTAGCTTGCATTCTCATCACTGTTTAATTGTATGAATATCTCTCCAAACACTTCCTCTTGCCATATTACTATCTTTCCCTTATGCGCAAGATGGAGCACTGGAACAAGAGTTGATATGACCTCTTCTGTTGTATTACTTTTTAGTATGTTGGAAAATACTGTCATTCTGGTCTTGTCAAGGGTTTTCATAATACGCTGAAGGACTTCTTCTTCCACTCTTTCAAAATCTTCTTCATCAACGTTCACGAGTTTGAGAATAGATGTTGGTATCTCAGGTTTTTTAGGCTTGTGCTTCTGAGCTGCTTTTTTCTCTTTTTTCATCACGTCCTCAATAGCATTGATCAATTCCTCGAGAGTGACTTTCCTCTTAGTAATCCTAGTCACTGGCTCTAACTCTATTGGCACTGGTTCTGGTATTATTTCATCAGGAATGAATATGAGAGGATATTCTTCTCTTTCTTCGGAAAGCTTCCAGTTATTAGACTTATACCTCAAAAGAATGCTTGAAGCAAGCACTGCATTAGCAGGTATTCTGAAATCCATTCTCTTCAAAGAATTAACATGCTCAACGAATTTAGAAGTAAGTAGTGAAATGTCAATGTCCCATGGGTCCATTCCTTCTTTTTTCACAATGTTGAAAAGCATTTCCTTCCATTCAGGCTGAGAAGCTAACTCAACTAAGTCTATTTTCGGTTTTTCCAAGGCGCGTCACCAATTGATTTACTCTTTGAGAATATAAAAAACATAACTTTAAAAATAATGACGACTGAAAAATAAAGCCATGGTTTCCAAAGGGCAACTGGTAAGATGCGCTGTATGCGGGAAAGATTTCAATCTTCCAAAACACGCTGAAGACGCTGACGTAGTAAAATGCCGTTACTGCGGTTCTGAGTTGGAAGTAATTAAGAAAAGAAGGCACTTAGACGTGAAGCCTTTAAAAATCCTAGTTGAAGAAGTGGAGATAGAAGGAGCAATGGACTGGGGAAACGAGGACTAGGAATAATTTTCATCTCTTCAAACTTTCCCATAATACTTCTTCTTTAGCATTTATTTCAATCCCCTTAGGCCCTATGACATAAGGGTGTACTTTTTGGTCGTGTTTTGTTCCCCTCATCTTCCTAACGAACAATGCTCTCTGAGGAGGCATGAAGTACAAGACTATTACTCCGTCTGCTATGAATTCTTCTACTCCGAAACGGGAGAATTGGTCTCTTCCTCCAAGTGTCTCAGCAGTCATTATAGTAGTGCATTTCATTTCCTTGAGTTCTTCAGCAAGCTTGAACAAAGAGTACCTTATCTGTGACTCTGAACCCATCCACATTCCAAAAGCAGTAGTAGAGTCAATCACTAGGCGCTTTGCATCCATTTTCTCTACCATTGACTTTATTCTGTCAATTTCTTCTGAGAACTTCTTAGCAAACTCAGCTGGTTCAATCATGCCTACTTTGTAAATTTTTATCAAATTATCCTGCTCGTACTTAGTGAGATTCCATTTAAAGCTTTTCATGTTCCACCATAAGTTAGTGGCTCCTTCTTCCATGGTGATGTAAATGCCTGGCTCTCCGTACTGCGCTGCTCCGTTGTAAATGTACTGAGTAGCGAGTATGGTCTTACCAGTACCAGCTCCTCCGCTTACTAGGATTGTTGCTCCTTCTAAGAAGCCTCCTTGAATCAGTTCATCAAGTCCTGGAATGCCTGTAGGAACACGCGCCATAATCTCATCACTTTGGAAAAATTTTCAAAAAAATTTTAGTTTCCTTCTCTTTCACCCATCATTAAAAACACTTCTCCTTTTTTTCATAAAGGTTTTGGCTCTTCGCCTCTTTCAACATCTGGATCCATCTTGAAAACACCTCTTTTTGTCACGTAATGAATTCAATTCTCTTCTCTTTCCTCTTCTTCTCCTTAATTAGGTATAACCAAGGCAAGTTTATAAACTTATTCTTCGTACGAATTAATTGAAAAAAACAAAGGAGGGTTTGTGTGAAGGAATCGTACGCGCATTACATCGACTTGAATTACAAGCCAAGAAAAGATGACATGATATGCTTGTTCTACGTAGAACCTGCTAAGGGAGTCAGCATGAAAGAAGCAGCAGCAGCTGTTGCTGCAGAATCCTCTACTGGTACTTGGACAGAAGTCACTACGATGAAAAAGAGAATAATGAAGATGAGTGCCAAAGTGTTTGACATAAAAGGCCACTATGTTAAAATAGCTTATCCAGCAGAGTTGTTCGAAATGGACAACGTTCCTGAAATTTTGAGCTCAGTAGCTGGCAATATTTTTGGAATGAAAGAAGTTGAAAACCTTCGTCTTGTTGACAACGACTTTCCGAAAGTCATTTTGAAGCGTTTCAAAGGACCAAAACACGGCATTCAAGGAGTCAGGAAAATAATGCGTGTTAAGAAAAGACCTCTTCTTGGCACTATTGTAAAACCAAAACTAGGACTTCATGCCTCAGAACACGCGCAAGTAGCTTACAACGCTTGGATCGGAGGATGTGACATAGTGAAAGACGATGAAAACCTCACCAGCCAGAAGTTCAATCCTTTCGAAGAAAGAGTGATTAAGACTCTTGAAGCAAGGGACAAGGCAGAAGAAGAAACAGGAGAAAGGAAAGCTTACATGGCTAATGTTACTGCTGAAACTATTGAAATGCTTGAACGCGTTGACTTCGTGCGCTCGCAAGGCGGGAAGTACGTGATGGTTGACATAATAACTACAGGATGGTCTGCCTTGCAGACTCTAAGGGAAAACAGCGGAAGACTGATAATCCACGCGCATAGGGCAATGCACGCTGCTCTGACAAGAAACAAGAAGCATGGCATTAGCATGCTTGCTATTGCTGACTTCGCCAGACTCATAGGAGTTGACCAGATACACATTGGAACTATTTTCGGTAAAATGCATGGAAGCAAAAAAGAAGTCACCACCATTGACAGAGAGATAAGAGAAATGATAATAAAACCAGGAGAACACAAGCTTGCTGAGAAATGGGAGAACATAAAACCAGTGTTCCCAGTGGCTTCTGGAGGACTTCACCCAGGACACGTGCCAAAACTTGTAAAAACTCTTGGCACTGACATTATAATACAAATGGGAGGAGGAATCCACGGACACCCTGACGGGACTACAGAAGGAGCAGTAGCAGCAAGGCAAGCTCTTGAAGCAACAATGCAAGGAATCAGCTTAAAAAAATACGCTGTGGACCACAGAGAACTTAGGAGAGCTCTTGAAAAATGGGTTTATAAAAAATAAGAAGGTGATTGGTCATGGTTAAAGAGCCAACTGTTAAAATTAACAAGATTTGCCCTACTTGCTTTGCAGAAACTGGTTACAGTATAGTATTAGAAGAGAATGACAGAGGAATACTCGTATGCCCTAAGAATCCGCAGCACAAGTTCAAACCGAACAAGGAAGGGTTCTTGGAAAAAACAGAAGCATGGTAAAAAGTGAGAGTTGGTTTTGAAATGGGATTGCATAAGTTCGGAGTTCACAGGGAAGAAAAACCAGGAAACAACCTGACAGAGGCAGAGAAACAACTGCTTGAAGATTTTAAGAAAGCATGCGTTGACAAAAACATAGACCCTAACGCGTTGATCAGAAAAGCAAGCAGGGTAATACTATAAAACACTGGAAAGAGTAATTAATAAGCATGGTCTCTGTTTTCTTCAGACATGAGAGTATTAGAAAAGGGCAGAAGGAATTAATGCAGGACATAATCACTGCTGTTTCTCAAGGCAACCACCTGATAGCTCATGCTCCCACTGGTCTTGGTAAGACTGACAGTTCTATAAGCGCTTCGCTTGGTTATGCTTTGGAGAACGACAAGACCATCTTTTTCTGCACTCCTAAAATATCACAGCACAGAATAGCAGTTGACGTGATGAAAGGACTTGTGGAAAAATATGACTTGAAAGCAGTTACTCTTGACGTCATAGGCAAGAAGCACTTGTGCCTTGATGAAATCCGTGAAAAAGAAACAGACGGTTTTTATGAGTTATGCAAGAAGAAAAAAATGAAGCGTTCTTGCTATTATTATGACAGGATAAGAGGATATGGGTTGAAACAAAAAGCAAGCGCTAAGATACGCGCAGAAGCCCTAAGAGACTGGTATGGCAGCGTGAGAACGCATGAAGAACTCTTATCCTATTGTGAGAAAGAAGAATTATGTCCTTACGAAGCTTCTTTAATGATAGGAGAAAAAGCAGACGTAATCATATGCGATTATTACCACGTGCTTAATCCATTCATAGGAGACTCTTTCTTGTCAAAGACTAACAAGAACCTTGAAGATGCCATAGTAATAATAGATGAAGCGCATAACGCTGCTGAAAGACTGCGTAACGCGATGAGCTCTTCTCTTAACATTAGCATGGTTAGGAAAGCAAGGAACGAAGCAATACTAGCAGGAACAAGAGAGCTTGAAAAACGCTTGCAGAAGATTGAAAAAGAGCTAATCTTAATGGCAGAGAATATGAAAGAAGAAGAACAGGAGAGAGTAATGCACAAGTCAGAATTGCCTTTGTTTTCTTCTGACTTCTTCGAAGAATTGTACGAAGTGGGAATGTTCGTGCTTGAAACCACTAACCTTAACAAGAGTTACTGTTTGAAAATTCTGTCCTTCTACGAGAATTGGGTTAATGACTCAGAAGCATTCATACGAATATTCAAGAAAACCAAAAGGGGTTACAGTGCTGTTGTAAAATGCTTGGATGCTTCCATAATAACAGCAGACCGTTTAAACGCCACTCACTCTACTATCCTGATGAGCGGCACTCTGAAACCAGGGGAAATGTACAGGGACCTGTTAGGGCTTGACAAGGAAAGAACCATGATAAGAGAATACTCTTCTCCTTTCCCAAAGCACAACAAGCTCAACGTGTTAGTAAAAGGGGTAACTACTAAATACGAGAACAGGACAATGGAAGAGTTTGTTAAAATAGCAAGCATGATAAGAGAGATAACAAGCAACATTCCAGGCAACTCAGCAGTGTTCTTTCCTTCTTATTCCATGATGAGGGAAGTTCTTCCTTTTCTGAAAACTGAGAAAAAAGTAATAGTACAAAAAGAAAACCAGTCTCCTGAAAAAACACGAGAAGTCATTGATATTTTCAAATCACTGTCAGAAGAAGGAGGAATACTAGTAGGAGTTTCTGGAGGAAGTTTTGCAGAAGGAATTGATTTCCCTGGAAACGACTTGCTTGGAGTGATAATAGTAGGAGTTCCTTTGAAAGAACCAGACATTGAAACAAGAGCATTGATAAAATACTATGACATGAAGTTTGGCAAAGGGTGGGACTACGGATACGTGCTTCCGGCAATGTCAAAAGCAGTGCAAGCAGCTGGAAGAGTAATTAGGAACGAACAAGACAAAGGAGTAGTAGTCTTCCTTGACACTCGTTTCTCATGGCAGAAGTACGCGAAGTGCCTGCCTTCAGGAGAGGATTTCGTAATAACAGAAAACCCTGGCCTTGAAGTAAAGAAATTCTGGTTGCGTTGAATCACCAGAAACCAAAACTCTGCACCCATGTAAGCCCATAATAACCAGCGTAAGAAATTATCCAATACTTCACGAATTTCCCGACAAGCAAAGGAGGCATGAAATGTCTTAACTTGTAATGGATCAAACCACAAAAAATACCTACGATGTCAAAAGGAAGAGGAAGGGCAGCGAATAAGAAAATAGTTATTGAAGGATGGTGTTTTTCAAACTTTTTCTCAATATCCTTTAACTTGCTCTCATACCTTTTCAACACTACTTTTTCGCTTATCACTCCCGTAAAATATCCGGTTAATTCTCCTATTGCTGACCCGAACCCTGCTACGAACCCTAACAAAAAAGGGTCAAAAGTCTTTGCAAGGAAGAAAAACACGAGAAAAGCAGGAGTAGGTAAAAACAATACTGCTGAAGTTATTACTCCAATCGCGAATACTCCTAAGTACCAGTAAGAATACGCTAACGCAAGGAGTGTTTCAATGCCAAGCATGATTATTATTTCAACTGTAAAGTATTTTAAACCAGTCCTCGCTTAATTTCTTTCATGAAACACTTGCAACTCGGCGTAGTATTCAGTTCTTTCAACGAGAAGAATGTTAGAAAAGCAGCTGAAGCAGTTGCTAAAAAACTGAAAGCAAAAACATACTACTACGAGTCATTAATACCCTTATCAACTACTCTTAAAACCCCTCAGCCAGGAAGAGAGGAAAAAAGAAAATTCAATCACATAGTAATAAAGAAAAAAAATAAGAGAATAATGGAAATGTTCGGCACTCCTTGGCATGCTTCTGGAAGAGTTTATGACGAAAACCTTAGCAATAAGGAACTAATTACTTTGTTGAAAACGCTTGCTGAAAACAACATTTACACTTTTGAATCATTAAAGTACTACCACCACGAAGTAAGGTACTTGATGATGCTCACAGCATTCGTAATGGTATTCCTTGCAGCTAACTTAGTCTTCCTAACTCAAGGCATTATCGGGAAAGCCCTTGGGTTAGTCTTATCAATGTTCGGCGTAATATTAATGCTACTTTATTCTGAATAAAATACAAGGTGGTTGAAATCAAGTACTTAGTAACATCAGCACTTCCCTACGTGAACGGAGACCTTCACTTAGGACACTTAGTAGGCTGCTTGTTGCCAGCAGATGTTTATACTCGGTTTTTGAGATCAAAAGGAGAAAAAGCAATATACGTATGCGGTAACGACGAATACGGCACTCCTATAGTAGTGGCTGCTGAAAAACAAGGACTGGCACCAAAGCAGCTTGCTGACAAGTTCCATGAAAGACACAAGCAGGCTCTTGAAGGATTCAACATAAGAATGGATATTTTTTCAAGAACCACTACTCCAGAACATACTAAAGTAGTACAGGACTTTTATTATTACTTGAAACAGAATGGGTTCATATTTAGGAAGGAAATAGAACAATACTACTGCGAGCATTGCAAGAAGTTCTTGCCAGACCGTTACATAGAAGGCAAATGCCCTTACTGTGGTGCTGAAGGAGCAAGAGGGGACCAATGTGAGGAGTGCGGCAAGCCATTAATTACTACTGAGCTGATAGAACCTTACTGCGTGATATGCAAGGATAAACCTGTTTTGAAAAAAGAAGAACATGTATTCTTCGACTTGCCGAGAGTTGAAAAAGAACTAAGAGGATGGGTTGAAAAACACGAGGGAATGACTGCTAATGCTAAGAACTTCGCGGTTTCCTTCATAAAAGAAGGACTAAGGGAAAAAGACATTTCAAGGAACATGGAATGGGGAGTGCCCATTCCTGATGCTGAAGGCTTAGTGTTCTACGTGTGGTTTGATGCTCCAATAGGTTATATTACCTTCACAAAACAACTTGGAAAGATGAACTGGTGGAGGGAAAACGACACGCAATTAGTGCACTTCCTTGGAAAAGACAACATAGTATTCCATACAGTGTTCTTTCCTGGAATGCTGATAGCAGAAGGAGAATTCATACTACCAAGCAAAGTAATAGCCTACGAGTACTTGAGGTTCAGCGGGTCCAAGCTGTCAAAGTCGAAAGGAACAATGATAAAAGCATTGGACGCAGTAAGAGCCTTGCCCGCTGACTACTGGCGGTATGCTTTGCTCTCAGCTCTTCCTGAAAACAAAGACTATAACTTTACTTGGGAATTCCTTGAGGAAAAGACGAACGAGTTAAACGACGTAATAGGAAACTTCATTCATAGGACTCTTACTTTTGCAAAGAAGTTCTTCAACAACATCGTTGAAAAACCAGAACTCACACAAGCAGACGAAGAGATGGTGAAAGAAGTAGGAAAGATTGTAAAAAAAGTAGAAGAAGCAATGCACAATGTTGAACTTAAGAAAGCGCTTGGATTGGTTGTTGGTCTTGCAAGAAAAGCAAACCAGTACATCACAGCTGAAGAGCCTTGGAAAAAAGAAGAAAGAAAGAAGGCAGTTACTTACACTTGCCTGCATGTCGCCAAAGCACTTGCAGTGCTCTTAAAACCATTCATTCCTGAGTCAAGTGAAAAAATACTTGAATACTTAGGATTGGAAAACAAAAAATGGGATGATGTAAAGATTCTTGAAGAAAAATTCATTATAAAGGAATTCAAGCCGTTGTTCAAAAAAGTTGAAATAAGAGAAGTTATTGAAAAAATAAACAAAAAGGAGGAAGAGAACATGATAAAATACGATGACTTTGCAAAACTAGATCTAAGAGTAGGAGAAGTAGTAAAAGCTGAGAAAGTGGAAGGAGCTGACAAGCTCTTGAAACTAACAGTTGACATTGGAGGAGAAGAAAGAACACTAGCAGCAGGTCTTGCTAAATATTACAAGCCAGAAGAGCTTGAAGGTAAAAAAATAATAGTACTAGTTAATCTTGAACCTAAGAAACTAAGAGGAGTGGAATCACAGGGAATGTTATTAGCAGCAGAAGAAGGCAGCAACGTGGTTTTACTAACTGTTGATAAGGATATAAAATCAGGTGCTAAAGTGAGGTAATGCAAATGGTCAAGAGTAAGGAAGAGATTGAAAAAGAAATAAAAGCTTTGAAGAAAATTGTAAGAAAAACACATGTGCAGGCAATAGAACTTGACAAGGACTTAAGAGAAGCAAGAACTCTTTTGTTCATAGCACTAGGAGTGCTAATGGCGTTGTTTGGATTGCTAATGGGTGTTCTTATAAAGATGATTGCTTAAGAATCAGTAGCATCAAGAACTATTTTCCTTGCCTTTGCCAAATCCATTGTTATGAAAATCCTGAAATTACCTTTCTTCAGCAGAAACACGTGATCAACAACCCCTGTCCTCATTAACTCTATTTCTCCATTTATTTCTGCTTTTGGATTCATTTCACTAACTATTTTACGAACAAGAGAAGCCCCACATTCATCGCATACTTTGAACTCACGCATGAGAGAATTATCCATAGCATGTTCCTGAATTATCCATTCATTGAATGGCTTTCTTTCTTTTTTGCAAATACTACAAAGCATACTTATTGTTAATCAATGCAAGTATTTAAACTTAAAGCTTTAATAACACGAAAAGAGTTAACAGGAAAGTATGAGTTCGCATACTGCTCATGAAGCATTGGGAGTAGTAATATGGTTGTTTTTCATAGCATATGCAGTGATGAAATATTACTCAAACCTTGAGAAGTTAATACTCATAACAATCGTAAGCTTCTTATTCTGTTATATTGGGTCAACACTGCCAGACATTGATAACAAAAAATCAAGAGCTTTTAGGAGAATGAATTTCTTCATAGCAGTAGGAGTATTCTCAGCAGTCTTTTACTACTTGTCAAAAACCGCAAGCAGTCTTGAAAAAGCAGTGATAAGTGTAATAGTATCTGCATTAATAACTCTGGGAGTAGTTCTTACTGTTACTTTCATAATGCCAAGACACAGAGGGCCGATTCACTCTTTTAAAACAGGAATGATATACGGGCTGTTTGTATTAATCATAAGCTTCTTCATTTTCAGAAACTATTTGCTTGCTGTATTAATAGGTTTCTTCGCATTCCTGAGTTTTGCTTCTCACTTATTACTTGACAAAGCATAAAAAATCAAAAAAAGAAAGTTACCTCTTTTTTGGCCTTATTCTTCCTCTTTGATCTACTATGTGCCTGTGTCTTGCACAAGAAGGACACACATAAGCAGTTGTACCTACTCCCCTGTGCTTCAAACCCATTCTTGGATCATAATAACTGAAACTATAGACAGTTGTCCTTATAGCTTTATCCACTGGTACTTTTCTACCGCAGTAAACACATTCAATTAATTGTGACCTTCCTCTCAAAACCATCAACTCCTTTCAAAGCAAATAGTAAGTTCAATGGGCCAGGAGAGATTTGAACTCTCGGCCTCCCGATTATCAGTCGGGTGCTCCAACCATTTTAGCTACGCTGAAAGAGGGTAAGTGAAAGTCCAGCGTAGTGACTAAGCTACTGGCCCTTTGTTTCTTCTTTATTTATCAAAAAAGCTATTTATTAATTGTTACTACAAAAAGATAGCTAGAATAATCTTCTAACATTTCTTGCAAAATAAGGAGATTTGATCCATGCTCCTACTTCTTCATCATGCTCAGGAGTCAAGAATAACAATACATGGTCATCAACTGTAACTAATCTCTGAGCAGGATCTTTGTTAATGAAATTAGCAAATTTGCTCGCAATACGCGCGTATTCGTCATCAGCAGGAGAAATTATTTTAATATCCACTCCTCTTTTTCTTGCTTTTCTAAGGGCTTCCCCATAATTGGTTATCTTTCTTTTCAATCCTTCTTCAGTAGTTGCTATTAAAATGCTTTCATTAGCATTACTTATAAGCGACTCTAGTTTTGAATAAATATTAGCCCTGTTCTTCAAAACCCATACCATGTCTTTCTCACTCTTAAACTCCTGTGATTTTGAAACTTTTTCCTGTAATGAATTCTTAAGCTTTTCCTTAAGCCTATTTATTTCTTTCAGGTTTTTCTCATGCTCCTGTCTTTTTATTTCAATGTAATTAGAAAAAGCCTCATCAATATCAAGAGCCTTGAATCTTACAGGCCTCCCAGGATGCTTGGTTACAAGACCTTTGCTTGCAAGCTTTTCAAGAATGTCATAAACTCTTGGCCTTGGCACGTTAGCATTAATACTGAGCTCGCTTGCAGTGCTGGCTCCTTGCAAGAGCAAGGTTGCAAATACTCTTGACTCATATTCGTTAAGGCCCACTGACTTTAATAAAGACAACAATCCTAGATCCTTTATCATACGTTTTTTCATAAATCATACCGCCTTTAAAAACTTTTCACGTCTTTTATTGTAAACCGTAAAGTATTTAAATGTTGTCCCCTACAAATAGTAACAAAACTAATTGAGTGTGGTGAAGATGACAGGAATAAAAAACATAATAGCTGGACTGCTCTTAGTAGGAATAGCACTTGCTTTGAGCATAAATACTGTGAATCCTCTCGTAACCGTGCCTAAAGGAGGAGTAGCAGACTTTGAAATCCAAATAACAAACTACGACCAAGCACAAAACGTGCTAGTAACAGCAGACTCTAAGGATGTGTACACTTCAATAAGTGAGCCATCATTCCATTTGGACACAAATAAGACCAAGACAATCCATGTGTTTGGGGTTACAAACGGCTTAGGAGAAGGAGTATACTTAATCAAATTAAATATTAATGGACAGGTTGAAAACCTTGCCGTGAACGTGCAAGAAGGAGTAGATGCTTTAAAACTGACTTCTGTTTATGAAGAAGTAAGCGTAATGCAAGGAGAAACCCAAGACCTCAAATTCATAATAAGAAACGAGGGAAACGAAAGACTCAGAAACATAGTAATAGAAGGAACAATACCAGAAGTGTTAAATCCAAAATACCCAGAACCATTTGATTTAGACCCTAATGAAGTAAAAGAATTAAAAATAAGAATAACAGTGCCAATATACTTCCCAGCAGACGAGTATGAACTAACAGTAAAAGCAGGAAGCGGAAACGTTATAACACAAGCAGACTTCATCCTGAACATTGAAGGAGCAGAACCCCTAACAGACAGGCTTGACATGAAACTATTACTGCCATGGGAGCCTGTAAAAGAAGAAACAGGAAAAATAATAGGATATGAACTATCATTCAGGATAAAGAACAGAGGAATCTCAGACCTTAACAACGTTGAATGGAAAATAGAAGGACTTCCAGAAGGATGGGAAGTAAGCGGAAACGAACCATTCTCAATAGAAGGATACGAGACTAAAACAATAAACCTGACAATAATCCCAACAAGCTTTTCAGAAACACCATTAAACATAAGCCTTATCAAAGATGATTCAGTGATAACAAAAGAACAAGTAGTACTCGCAGGATACAAAATAGGAATGCCTACAGGAATGGCCTTCTTCGGAGGATCAACACTAATAGGAGCAGTGATAATAATAGCACTAGTAATAGCATTGCTTTACATAAGAAGCAGGAACGCTGAAGCGGAAAAAATAGAAGAACAAAAAACCAGAGACTACTTGGAAAAACTTGTTGAAAAAGCAAAAAAAGAAGCAGCAAAAAAGAAGCAATAAAAACCATTTGGTGAATTACTCTTCACCACCTCTCTTTTTCTTTTATAACATAAACATCTGCACTTCAGTGTAAAGTCTTAAAAACTATTCTTGAATAATAAGCCACTGGTGGGCAACGGTGGCTTCAGTAATAATGAAAGAAGGAATAGTGATTAGTCAAGACAATGGAAAGCATGAACTGATTTTAGACCCTAATAAAAAAGTAAGGCACAAGGACAATACTCTTGTAAGCATTTCGCACGCTCACTCAGATCACGTTAGAAAACATGAAGCAAGAGTATTATGCACTCCTGAAACTTCTTGCTTAATGCCTTTTGAAGCAAAAGTAAGGAAAAAATACTGGGAAGAAATAGAATTCGACGGAATGACAGTTACACAGGCAAACGCAAACCATATTTTAGGATCATCTCAATTAGTAATAGACACGAAAGATGAAAGGATAGTTTATACAGGTGATTTCAGGCTAAAGGAATCAATGCTTGGGAAAGCAGAAATAATAGAAGCAGATACCATCATAATAGAATCAACTTACGGGCTTCCGAAATTCAGATTTCCTGAAATAAGAGAAGTGCAAAGCCAGTTGATAGACTGGATCGAGAGAGAAAAACAAAAAGGGAACAACGTACTACTAGGAGCTTATTCTCTTGGAAAAGCCCAAGAAGTGACTAAACTGTTAAACGAGTCAGGTGAAAAACCATTAGTAAACGAGCAAATAGCCTACTACAATAATATTTACAAGAAAAATAAGGTAAATCTTGAATATTATACGACGGAAAAAGATGAAGAGGTGAAAGAAGCCCCATTCACAGCAGTCACTCAGCATAACAAGATAAAAGAAGAAGCAAGAAGGTTATCATCAGAGACAGGGAGGAAAACTTCAACAGCAGTGCTCACTGGCTGGTCTTCCTTATACAACTTCACAGGAATTCACAAAACTTTCCAACTACCAGACCATGCTGACTTCTACCAAATTCTTGAGTATGTTGAAAATGCAAAACCGAGAAAAGTGTTAACCGTGCATGGGTACTCTAAACAATTGGCAAAAATCATTGAAAAACTCTTCAGCATAAAAGCAAAACCTTTAGAGTAATGATTTTAAAACAATCATGACTAAACTATGGTTATGCGAATAAGTTCAGGAGTAAAAGGGCTTGACAAGTTAATGCAAGGAGGCTTTCCAGAAGAAAGCATGAGCCTGCTTTACGGCCATCCGGGAAGTGGAAAATCAACTTTTGTCCTCAACTTCATAAACAACACGCTGAAACAAAAAAAGAAAGTACTGTTAATCCTGACATACGAGCCAAGCCTTGCTTTCAGAAAAAAAATGGGCTTATACGGCATGAACCCTGATGACAAAAATCTTGTAATCATAGATTGCTATTCTTATGCTAAAGAAGAGGAAGGATACACCTTGAAAAACCTCAGCAACCTTAACGAGCTTAACATGCTGATAAAAAAAGCAATAGAAGAAAACAATTTCAAAAAAGGAGTAGTAATCATTGACTCTGTCTCAGACTTGCTTCTTTACAACAACGAAAAAGCAGTTTATAAGTTCCTTCAAATGCTAAGAGGAAAAATAATCGCTCTAAATTCTATAGGTTTGATAATCTTAGAAGAAGGGATCCATGAAAAAACCCAATTCTTCACAATAAACTATTTGGCAGACGCTACTATTCACATGGAAGTAATGAAAGACAAGAGGTTTATTAAGATTGAAAGAATGCATAATACTAACCATCCATTGAACTGGATAGAATTCAACATCACACCTGATGCCAGGATAAGAGTGAGGGAGTTTTTCAAATGATAGAAAAACACATTGGAAAAATATTGCTGGCAGGAAACATGATATTAGGAGTTTTATTAGTCACTACTTTGTTTACAAAAACAATCACAACAGATAGATTAATGCTTGTAATAATTCAGACAATGCTTGCCTTAAACGCTTTGGCATTACTGTATTACGTAATAGGAACTTACTTGTACTTCAAAGAAAAAGACATACTATTCGGAACAGTAGGATTCGCATTAATAGCGCTTGCTTACACTACCACTGCAGTATTGGCATTGACAAACAGTTTAACACTTCAACTTGAAGCATCAATAAACATGATAATAACAATAGGATATTTAAGCGTGACAATAGCAGTAGGATGGATGAGGGGCTAAAAAATGATAGGCGTGCTTGGTTATTATTTCATCATAAGCTTCGTGAACATGATAATTTTCATAGCAACAGCAGTCTTGCTTGTTGAAAAATACTCAAAGAAAAACATAAAACTCTACAAATGGGCTGCCATCGCATTCGCTTTCCTGGCACTGCAGGAATTCGTAGTCTTGTACTGGATTTTTGACTCAATGAACACAGGATACTTGATAAGTATGAGACCATGGCACTTGCAAGCACTTGCAGTCTTCTTCTCATTCAACTTGTTAGGCTTGTCAATGATAGGAAAAGTGAATGACTAATGTATGATTTTGAAACAAAAAGGATAATAGGAGAAATCAAGAAGAGAAAAGCAAGCAAAGTCCTGCTTCAGCTTCCAGAAGGCTTAAAACAGTACGCTGAAAAACTCATGAAAGAGTTAAAGGAAAAAACAAATGCTGAAATAGCATTGTCAGGAGACCCTTGTTACGGAGCATGCGACATTCAAACAATCCCAGGGTTCCTAACAGTGCACTACGGGCATTCAAAAATGCTTGAAAACAAGAACGTAATATACGCAGAAACAAGGTCAGATTTGGAAGTGATCACAGTAGTTGAAAAAGCGCTTAACTTTCTCTGTGAAAAAGTAGGATTAGTCACCACAGTGCAGCACATTCACAAGCTTGATGAAGTGAAAAAATTCCTAGAAAACAAAGGTAAGAGAGCAGTAATAGGAAGAAAAGGGAACAAAGCAACGTACGACGGGCAAGTGCTGGGATGTGATGCTGGAAGCGCTGCAAGCATTGCCAACGACGTTGATTGTTTTTTGTTCATAGGTTCTGGAAAATTCCACCCACTACTGGTAGCTTATACTACTAAGAAAAAAATAATCCAAGCAAACCCGTACAACGAGGAAGTGACAGAAGTAAGCGCTGGGGAATGGGAGAAAGAAAAATGGCTTAGGATAAGTAAAGCAAGCAAGGCTAAGACGTTCGGAGTAATCGCAAGCACGAAGCCAGGCCAACAGCAACTACAACTCGCTGAAAAGCTATGCAAAGAACATGAAAACACTTACTTGGTAATAATGAACGAAATCACTCCTGAACGAATCGACTACCTTCCTTTCGACGCTTTCGTAATCACTGCCTGCCCACGAATAGTCTTGGACGACTGGAAGAATTACGAAAAGCCAATACTACTGCCTAATGAGTTTGTTGAAGTGAAGAAACCATATTAATACTTTACTCTTTTTTCATAACGTATAATGCAACATCTCTTTCAACAAATTTTTTCACTATTAAAAATGAGTGTTTTTCTACAAAATTTTCAAATTCTTCCTCATCATATTTTTTTGATCTAAACACTAAAATATCCCCAGCCCATGCTTCTATCTGACCTTCCTCAGAGTTCCACTTCCAATCAATCTTCTTTATTTCCAGTTTTTTACTAATAGAGTTTACCAGCAATTTTTCAAATCTTTTATTACTCTCATATTGTCTTAGTACTCTATCAGGATCAAAAGCAAGTTGTATTCCAAGTAGTAACAAATCCCCCTTTAACATATTATCATTAAAAATCCCAAATATTTCTTCTTGATCAAAATTACCAACAGTATTGCCAAAGCAAATGTGAGAAGACTTTTCATACTTAGAATTAGAAGGAAAAATATTTTCCCTTGTTAAATCCTCAAACAAACCATTGATCCCTTTAAACATAATCTTACTATCAGGGTATTCCTGAGCTAAATTTCTTAATCCGTAAATAAAACCTTTTATGAAAAAATTCAATGATATCTATTCCAATCACTTCAGAGTACTTATTATCCTGTAAATCCCATTCAACAGGAACTGTTTCTGTCTCACCTATACCAACTCCATAAAATATTTTCAGAGTGTTTTTTAACAATGGTTTGAGATTTTCTTGTTCTTTTAACAAAATCTTAAGCTCTGAAAAAGGAGTCTTGTAAGGATTGGCGTAAGCTGTTATCGAGTACCAATCTTGAGGATTTCTAAACCACTGTTCTCCTGAAATTTTCTTATTTTTTATTCCTTCATTTAACCTTTCATCCAAGTATTCATTATTAACTCTGGTCTCAATTAACTCATCATTAAAAATATCTACTAATTGAAAATTTGAAAGTGCCACGAGCTCACACCACTCTAACGCTTATTGACTGACCTTTGCAGTGAATGGTTGCTGCTGAGCCGTCTTTCGCCATTACTATTTCAGCTCCAAGGATTTCCTGGAAAGCCCTCAAGTCCTCCATTGTTGCCTTGCCGTATTTCTCAGCGTAATAAAGTTTGCTTCTTGCTATTGCTGTGTCAAAACTGCCGTACCCCATGCTTTTCTAATAAAACAAGACAGGTTTTTAAAAGTTAGTCTTCGTCTCCTGAAAGCAAAGACTCTGCTTTTTCAATAGCTTCTTTGAAATTACCGTCAGCATGTTCTTTTGCCTTTTCCAATGCTTCTTTGAAACCATCTTCTCCCACAATACCAACCCCCCTTAATCCTTTACAACAGTTCCATTATGCTTCAGCCCTAGGATTGCTTTGTGCGCTTGTTCCAAGTCATCTCCGTTGACAACATGCGCTTCTATGTTGCTTCTCGCAAGGACTTTAGCAGCAAGCACGTCGATGACGAAGTTCTCTCCTGATTTTCTCTTGTCATATTTTTCAACAAGTTCAAGTAGTTCTGCGTGGGTCATTTCACTGAACTTCACGGCATCATCGTACTTCTTAGGGTCTTTGTCATAAACTCCGTCAACGTTAGTCAGATTAACCCATCTGTCTGCTTCTGTTTCTTCTGCGAACAACGCGCTCGTGGAGTCGCTTGTCTGTCCAGGAGTACCCACCCCAAGCACTATTATGCTTGGTTGTTTTGAGAACATTCTCGCAGCTTCTTCAAAGTCTTCGAAGAAAACAGCAGGAGGGATAGCAGAGCAAACCAAACGAGAGTTGGCTTTGACTAGTTGTATTGAAATCTCATCAAGCTCGAAGTTATTAGCTCCCAGCATTCTTCCTTTCTCCACATATTCACGTGCAATTCTACCTCCTCCAACTGTCAGAGCAATGCTTGCGTTTTCAAAAGAAGTAATCATCTCAGAAAACCTTTTCAAATAATCAACTGCTATTCCTTCTTTCCTAAAAACAAGACTCCCTCCAAGCGAGATAACTACTTTCAAAACCAACACCCTTTAAATATCCTTGAATTGATTAATATAAGAGCGTTTAAAAAGATTACTGCTTTTGCAAGGTGTTTTCACAGCATGTCAAAGGAAGAACACGACTTCATAAAACAGTTGAAGTTCCTGAAAAAGCAACGCGGACAAGGGACAGAATTGATTAGTGTTTACATTCCTCCCAACGCGAATGTTAACGAAGTGTCAGCACGATTGCGTGACGAGTACGGCCAGGCTTCTAACATCAAGTCAAAACAAACAAGGAAAAACGTGCAAGCAGCCATTGACAAGATAATAGGAGTGTTGAAAGGAGTTCACAAGCCACCAGAACATGGTGTTGCTATTTTCTGTGGCAATATTGACGGGAAGATACAATTATTCACTATCACTCCTCCTGAGGATGTTAACGTGTCAATATACAGGTGTGACTCTACTTTCTTCACAGAGCCGTTAGAAGAGTTGATAGGGAAGAAAGACGAATACGGATTATTGGTAATGGATAGGAGGGAAGCTACTTTCGCTACTCTCAAAGGCAAGAAGACTACTATTTTGAAGCAGATTACTTCAGGAGTTCCTGGAAAACACCACAAGGGAGGACAGTCAGCAATGCGTTTCACTCGTTTGATAGAAGGAGCTGCTCATGATTTTTTCAAGAGAATAGGGGAGCTTGCTAACAATTACTTTGCTGATTCTAAGATAAAAGCAGTGATAATAGGAGGACCAGGACCAACGAAAGAAGACTTCGTGAAAAAAGACTACTTGTTTAACAACGTGAAGAATAAAATAGCAGCAATTGTTGACACTAGTTATACTGACGAGTTTGGAATACGCGAGCTTGTTGAAAAAGCAGGAGAAGTAGTGAAAGAACTTGAGACTAGGAAAGAAAAAGAACTCGTTGATAACTTCATAAAAGAAGCAGTGACAGGAGGACTTGCTACTTATGGGGAGAAACAAGTCAAAGAAGCATTAATAGAAGGAAAAGTGAGAATCCTGCTGGTGTCAGAAGGCTTGCCAGAGGAGAAGATAGAAGAGTTAGGAGAACTCGCAGAACAAACAGACGCTGAGATTGAAATGATTTCAACCGACACTGTTGAAGGAGAACAATTCTTCAAAGCCTTTGGTGGAATCGGCGCAATGCTCAGATACAAGTAAACAGAAAGCATTCGACGAGTATCGGCGCAATGCTCAGATACAAGTAAATGATTGTCATGTACTCTATTAAGAAAACAGCAGAGGATTTCATAGTAGAGGAGATTACTCCAGAGGACAAAATCCTGGAGGTCGGCTCTAGTCCTGCGTTTGATGAGAAAAGCAAGGGAGAGCACTTAGTATGCTTTCTTGAGAAGAAAAACTGGGACAACTTGTTACTGATTAACAAGATTGCTAAGAAGCTTCATGTTTCACGCAAACGCATTGGCTACGCTGGTATGAAGGATAAGAAAGCATGGACTACTCAACGTATTAGTATTTGGAACGCAAAACCAGAAGACTTGGAAAAAATCAGCATAAGGGACGCAAGAATATTGCCTCTTTATCATTCTGATGATAGAGTAGAGCTAGGTGACTTGCTTGGGAATAGGTTTACTTTGAAAGTCTTTTCAGACAAACCACCAAGAGAAGAGAAAAGAATTCCTAATTTTTTCGGAGTGCAACGATTCGGAGGAGTTAGGCCAATAACTCACTTAGTAGGCAAGGAGATTGTGAAAGGGAACTTCAAGGAAGCAGTAATGATTTACTTGACCAAGGTTTTTGAAAAAGAATCAGAAGAAGCAAAACAAGCAAGGAAGAAGCTTGTAGAAGAAGAGGATTTCAAAAAAGCCTTGCAATACTTCCCAAAAGGATTAAAGTTCGAGCGCATGATGCTAGCGCACTTGTCACAGCATCCTAATGACTTTATAGGCGCACTTAGGAAACTACCACGGTTTTTGAAAATAATGTTCGTCCATGCTTACCAGTCTTACTTGTTCAACAAGTTCTTGGAAAGAGTGATTGAAAAGGAATTAGAACTAGAAGAAGGGCCATTATACGGTTACGAGTTAGAGCCTGAAAACGAGTTAGAAGAAGAAATACTCAGAGAAGAAGGACTAAAGCAAAGCGATTTTAGAATAAAAAGCATGCCTGAAGCAAGTTCAAAAGGAAAGAGAAGAAAGTTATTCATAGAATTAACTGATTTTGAAATAATAGGGGAGGGGGAAGAATGCAGTAAGCATTATTACGTGCTGCGTTTTTCTCTTCCAAAAGGATGTTATGCTACGACTGTTGTTGACTGGCTGTTTGGGAATTAAAGAGTGTTATTAACGTAGTTCTTGCATAAGTCAAATGGCTGTGACTTGCCAGAATAATCAACTTTATAAACGAACTTGTGGTCTTCGTGGAATACTAGCTTGAAGTAAGAATACTTGGTGAGAGAAGTAAAACCATCGCAATATATTGTGTTTATTAACGGATAGTAAATGTAAGAAACATTGTACTTTTTTAAAGAATTAAGAGCCCTGTCCAAGTCTGTTCCTTCCATAACGTTAAGCATGTCCTGGTACCTTTCATCAACGTTAGGGCCGTATTCTGCGTAAGCGTCAATCACATTCTTTCTCTCAGCAATGCCACTGATCCAATGCCCGTCCTGCCAGTAGCCCATGATAACAGCGTTCTTAGGAGTATTATCCTTAATCCACTCCATTGCATGATACTCTGCTGGGGAAGGAGGGAAATAAAGTAAAGCCCCTGCTGCGAGTATGCCTATGATTGAGGAGTAAAT
The DNA here is from genome assembly GCA_024275665.1 of archaeon. Lineage (GTDB taxonomy): Archaea > B1Sed10-29 > B1Sed10-29 > B1Sed10-29 > JAJRYS01 > JAJRYS01. Next base: position 6,667 of record JAJRYS010000016.1, on the reverse strand, counting down.
GAAAAACAAAGCAGTCCAAAACTTCAGGTCTTGGACAAAGTAAGTCAAGTGAAGAGTGTCAAGAAACTTATGCCAGCTTGTTACGAAAGTCTTAGCAGCAAGCATTGCTATTGGGAAGTAAAGCATTTCATTAAGCCTGTTACCAATGCTTAGAGAAACCACTATTCCCAAAAACAACCACAATTTTAAGAAATTAACTTGTTTTGTCTTGAATTTGAAAGCAGAATACAACGCCATAAGCCAAGTGAAAGCACCAATAGTATCACTCACTACTCTTGCTTCGAATACGAAGTACTGAATCCCTGACTTTAACTCAATGTACACTGTGTAAAAATCAACTCTTGAAGGCAGGCCGTGTGACATTACTAACGGAAGCAACCAAGCAAGTATGAATAAGGAAGCAGAAAGTGAATAGCTTACAAGCACTCTCTTCTTATTCCTCCAGAACAACAAGAAAGCCATGATGCCTCCAACAGTCGCTGCAAAAGGATGAGTAATCAGTGAAAATGCATAAAAGACAGAAGCATAATACTTTGCTTCAGGCTCTTTCCTCATCAAAAAGTAATAAGAAGCAATCAAACACAGTATTGCTGGAAGTCTTGGATTCAAATGCCCTGACAAGTAAACATATCCTGGTATCAGTCCGAGTAACGCTGCTGAAAACAAAGACTCTTCATCACTTAATCCTAGTTGTCTTGCAAAATAATAAGCTAAGATAATCCCCCCTATTCCGAACAAAGGAAGCAAGAAGTCTTTAATCGGCAGCAAGAAAGACAGCAGTAAGTGGAAGCCAGGAGGGTAAGTGTAAAATCTTCCGCCAAAAGAAAGAGGGTCATAAAGCTGATTTTTTGAAATCATTTCAGCCATTCGCACGTGGTAATAACTAGTAGTTCCTATAATAGTGCCTCCGTAAACATAATTTCTTAAGAATTGCGGGGCTGAAAACAGTAAGAAGAAAAACACTGCAAGCAACACTAGTCTCTTGTTCAAATCATCACACCTCATAAACGCTCGTAGGTTTTAGACAGAAATTACCAATGCATTGCCATGATTCGTAAGTCTTATTCACATTCAATTCATTTAATACTAACGCTCCCCAGTCATTACGCGCGAACACCACAACATCAGGAGAATATTCTGTTATCACTCTTTGCATTTGTTTTGGCTTGCTAGCCCAGAAAAACTCTTCAAACTCATAAGCCCTGGTAGGATCAAAGGAAACATCAAAGGCAACATCTGTAAAACAAGAAATGTTGTACAATGTGATTGCAGTAGCGCAGTAATCATGATCAGATAGCACACCACCATTCAAGTACTTCATGGAATCAAAATCAGATTCTGAAAGTATTGGCTTGAAAGCATTGGAATGAACGAACACATTCAACTGCGCTAGCAAGAAGAAAGAAAACACTAACAACGCTAATAGTTTCTTAGTATTAGTGGCTTTTGAAAACAGCTTTCCAGCAAGCATTGAAACCCCTAGCATTATGAAAGCATCATGCCTCCACGGATGCAGAGCAGGTGACACGAACACTGACAAGTACAATAACAAGAAGAAACACGAAAACAAATACCAAAATCTTTCAAAAGAATTCCTTGCTCTTGTCAAGAACAACACAATGAAAGCAGGTACTAACAAGAACACATTCAAGAACGCTTCTGGCTTTACTTCTTTGATAATGAAGCCAACGACCATTGTTGAAAAATTACTAAGAGCCCCTCTCGGAGCATACCATGCTAAGAAAACAGCAAGAGGAAGCAGTAGCACTTTGTTAAGTTCTCTCGCCTTTTTCTCAATAACAAGAAAAACAATGAAGAACAAAGACAAGAGGAACCCGGAAAACGGATTCGTTAATAGCATTAAAGCCAAGAAAACAGAAGAAAGGTAATACTTTCCTCTGAGAACGTAATAAAATACTGGGAGTAATAACAAGAAACTTATTGCTTGCGGGGAGTCAAAAGAAGCATTGATTAAGAAAGGATTAAATGCTACGAATGCTGCTGCAAGCAACGAAGCCTCTTCACTCCAGTACTTCCTCGCAAACCAGAACACTGCTAATGGAAGCAATCCTGAAATGATTGGAAGTAAGAGTTTAATACTAACCATTAACGGGATGAAGAAAGAAAAAAACACCAACAGCAAGTGATACAAAGGAGGGTACACATGGGGTTTTCCTCCAACAGGCCAAGGTTCTATCATAGGGACTGTACCCTCTTCTTTAACCCATTCTGCTATTCTAACGTGATAATAAGAATCATACTTCAACAAGTCATCGTTCAAAACCACTGGATAAAGCCTGATGAACAACGAAGCCAAAACAACTGCAATCAACAACACTGCTGTCTGCTTTTTCACGCTACCACCTTGAAGAAAACATAATACGGATTAACCTTTGACCCATAACCATTATACTCAGCGTCATTGTAGTAAGCCATCACCATTACTGTATTCTCTCCTTTCTGCAATGACGCATTAAAAGAGATTGTTTTTTCTTCAAAAGCATTCAACTCTTCTCTTCTCTCAAGCACTATTGCTCCATTCACTTCTTCAACAACAGTAACATTACTTGCTTTCTCAGAGTAGATCGAAACGCTGAAAAATGTTGCATCATTCATTATTGTAACGTTGCCTATTCTCATTCTTGTTAATGGATAATTCTCAACTTGGTATCCAAGCATTATGAAAACGCTTACCACAAGCAACGCTATTATTATCAAGTAAACTTGCTTCATGCTCTTCGCCACAACACTAGTTTGAACAAGAAAGCTATTATTAAAGCGCTTTGCTTCCAGTTCAGCTTGTTGAAAGAAAACTTCTTCTTACAATGATACTTTATTCTTATAGGCACTGTGTCTTGTTTCAACCCGTGCTTGACTGCTTTGAAGTGAATCTCTGATTCTATGTTAAATCTGTCTTCCTTCAGCCCAAGTGCCAGGAACTTCTTCCTGTCAGCGCCTATGAAGCCACTGAGAGGGTCTCTTATCACCCTGCCAGTAGCAAAGAACAATGCAAGAGTAGTCAAGACGTTGTTCACTCTCCTAGGCCACGGAATAACTGACAAGTCCCTCCTGCCCCATACCAAGTCGTTTCCTTGCTTGAGTTTTTCAACTATCTTGTCAATGTCTTCAACGAATAACTGGTCATCTCCTTCGAAGAACACGACGTACTTGGTCCTGGCCTTGCTTGCTCCGTAACGCATTGCAAAGCCCTTGCCATGATTGGGTTTGTAAGAAAACACTGTAGCGTGCTTGGAAGCTATTAAAGCAGTTTTGTCAGTAGAACCATCATCTATTACAATCGTGTTTAATCCTTTCTTCTTCAGTTTTCCAAGCACTCTTGCAATCCTTTCTTCTTCGTTGAAAGCAGGAACTATGACTGTTACTTCTTTCATTAAGAAAACCTCATGCTTGTTTGATCCACTCGTGGAGTATTTGCGTAACAGCGTACAAGTGCTTGCCGCTCTCAGCTCTTACCACTACTCTTTCAGGGCTTATCCAAACCTCATCCTTGCTGAAAGAGGGATATTTCAAGAACAACACTCCTTCTCCTTGTTCAAGGGAAACGCAGTACTCAACGCTCTTGTTAACACTCGTAAAGTTAGAACCGTTGAACACTTCATAATGACAAGACACTGGCTTTCCTTCTTTCAATCCTACCCCAACGAGCGTGACGTTCTTACCAATTCTGACAAGGTCAGCTGACAACTGCGCAAACACTAAGTCAACGAACATGGTAGTCTGAGTCTTCTGGCCTTCATCCCCTTCTGCAATGAGTAGAATGTTATCATGGTTGTTCAGAAATCTTTTGAAAGCCTGCTCTGGCTGTGCTTCCCACGAGTAAAAACAAGCATCATAAAAGCATGCTACGTTAGGCTTCGGAGTTAATAACAAATAAACGTTCACAAGTACTCCCACGAACAACAAGATTATTATGAAAAGTTTTAAACGTGAGTTCAAGACACATCACCCTTTCTTAATTTTTATTTTAATTAAATATTAAACCAAACATTTATTAATTCTTCTCCTACAAATTTTAAATAGAAAAATTGAAAGGAGAAGTGGGTTGGATGGCTGACCTATTAAACACACATGAAAGTGAATTTGAACGCAGTTTAGGATGTGAACCAGGCAACTATGAATGCAGCCCAGACTATGACTGTGATCCTTGTTATGACGATGAATGTGGTCCCGATGATTATGAACGCGAAAAAGATGACAAGTAATCTAAATTAAAAAGGGATAACTATGAGTTGCCCACCTAGTTACTATTTGTCAGAATCATGTATCCCTTCTCTTGTAAAAGAAGAATATGAACCAGTTTATTTCCAAGGGAATCTTGAAGGAAGAGTGATTTATTTAAGAAAGATAGAAAATGCTAAAGTATTCAAAATAACAAAAGAAGAATATGAAGAAAAAGTAGAAGAACACGTCAACAATTTCATCGAAAAAGGATTCAACATCAGACTAGTTAATTTTTTTACGCCTAAAGAGATTTATTATACTAAAGAGTTCAGTGGTTTGATAACAGAGACAGGAGGCATGCTGTCACACGCAGCAATACTAGCAAGAGAACAAGGCACACCATTCTGCGTACTACCAAACGCCACCAGCCTATTCTACCAAGGAGACCACGTAAAACTAAAAAACGGAAAAATAAAAAGAAAAGAAACAAACTTCTTCACCACAGTAGTTCCAAGAGCAGATGGACAAAAATCAAATCACCTTGTATCTGATTATTATCAAGTTACAGCAAGAAAAATATTATGTGAACTTGCTGGCAAAAGAGTAAAGATAATAGAACCAGTAGAAAATTTTTATGCTCTCAATATAATGCCTTCTGAGTATTACTCATTAATAAAAGAAGTGGATGTAGATCAGTTAGTAAGAGTCATGGACAAAGTAACAGGACTAAAAAAAGCATTGGTATGCAAGATGATGCAAGAAACAGCTGTCAATTTTCCAGCTGATAAAGTAAAATATTATTTCAAGGCAGATAAGATAGAAGATGAAGAGTTCGACAAAGCATGGGATGAATGGAGTTCGAAAATAGGAAAACCAAAAACAAAAGAAGAAAGAGAAGAAAAAATCGAAAAATTCAATGAGGAAATAAAAAAAGCAGCGGAAGAACTTGTTAGGATTATTGAAAAAAGTGAGCCCATGTACTGGGATGAATGCGAGGGAAGAAAAAACAAAGCACTACTGCTTGGAGATCAAGTAATGTTTTTCAAAAAGGATGAAGAAATACCTGGGGAAATAAAAAAATTAATGGAAAAAGAATGCAAGGAGCTCCCTGCATGGGAGTTTGGTGAGATAAATCTTCTATTTTTTGAAATAACAAACAAGTGCAATTACAAGTGCATTCACTGTTACAATAATCCTTACAGAAAAGATGAACACACAATAAGTCTAAGTGATTTTAAAAAAGCATTGAGTGAGTTGAATAGAGAATATTCTATTCACTTGATTCAATTAACAGGAGGGGAACCTTTCACCGTTCCGAATCTCTATGAATATGTTATTACCGCTCTTGAGCACGCTAACAAAATACAAATATTCACAAATGGTAGTCTTGTAAATAATCTTGACAAATTTGAAGAATACAAGGACAAATTAACTTTCAGAGTGTCTTTTTATTCTCTCAACAAAGAAACGTATGAAAAAATAACAGTTAATGGCTTGTTCGAGAAAACACTTAATAACATCTTATCAATGAAAAAAGAAGGGTTCAGAGTAAGCGTAGAAATACCCCTAATCCCAGGAATAAACGAGAATGATTACTCTTTCACAAGTAAGTATTTCAAAGCAAGAGGAATTCCCACCAAGAGTTCTCTCATAATAGGGTATGGTAATGCAGTCAACCTTGAGAAGAAGAAAAACAAAGGATTCAGAATGCCTAGAAACCCTGCTAGGAGATGGGTTGTTAGTAAAAACTATGACAACTGTTGGGCCACTCACCTCGCAATAGACCCTCATGGTAATGCTTTCCCTTGCATATTCGCAAGAGAGTACTTTTTAGGTAATGTGTTAAAAGACAGAATAAAAAGCATAAAAAATAAGCACGAAGAATTAAGCATGAAATACAAGCCTGATAATCTGGAAGAATGCAAGCACTGTGAACTCCGTTACTTATGCAAGTCATGCCTGCCCAGAGCCAAGATGTTCGGGCTTGAGGGAATAAAACAAGCGCATTGTCCTTCTTCTTAACTGATTCTAAAAACTAAGCCAGGAGTGAGAAAAACAAAAAAAGATTGAAAGAAAAGGGATTTCAGAAAATCCCTTTTAATGGTTTTGCGTTCGCTGCTTATGCTTTGAGCAGTGCTATTAACTCGTTTGCAGCTGCCATTGTGTCTGTTGCTGAGTAACCAGCGACTAAGAGCTTGTCGCCTTCAGCATAGACGTAGCTTGCTCCTTCTTTTGTTATGAGGTCAGCTGCTGTCATCTGCTTAGCGACGCTGTTCACGAACGGACCACCGACTACGATTGCGTAAGTGGTTGTGATTGCGTCGGTGTCTTTTATTATGTTTGCTTCTGTGAAGCTAGCGTCTTTCTTAGTGTAGTATGTTCCTGTCACTGCTCCTGACACAGTGTATTCAGGCACGTTGATCTTCACGATCTTCACGCCGCTTACTGTGTCACCTTCCTTGACGTTCTGAGTTCCTGCTGTTGT
>JAJRYS010000015.1 GCA_024275665.1 archaeon | reverse complement strand
TATTGTTATCCTTTGTTTTTCTCTTTCTTCTCTTGGCATCATTCCAACAAGAGAAACTGGCTGGAAGTCTATTCCTCTTACTACGTCAAGATTGCCCATAGCAAACCTCACTATGTCTCCCAACTGGCTGTCATTGACTCCATTAATAACAGTAGGAACTAACACTATTCCTGCTTTTGCTTTTCTAAAGTTTTCAAGAGCTTTTGGAAATTCCCAATAATTCTTGATATTAGTCTCAGGAGTCATGCCGTCAAAACTCGCGTAAAAGACGTTTGCTCCTGCTTCTACTAATTCTTTTGCTAGTTCTGGATTCCTTGCAATGCTAACGCAGTTAGTGTTTACTTGGATGTGGTCAAAACCCATTTTTTTAGCCATTCTCACAATTTCTACTAAGTCCTCTCTCATTGTTGGCTCTCCACCAGTTAGTTGTATGGCATTATTTGGCACAGGTTTTTGATTTTTCAGAACTTCAAACATTTTTCTTATTTGCTCAAGTGAAGGTTCATATACTGGCTCATTCTGTTTTTGATAGAAGAAGCAATACCAGCATGACAAATCACACCTATTAGTGAGAACGATATTAGCAAGAGCAGTATGCGACTTATGGAGAGAACACAATCCACAATCTGCTGGACATTTTATTTCTTCTATTGGCTTGCTTATTTGAGGGTTTTGTATTTTTACCCATTTTTTGTTCTCATACTTTTTAGCTTTATCATACATTTCATAATCTTCCCAATAAACATCAGTAGTTTCTCCGTGCTCTGGGCATGTTTTTTTGATCATCACTTTTCCATTTTCCTCATAAATAGTAGCTGGAATGACCATTTTGTCAAACTTCTTCTCTTCTACGCACTGCGGGCATAATGAAAGGGTTTGCTCAAGAATCCTCATATTAACCAATAGGCTTTTATCAAAGAATATTTATATAAATATTGTTGCTAAAAAAACAACATTTAACTGGTGTTGATTATGGCTAATAATATTCTTGAAAAGTTAAGACTGTTCGGCTTGACTGACTACGAAGCAAGAGCCTACTCTGCCTTAGCAAGTATTGGCATAGGCAATGTTACTGAACTTTCTCAAATATGCGATGTTCCACGCTCAAACCTGTACGGGGTTCTTGAAAGCCTTAATGAGAAAGGATTTGTTGAAATTCAAAAAGGAAGACCTTTGCTTTTCAAAGCAGTAGAACCAAAAAAAGCACTAGCGCAAACAGAACAAAAGATAATAGAAGAATTAAAACAAGCTAAAAAAGGCATACTAAAAGAATTTGATAAAATAAATAATACTAAGAAGAAAAATGTAGAACCAGCATTGATATGGGGCATAAGAGGTTACTCTTCTGTAATGCAGCAGTTAAAAGAGATGATAAAAAGATGCAGGAAAGAACTGCTAATAAACACCCCTGACATTCAGTTGTTAGAAGAATTAATGCCAGAGTTAGAAGAAGCAAAAAAGAGGAAAATACAAATAAGAATAGCTACTGAAAAAAATTCTAACATTAAAAAATTCAGGAAGATAGGAGTAATAAGAGTACGGAATAAAATACATGGAATTGATGTGGTGAGCGACGACTCGGAAATTTTAATTGCTCCAGTAATACCAGTAGTAGCTGCTTGGGTTAACAATGCTGAAATGGCTCTGCATGTGAAAGATTTTCTTGAACTAGTATGGAGGGATTCGGAAATACCAGGGTGAACAAAAAATGAAAGTAGAGGTCATTATAAGAGACAAAAAAAAGAAAATAACACTGCCTGATAATAGCAGGATGAAAAGCTTGCTGGAGAAAATAAATGCAAAAGAAGAGGAATACGTTTTCTCACGCAATGGTAAGATCGTATTAAGTGATGAAAAACTGAAAGAAGGAGATAAGATAAAACTGTTCCCAGTAATCAGCGGCGGATGATTAAAGTGAAATGCTCTTTGTGCAATAAGAAAGCAGTAATCGAATTGAAATACGCTAATAAAAAGCTCTGCGAAAAACATTTCACCTTATTTTATGAGAAAAGAGTAAGGAGAACAATAGTAAAAAACAGCATGCTTAGAAGAAAGGACAAAGTAGCAGTGGGAGTGAGTGGAGGAAAGGATTCCCTCGTATTATTATACCTGCTTCATAAAATGCGTTACAACGTAGAAGCAGTACTGATAGATGAAGGTATTAAAGGATACAGAGATAAAACAATTCCTTATGTTGAAAAATTATGCAAAGAACTTAACATTCCCTTGCACGTATTTTCTTTTAAAGAAGAGTATGGCAAAACACTTAATGAAACTGTTAAAAAAAGAAAAAGACCTGCTTGTAGTTATTGCGGGGTGTTCAGAAGGAGTTTGTTGAACAAAGCAGCAAGAAGGATAAATGCTGACAAACTTGCAATAGGCCATAATCTTGATGACGAAACGCAAATGATCTTAATGAACTTCACCCGCTCTGAATTATTACGGCTTGCAAGAGCAGGACCAGTGGTAGGAATAGTAGAAGATGATAGGTTTGTTCAAAGGATAAAACCATTAAGAGAGTGCAGTGAGAAGGAAAACGTCTTATACGCTTTGCTAACGGGGATAAAGTACTCTGATGTTGAATGCCCTTATGCTGGAGAAGCTTTCAGGAGCACTGTAAGAGAATGCTTGAACATGATGGAAGAAAAACACCCTGGAACAAAACTCGGCATATTGCACAGCTTCGACAAACTGCTTCCAATTTTAAAAGAGCACTTCCAAGAAGTAGGAGAAGTAAATGCTTGCAAGGTTTGCGGAGAACCAACATCAGGAGAAATCTGTAAGAGTTGTCAAATGAAAAAAGAAATCACTTGAGCACTTCTCTCACTACTTTCGCAATTATTCTTCCGTCTGCTTTTCCTCTGAACTCTTTCATCATCAAACCCATTAATACTTTAAACTTTTTACTCTCTTCTGTTTCTTTTAATTTTTCTAACAATTCCTTTGCTTTTTTCAACAATTCTTCTTCTGGTATCTTCTCAAACTTTTTCAAAACGTTTTCAAAATTCTCTCCTTCTGCTAGTAACCTTATGACTTCTGGGATTGCTTCTTTTGAGAGTTTTTCTTCAACGACTGCTTTGAACATACTAAGCAAGTCTTCTTCTTTTACTGCTTCCACTTTCACTCCTTCCCTTCTTAACTCAGTAAGCCTGTCTTCAAGAACAGTTGCTATGAGCACTGGATTAGCTTTTGTTTCCAACGCTTTTTGGAAGAATCGGAGTTTCTTTGACAAAATCATCTTATTAGCAAGCTCTTTACTAAGCCCAAGAGAAATGAATCTTTCAAGCAGTTTCTCTGGCCTTTCAGGCAACTGTTTTCTTATCTTTTCAATTCTTTGTTTTGTAATCAAAACAGGTGGAACGTCTGTTTCAGGGTACATGCGGTGTGCTCCTGCAAGAGAACGCATGAACTCCGTATTGCCATCAGGAAGCGCTTTGCGTGTTTCTTCAGGAACTCCTTCCAGCACCCTGTTAATTCTTTCAACTAGTTGTTCAAACACTTTACCTGCTTTCTCCTCTTCTATTATCACTAGCACAAGCGCGTCTTTTTCCTTCATCTTACAATCTTTTCTAATCTTTTTCACTTGTTCAGCAATCTTGTATTTTGACAAGTCCTCGTCAGAGTGAATGATTCCCTTAACCCCGAGAACCTTTACTACTCCCGCTAATTCTGTTCCAAATCTTCTCTCAGGAGTTAGATTAAACCCGAGCAAGCCTTTGAAGTTTGGCAAGATGATTCCAGATACTTTCTTACCTTCCTTCATTCCTTTAAGTATTAGCTTTGACTCTGTGTTCTTAAAGTAATCAGTGAAATCAATAACTTTCGGCTTCAGTTTCCTTATTCTTCTCTTCTCAAACTCTCTCCTTAACTCTACCAATCTTAATTGTCTTTGCACTTCTTTTTCTATTATTGTTTTCAGCAAACGAATGTCTTGCACTCCTTTTATCTCAACACGAGCTCCTTCTTTTATTGACACATTCACATCCTGCCTTATAGTGCCAAGGCCTCTTTTCACTTTCCCAGTAATCCTAAGCAAAGTACCCAAAGCCAGTGCTGTTTTTTGAACTTGGTCAGGATTTGCTTTCATTACCCCAGTGGATATTTCCACTAACGGAATACCTAATCGATCAAGCCTGTATTCCTTCTCCTTTCCTCTTTCTCCTATTACACCTGCTGCTTCTTCTTCCAGAAATACTCCGGTAATTTCTACTCTTCCTTGACTTGTTTCAATCCTCCCCTTCTCCCCTATCATCATTGTTCTCTGAAAACCAGAAGTATTACTTCCATCTATCACTGTCTTCCTCATCACATGCACTTCGTCAACCACGTCACAGTTCAGTAGTAGAGCTATTTCTAGTGCTATGTCTAACGCTTCTCTGTTGATTTCTTCAGGAGGAGACTCATCTGCTTCAACAAGACAGGAAGAGTTCTTAAAACCATGATAAACAAAAGTTCTGTCTTTCATTGACTCAAGCAAAGCTGCTGGGTCAACTTCTCCCATCTCACCAACTACTGGCCTTAATTTTCTTCTCAGTTCAAAAGCTTCCCCTTCTTCAATCATATCAGAAGAACATTTGCAGAAAAGCTTGTGAGTGTCAAGTCTTTGGTGAAACTCAAGCCCTACTTTAAGCCCGAGCTTTTCATAATCCTTAATCACTTCAATGCACCTATTTTCTTCATCAATGAGTCAAGGTTTTCATAAAACTCCTCAATACTACTGTCATTATTTATTCTTATGTCTGCCATTTTAAGAACCTTGCTCAGCCCCTTGTTGTAAATATCACTCATATCCCTTTGGAAAAACTCATTCATCGTCTGAGGGTCTTTTTCATTTTTTCTGCTGAAGCGAGTCATCTTCGCAGCATTTATCTCTATCAGCCAGAAGTCATCTTCACACTCGTTTCTTATGAAGTCAACTTCTTCAGGGGAACGAAAACCGGTAATCACGTAATCTTTCCCTTCTTCCATTTTCTTCAACAACAATTTAGCAAGCACTCCCATTCCTGCTTCTGCTCTTAAGTCATCACCAAGAAGAGACATGCTCATCTTATCATCTTCTTTTATTCCTCTCTTCTTAGCTTCTTTTAACAACACGTCCCTGTAAAAATCAAGATGAACAAAACCATATTTCTCAGAAATGTACTTAGCTGCTGTGTCTTTACCGCTTCTTGAAAGGCCTGTTATTCCTATTATCATTTCAACCACTCTTAATACAAGAACGTTTCAAACAACATCCTGTTACTTACCTCTCCTGCAATGTCTTCAAGCATTCTTCCCTTGGCTTCTTCAACACTTTTCGTATTAGCAAGCACCCATGCAAGTTTTACATATGCTGTTTCAGGAAGCATGTCCTCAAGAAATAATACTCCTGTTTCGTAATACCTTCTTGCTTCTGCGTAAACAAAAGGGTCAAGTCTTCCGTAGTTAGTCTGCGGTGCAAAACACATGACAATCCCTTTGTCAATTGCGTTCTTAATTGAAGGCAACCATGACTTTTCTTTATCATGAGTGTTCAAAGCCACTTGCCCTAATCCAGTTGCTTCTATGACAATCCCCTTATACCCTTTACTAACGTAAAAGTCTATTACTTCAGGAGAAAGATTAGGAGCAAATTTTACAAGAGCAACCTTATTCTCAAACTTTGGAAAAACTTCAACTGGGTCTTCTCTTCTTTTCCTGTATTCGCTTATTTTTTCAATCCTACCATCAGGGAATACCTTAGCTAAAGGTAATGCATTTATTGGCCTGAACGCGTCACGCCTGCTTGAATGCATTTTCTTAACCTTAGTTCCTCTCAAGAAGTAGCAATAATCGTCATTGCTTGTGGCATGCATTACTATTCCAACTTCTGCCATATCTGAGACAGCTGCATGAGCAGAGCATAATAAGTTCATAGCAGCATCTGAAGAAGGCCTATCAGAACTTCTCTGAGCTCCAGTAAGCACTACTGGTTTCGGCGTCTTAAGAGCAAAAGAAAGAGCAGCAGCAGTATAATGAAGAGTATCAGTACCATGAGTCACTATTACTCCTTGCGCTTTCTTCAGTTCTTTTGCAACAGCCTTAGCAAGTTCTTCATAATCCTTAAAGCTGATGCTTTCACTCATCCTGTTGAAAGGAGTTATGATATCAATTATGTTCACGTATTCTCTTAATTCAGGAGCAAGGTTGAGGAGTTCCTCTGCGCTCATCAAAGAAGTTACTCCTCCTGTCTCGTAATCAACTTTAGAAGTAATAGTCCCTCCGGTAGTGACTAAAGAAACCGCTGGCTTTTTCTCATCAAACTTCAAGCGCTTAGGTTTTTTCTTCTCAGTCTTTGACTTTAATTTTTCAACAGCAGTAACAGAGTCAATCATTATCCCTATGTTGTAGCCGTTTTTTAATTTCAGAACAATAGTATTAGAATCGGAGAAGTCAGGAGAGGGCATTAAGATTCCTTCGTATGTTTTTTCTTTCTTTTTCACTCTAATAAAATCCCCTGGCTTTGCCTCGCCTATTACTTTCCTAGCCTTATCAGAGTACATTCCAACCTCCCTTATCACTTGCAATTATAACCCTTGTTGTTATTTTAATGCTTTCGCCATGTAAACTCCTTTTAAATCATATCCTATTGAACGATAATACTCACGCACTCCCACGCCCGATATTATGAGCATTTCTCTCGCATCAATTTCTTCTAATGCTATTCTTTCTGCTTCCTTTACAAGCATTCTTCCAAATCCTTTGTGCTGAGCTTCTTCTTCTGGTTTTTCACCAATCCTAAGAGAAGGCCCATACACGTGAAGCTCTCTAATGCCAACAGTATTCTCTCCTATTTCTTTTCTGAAAGGTTTGTAAGGTTTTCTGAGACGAACAAAACCAATGAGCTTGTCTTTTTCCTTGTCCTCTAATGAAATGAAATATTCTTCTCCTCCTGAAGCAGTGTAGCGTTCTGTTCTCAGAACAGGCTCTGTTACTTGCTCATCTCTTATTTCTCTGCATCTAATGCAATTGCAGTTAATTTTTTTCTCCTTTAGTTTTTCATCTATCATTTGCCTTAAGTTACCATGCTTTACTCCGGCTAGTATTAGTTTTGCTGGAATGTCTCTTTGAATACGCATTACCCTAACCCATTTTGGGAAGAGTTTAGTCGCTTCTGCTATTAATTCTGCTGCTTCCTCGTCAGAATAAGGCTTCCATTCACCTTTTTCCCACATTTCATAAAGCTCAGTCTTTCCGTACTCTGGTTTTATGAGAAGGCAAGGGTATATTTTCAGCATGTCTGGTTTGAACTTATCATCTTCAAAAATTGTTTTGAACATTTCAAGGTCTTTTTCAAAACTACTGCCAGGCAAGCCAGGCATTAAGTGGTAGTTTATTTTAAAAAAACTGTCTTTCAGCAACTGAGTCGATTTAGCCACGTCTTCAACAGTATGCCCTCTTTTAATCTTTTCATAAATCCCATCATCAGGATGTTGCACTCCTAATTCTACTCTTGTTGTTCCATAATCCAGGATTGTGTTTATTTGTTTTTCAAAACACCAGTCAGGACGAGTTTCTACTGTAAGGCCAACACATCTGTGTCTTGCTTTTTCATTCCATTTAATAGCTTGTTCAAGAGAGCTTGCTTTTTTCTCATTCAAGGCATCAAAAGCACCTTTAACAAATTCTTTCTGGTATTCTATTGGCTGTGCTGTGAACGTGCCTCCCATTATTATCAATTCAATCTTATCAGTAGGGTGCCCTATTGCTTCTAACTGCCTTATCCTTTCTGTTGTTTGCCTGAAGGAGGCGTAAGAATACTGTGCTCCTCTCATGGCTGCTGGCTCGTGACCAGTATAACTCTGTGGAGTATTAACATCAACTCCTCCTGGGCAATAAACACATTTCCCATGAGGGCAAGGAGACGGCTTTGTCATTATTGCCACAACTGTAACTCCTGAAAGAGTTCGACTTGGCTTTTTCTTCAGAAGATCAACAAATCTTTGCTTATCCGGAATCTTTTCAAGAATATCTGCATTAGATGGAATTTTTTCAAGCCCATACTTATGAGATAGCGCTGCTTTCCTTTTCTCTAATTGCTTCTTATTCGTAATTATTCCATCAACTATCTCTCTTATAATTTCTTTGAAAAAATCATTTTCAGTCATCATGAATTGTTATTTCATAGGGAGGTCATGAAAGATATTAAAGAGTAAAAAGGTTGCAGGATTATTGCCGTTATTGAAAACCCTTGACTGAATGCTCTTGCTTTTGCCATGAAATCAGGATACACTCTCAGTTTTAATGGAAGAGCATCATTGAACCCTGCGTGTCTTGAAAGAAGAGTTGCGTCATAAAAACCTTCTTCATTAGGTGTTACCCTCATCATGACAGTATGCTGTGACAAAGGAGGCATTTTTACAGAAACGGGTTGAATCCATTTTGAAGGCATTCCTTTCGTGTTGTCAAAAAACAATACGTCTTCTGCTATTGAATTACTTTTTATTGATATAGGAATTATTATAGTCTGCCCTTGTATTGAAACAGCATTAGCATCATAATAGTACTCATAAACATCTTCAGTCACGAAAACTTTGAAAGTTATTGTATGAGGAGTTATTGTGCCGACTTCAACTCCTAACATTGTAACGTTAAAAACATACACTCCCCTATAACCTTTTGGCATGATTATTTTCAATATTATTTTGTCGCTTTTCATCTCATAAGAGTACTGCTGGACTGTTGAAGTTGCTTTCTCCCAAAATATAGAAGCCTTACTTTCAGTCCCATTAGGGCCTGTATTTCTACTGAAAACCAGGTCAAGCTCCTGACCAGGGCCTATTTTTCCAAGATCATATTCTCCTACAAAATAACTTCCATCTTCCAAGTATTTCCCTTCATTCATCATTATTCGTACTGGCTCAAGTAATGCAACACTTGCTGACGCTATTGAAAAAACAAGCAAGCATGCGATTATGAAATACTTGGAATTCATAAGTATTTATAAGAAAAAAAGGTTTATTAAACTATTCCAGTAGTACTTCAATGCTCCCAAGCGGGTGACTGTCTTCTAAATTTATCCTGCCTGAAAATAAAGCCATCTTACTGATTTTAATTTTCTTATCCCTCATCAACTCTTTAAATGCTATGGAATTGCTTTCTTCACAAACTTCTTTAAATCTCTCCTCACTTATTCTTGCTTTCAAAAAACCTGCTTCTTCCTCAAATTTTGTTGAAAAAAGAGCCTCCAAGACTTTTTTAATCTTCTGCTTGTCCTCTGTAGATTTCACAGGGCATTTCAGCAAAATCATTGCATCACTATTAAAGTTTGTAACTCAATCACATCCTTTATATTTCCTATTTTTGATTCAACTAACTCTCTTAAGTTTTCAATGTTTTCAGAAACAACTTCAAGTATGAAATCAAAAGAACCAAGGGAGTTGTATACTCTTATCACATTAAGTGATTTTGAAACAATTTCCTTTATTCTACCAGAACTCTTAGGAGAACACCTTAATAAGACAAACGCATGAATTGGTTTCCCCATCTTAGCATAATTCACATTTATAGTGAAGTTTTTTATGAGCCCGTTTGCAACTAATTTGTCAACTCTTTTCTTAGCAGCAACATCTGATACTTTCAACTGCTTTGCAAGATCAGTATATGAGATACGAGCGTCTTTTTTAAGGATTTCAAAAATTTTTTTATCAACTTCATCCAACTGCATAGGAACTTATTAAAATGAAACTGTTTAATAAAAGCATGCCTCTCTCTGATAACATTGTTATTAAAAAATGCAAACAAGCAGGAGTTAGCTTTTGGATTGCTTCAAAAGCAGCAATGGAACTTAAAGGAAGGCTTGGGGAGAATTTATCAGACTTGGAAATCAACAGAAGAATCCTTGGTACGCTGAGAAAGATAAATGAAGAAGCTGCCTTACAGTTTGAAAGTTACCACTCAATAGAAGTGAGGACTTCGGGAAATGTCTTGGAAACTTTCAACAAAGACAGAATAGTCCAATCCTTATTACGTGAAACGAGAATTCCTAAAACTGTCGCTGAAGAAATAGCATTAGAAGTTGAAAAAGAAATAAGAAGAGCCCAGTTGAAAAACATTTCCTCAGCACTTATAAGGGAATTGGTTAATGCTAATCTTCTTGAAAGAAAATTAGTAAAAGCCCAGAACAATTATACAAGAGCAGGAATACCAGTATATGATATTAAGAACATTATTGAAGGAAGCAGTATAAACAACCCATTTGAATTAAGCGAGTCTTTCGGCAGAGAAGTATTAGAAGACTTTGTATTAACCAAAGTGCTACCTGACAAGATAAGCAAAGCTCACTTAGGAAGTAGCATGCATATTCATGCTCTTGAATACTTCTCAATAAGCCCTTATGCTCTTCAAAATGATTTAAGAAAATTTTTAAAACATGGGTTCACTCTTCCAGGAGTTGTTAGAACTTCTCCAGCAAAAAAAGCAGACGTAGCAATGTCCCATGCTGCAAGAGTTCTATTCGTTTCAAGACAGTTTGTAGCAAGCGGGGTTGGTTTTGATTTTTTCAACATTTTCTTAGCTCCATACATGCCTAAGAAAAAACAACATATAGAGCAGGTATGTCAGACTTTCTTATACGAGCTTAATTGGAGAACAGATATTGACAGTGCTTTCACAATAAATTTGGATTTAAAAATTCCTGAATTTTTGAAAAAAGAAGAAGCAATAGGCCCTGGGGGAGAAGTGGTTGGCAGGTATAAAGACTTTGAAGAAGAAGCAAAAAGCCTTGCTGAAGTGTTTATCAAGACTTTCAATAAAGGGGATTTCTCAAAGCAAAAATTCAAATTCCCTGAAATATCCTTAAAGAATTA
>JAJRYS010000014.1 GCA_024275665.1 archaeon | reverse complement strand
TATGGGTTAAACATTTACGATGATAACGGAAGATATCTTGGAAAAGTTTATGACGTGATATTAAATGTTGAGACAGGTGACGTTGTAAGAATTACTACAGAGCCTTTGAAAAAGATTACTACTTCCAGAGAGGAGCTTGTCAAGACTCTTCAGAAGAAGAGCATAATGTTCAAGAGAGTAAAGTCAGTAGGAGATATTTTAATAGTGGGAAAGTAATCCTATTTCTTACCTTCTGTTTTTTATTCTTAAAATATTCTAATTTTAAAGCATGAGTAAGAGCATTGAAGATTTGTTCAAGTGTAGGAAGGATGTTGACAAGGTTTTGAAAGAGTTTAAGGATTATTGGAATAGGACTCAAAATATCCCTTTGGAAAAAGCGCCTAAGGGAGAAATAGCGAAGACTCTTTATTCTTTCATGATACCAAGGTTCCAAATCCTCTCTCCTGAGTATAAGGAGTTTTTTTCAAAAGAAGAAGTAGAAGAAGTTAAGAGGAGGGAGAGAGAAGGTACTGCTATTAAAAAAGAGGGGGGGACAGTTGTTTCTCTTGATAACACAAGATTTCGTTTTAAGGGAGAAGGTTTTTCTTCTTCTCCTGCTGTTGACAAGCATTTTTCTTATTATTCTAGGAATACTTTGCTTGGTGATATTGCAAAGACTAAGAAAGGAAATTGTATTGCGATGACTGCTTTGTTCACTGCTCTTGGAAGACGATTAGGGCTTGATGTAAAACCTGTTAAAATAAGCTCTTCCCATGCTGCTCCTGAGGTCGTGATAGGAGGAAGGAAGATAGTAATGGATCCTCTTCTTAAAAAAGTAACTCCTGTTTCACGTTTTGAAAAGCCTCCTTTAGAACTTTCTGATAGTGAGTTGTTTGTGAATGCTGTAAGGTCTAAGAAGTTCATTGAAAGAGATTTTAAGAATGTTAGTAAGAAAAAGCGTCTTATGAGAAGAAGGTCACGCCACTAGTTTCACTACTTTTTCCAGTGTTTCAGCGAATTTTTCAACATCTTCTTCGTCGTTGTACAAGTAAGCAGAAGCTCGCACGCTTCCTCTCAAACCATGAGCGTTGAACCATGAGTGAACGCAATGCATTCCAGAACGCACCATAACTCTTCCTAACTCGTTCAGCAACAAAGCTATTTGATGGACATCAGTATTCTTAATAATGAAACTTACTATGCCTGAGCGTTTTTCATAATCCACTGGGCCTATTATTTCCCCTCCTAAATCTATTACTGCTTCTGTCATTCCTTTGTTTACTTTTGCTTCTATTGCTTGAATTTTCTTGTAACCTATTTTTTTCAAGTACTTCACTGCTTCTCCAAGCCCTATTATCCCTGCGTAGTTCTGCAGGCCTGCTTCGAATTTTTCAGGAATTGGCATCATTTCATATGACTCATAAGTAGTATTCTTAACAGTGTCCCCTCCTACGATGAATGGCTCAAGTTGTTCTAAGAGTTCTTCTTTCCCATACAAGACTCCTGTGCCTGTCGGCCCAAGCATTTTATGGCCAGAAGCTGCCAAGAAGTCTACGTCAAGTCTTCGTACGTTTACCTCTTTGTGCGGAACTGACTGGGCAGCGTCAAGCATTACGAGGGCGCCGTGCTCATGAGCTATTTCAATCACTTCTTTTGCTGGAATAGTAGTCCCATCAAGGTTTGAAGTGTGAGCAAGGGATACTAATTTCACGTTTTCATTCATTTTTTCCTCAAGGTTTGCAATGAAGTCCCCTTCTGTTGATACTATTATGTGTTTTATTCCTTTTTTTCTTGATAGAAACTGCCATGGCAATAAGTTAGAATTGTGCTCTTTATCGCTTGTGATGATGATGTCTCCTTGTTTTAATGAAAGAGAATTTGCCACGAGGTTAATGCTTTCAGTGGAGTTCTTAGTGAACACTATTTCTTCTGGTTTTCTTGCTGATATCAAGTCTTGGAATGATTTACGAGCGTTTGCCACTTCTCTTGTTACTCTTTCCCCGAGTTTGTGATGGCTTCTTCCAGCGCAGGCAGTGTATTCTTCATAGTATTCTCTTATTTTGTTGACTACTTGAAGTGGTTTCAGGCTCATGCAAGCAGAATCCAAGTATACTACTTTTTGCGCTACGGGAAAGTCCTCCTTAATGTGCACCGCATATCTCCTCCAAGCAATTACAGTCATAATTACATTCAACAGCTTGTTCTTGAGTGCAGTTACTCGTGTCAAATCCGCAGTCGCATGTTTTCACTTCTTCAACTTGATTGAATCCTTGTCCTGTTATCACGCATGCCTCATTGGAATTAGGCCCGTTGCAGTTGTTATACACTATTATATTGTACACTGCTTGTGCTGATAAAACCATGCTTACCAGGGTTATTACCACCATTATCCATGAGAATACGGCAAAATGTTTGTAAACCACTCTTCCGAGTTTCGGGCTTTTCTTTGAAAGTTTCCCAGTTATTTTAGCTTTCATTTTCTTATCAAAACCAGTGTCACATGGGCGCAGAGTCACTGTCCTGAAAACGCATTCAAAAGCTTCTTTTGCAAGCCTGCGGTAATAAGCGCTGAACACGCCCATTATCCCGAATACTATTAATGCCACAAAACAGATCATCAATTATCCTTCCTCGTTTTTATCAATGCTTTTTTGTTTATCCGTGTTAGTTTTTATTACTTTCTCATATTCTCAGTGCTCTTTCAATAATTAAATTTTTGATAAAAAATATTTTATCTTACTCTTATCTTTATTCCTTTCTTTTTAACTGCTTGTTTTTTCTTTGGTAGCGTTACTTCCAACACTCCGTTCTTGTATTCTGCTTTTGCTTTTTCTGGTATTACTTCTTCAGGCAATGCTATCACTCTTTTGAAAGAAGTTGAAGACCTTTCCTGATAGTAGTATCCTTGCTTTGTTTTCTTCTTCTCTTTCTTGCTTTCAGCTGTGATAGTAATTGATAATGGCTTGCAGTCTATGCTGATGTCTTTCTTGTCAACTCCAGGAAGCTCTGCTATTATAACAATCTCTTTTGGATTGTTTATTACATCAACTACTGGCTGTCTAAACCCACTTATTACTGGTTTTTTCATTTCTTCCATCATTCTTTCCATGTTCTCTTGCATTCTCTTTAGCTCTTCAAACCACCAGTCCATTATCTCTTCACCTCCTCTATTTTTTTCATTATTATTTTTTTCATTTTTCCTTCTTCTTTTATCATTATCTCATAATTAACATTAATAATTCTTTTATTAATTTTTATCAGTTTGCTTAAATCTGCAGGGCTTCCGTTTATTACAATACTGCATGGCGCTTTTTCAATAGTTTTTTTAAGATCTTTCAGCTGGTTTTTCGAATAACCCATTGCAGGCAGTACCTTCTTAAGGTGGGGGTATTTTTCAATAGTTTTCTTAATGCTTCCAACTGCATATTTTCTTGCGTTTAGGACTATTGCGCCTGTTTTTTCAGCAGCTATTGCTCCTGCTCCGTAACTCATTCCACCATGAGTGAGAGTAGGCCCGTCTTCTATTACGATTGCTTTTTTCCCTCTTAGCCCCTTTTCTTTTATGCTTACTTCCATCGCAGCGTCCAGTATTACTGCCTTGGGGTTTATTTTTATCGCGTTTTCTTTTATTATTCTAACGTTTCCCACAGTGCTTTTGCTTTGCTTGTTTATTATTATCACGTCTGCAAGCATGAAATTCAGCACTCCTGGGTAATAAGAAACCTCGTGCCCTGGCCTTAGGGCGTCTGCTACTACTATCCATAAGTCTGGTCTTATGAAAGGAGTGTCGTTGTTCCCTCCGTCCCATATTATGACATCTGCTTCTTTTTCAGCTTTTTTAAGGATTTTTTCGTAGTCAACTCCTGTGAACACTACTCCTCCTAGTCTTATTATTGGCTCGTATTCTTCTCTTTCTTCCACAGTAGCTTCTTTCAAGTCTTCGTATGAAGCAAATCTTTGCACTGCTTGTTTTTTCAAGTCACCGTAAGGCATGGGATGCCTTATCACTGCTGTTTTCTTTCCTCTGCTGATTAGTAAACGCATTATCCAACGTGTTAACGGGCTCTTGCCGCTTCCTGTCCTGACAGCAGTAACCGCTATTACTGGTTTTTTACTCTTAAGCATTGTATTGTAAGGGTTTAGGAGTTTGAAGTCAGCTCCTGCTGAGTTGACGATGCTGGCTTTAAACATTATTTCTGAAAAACTCAGGTCAGAATAAGACAATACGCATTCGTCAATGTTTTTTTCTTTAATCAGTTCAGCGAGTTTTTCTTCACTAATGATGGGTATTCCTTTCTTGTATTGTTTTCCAGCAAGACTTGGAGGGTATATTTTGTTTGCAATTCCTGGTATTTGAGCAGCTGTGAAAACAACGACTCTTACTCTTGGGTTATTCTTGTACAGCGTGTTGAAGTTGTGAAAATCTCTGCCAGCAGCCCCTATAATAATTATTCTTTTTTTCATACTCTTAGAATTAGAAGGTAGTTTTTTATTAGGATTTCGTTTTCTTTCTAGTTTGTTTTTTGGTTTTCTTCTTATGTTCTGCTAGCAAGTCTTTCCATTCAGCTCTTCTTACTTTCTTGATGTTTTCTTCTATCTCTGTTATTGCTTTCTTTGAGCACTTGTAGCATTTCCCAGTGGAGGCAGTGGTCCGTATGCATGTCAAACAGTTTCTGATTGCTTTTTGAGTAAGTCCTGCTAAGTCATCATAGTTCTTAGAATACAAGCGCGCTTCGAGAGTAGCAAGCCCCCCTATTATAGAGTAAGAATGAATGCGTTGATGGTTGACTACTGTTAAATAGCATGCATCTGCTTGATGCACTAAGGCGTGCGCAAGTTCTTCTAATTCGTTCATGTTTATTATTTATAATTGATTTAAGTATTTAAATGAGATGTTTCATAATTATAGGAAAAGTTATTACTCTTGAAAGGTGTCTTAATGGGTTTGCGTAAGGAAATGATACTCGCATCTTCTTTGTTCCTTGCGTGGATTGTCGGTTTTTCCCTGCTGTTTTACTTCCTTGGCTTTAAGAACGTAGAAGCTTCTCTAAGTTCTTTGAATTATTGGTATTATTTAATGGCGTTTGTCTTCGTGCTTCTTTCTGTTTTGATGAGTGTCTTCAACTTAAGAGCAGTACTGTTCATAATGGGTTATCCTGTGAAGCTCTACAAATTGTTTAAGATAATGATGTCTGGTTTTTTCATTGACAGCATACTCCCTAATATTACTCCTGCTGGAGAATTTAGCATTGCTTATTTTCTTCACAAAGAAGGAATGCCAGTTACTGCTTCTTTCAATTCCATACTCATTCATACTGCAGGATGGTTTATAGGCTTCGTGGCATTTGGTGCCTTGTCTTTGTTTGGGTTAGTATTATTCAACAATATTCCTTTATTTGTAGTGGTAATTATGCTTCTCTTGTTGCTTTGTTTTGTTGGATTGTTTTTGATAATTCTTTACCTCGTACTCAAGCCAAGGATTGCTGAAAAACTCATCATTGCCTTGATTAAGAGTGCTTTCGTATTGTTGAAGTTTACTCGCCTAAAGTCTTTGGAACAAAGGGCTTTGAAATATGCGGAGGACAACATTCACTCTTTCACTTATGCTTTCAGAAAACAAATTAAGAAGAAGAGGCTTATTGCTTTTTCAAGCTTTGTTCTAATGATTCATCACTTTTTTGTAGCTTTTTCCTTTTACCTTGTTCTTGTTTCTCTTGGTATCAACATCAGCGTGTTAGAGGCCATAGGAATGTTTTTGATAATTTACATGATTTCTCTGCTTTCAATGGTTCCAGGCCAGTTCGCTATATATGAGTCAGTAGCCATTCCTATCCTTTACACCAGAGCTTCTTTGATTTCAAGTGCAGTAGTAGTAGGCCTTGTTAGGCTCATTCATTATTGGTTCATAGTTTTCTTAGGAGGGTTTTTTGCTTTGAAAATAGGATTTGAATACAAGAGGAGTAGGAGAAAATGAGAATTACTTTCGTGAACCCTTTTTTCTATCCTTACAGAGGAGGTATTGAGAATTACATGCTTGACCTTGGGAAGTACTTGGTGAAAAGAGGTCATGAGGTTAGTGTTATTGCTTCTCGTTTTGACAATGAACCGTTAGAAGAAGATGTTAGTGGCATAAGAGTCCATAAACTTAAGAGTATAGTGTTTAAGAACTTGCCTGCTTTTTTACCCCCTCCTTTTACAGTTCCTTACAATTTTTTTATTCCTGCTTTGAAAATCATGAAAAAGGAAAAGCCTGACTTGATTCACGTGCATAATAGGTTTTTTCCTTCTTTTTATTCAGTGATCTTGGTTAAGAAACTGCTTGGAAAGCCGCTTTTCCTCACTATTCATAATGCTCGTCCTAAAGGAATAAACTTTCCTACTGACTTTTTCGGAGCAGCTTATGACAATTTCATTGGAAACATTCTAATGCGTTCATGTGATTTCATTATAGGAAACTCTCAATACTCTCTTGATGTAACCTTGCCTCGTGATTTTCCACGTGAAAACACTGGTGTTGCTTATAATGGTATTTGTACCAGTGAATGGGAAAGAAGTAAAAATAAAAGCAGTGATTTTGGGGTTGATGAGTTGCTGTTAGCGGATGCAAGGCTTGTTCCTCAGAAAGGGCTAGAGTACTTGTTGAAGGCTCTTCCACTGCTTGAATTTTCCTATCACTTGATTATAAAAGGAAGGGGCCCTGAGAAGAAAAATCTTGAAAAACTTGCCTTGAGTCTTGGAGTGGAGGACAAGGTTTCTTTCCATGAAGAATTCATAACTACTGAAGAACTTATTGGAATGTATTCAGAAGCAGACCAGTTCGTGTTCCCTTCTTTGTATGAGCCTTTTGGTATTGCTTTGCTGCAAGCGATGAGTATGAGCTTGCCTGTTACTGCTTCTAATGTTGGAGGCATTCCTGAAGTACTTGGTGATGCTGGTGCTCTTGTTCCTCCTCGTGATAAGAGAGCGATAGCTGAGAACATCACTCTTTACCATGATGATAAGAAACTAGCCAGGAGGAAGGCTAAAGAAGCAAGGAAAAGAGCTGTGGATTTGTTTGATTGGAGGGTTGTTGGCAGAAGGGTTGAAGAGTATTATGAGGAGTTTGTATGAAGATTGCCGTGTTCACTGACTCTCTTGTGCAGAACAATGGTTTAGCAAGGCACGTGAGGGAGGTTTCTAAAAGGCTTGCTAAGGATCATGAAGTGGTAGTTGTTACTGGCAGAGGCAGTTTGGAAGGGGTTGAAGTTATTAACTTGCCTCATTTTCCTTTCTTTTTTGACAAAAATTATGATGTCATCATTCCAAAAAGTTTGAAGCTTGAAGTTGATGTGGTTCACGCTCATAGTCCTTTGTGCACTTCCAGGATTGCTTTCAAGCAAGAAGCTCCTGTTGTAACCACTACTCATACTCTTCCTGTTCACTTCTTCTCATGTATTCATGCTGGTTTTCTTGAGCCTGTTGGTTGGAGGGTGTTGGTTGCTTTTCATAACAAGTCAAATCACGTGGTGTGTCAAACTATGGTTACTGAGAAGTTGTTTGAGGATCATGGAATGAACAGGCCTGTGAGCGTTATTTCCACTGGGATTGATTTTGAATCTTTTAGAAAAGCCAGTGATGATTTGTTCAGGAATGAGTTTGGGGTTGATGGGGATTTTGTTTTAATGACTAACAGGCTTTCCCCTGAGAAAAAACCACGAGTAGTGCTTGAGGCTTGTAGGAAAGCAGGAGTTCCTCTTGTCGTGTTATCAGATGGTCCTCTGAGGAAAAAATTGGAAAAAGAATATTCTGAGTTTTTATTCATGGGTTTTGTATCTGATGAGTTGATGAAGAGCGCTTTGAAAGCAGCACGGTTTACTGTTACTGCTTCTGGTTTTGAAACAGAAGGGATCTCAGTAGTTGAGTCTTTGGCTGCTGGTACTCCTGTAATTGCTTACAACTTACCTGTACTAGTAGAAGTGACTGAAGGCAACGCATTGTTCTTTTCCTCTGAAGAAGAGTTAGTTAATAGGGTCAAAATTTTATGGGGCGATGATGGGTTGTTGAAAAAACTCAAAAAAAAGGGAGTTGAAACAGCTAAGAATAAGGATTACTCTGTTGTTGTTAAAGAACTGGAAGTGTTATACTCTTCTCTTGCTGAGGGAGTAATATAAATCCTCTAGCTTGTCAGTTGTGTTTTTTATTGATATTTTTTCAGCGCGTTTTCTGGCATTTCTGCTCATGCTTTTTGGAAACCTGTGGAATTTTATTATTCTTGCTAATTCTTTGTAGTTTCCTGGTGAGAACAAATAACCGTTCACTCCTTCGTCTATCATTTCAGGAGAAGCGAAAGCATCAGCGGCTATTACTGGAGTACCGCATGCCATTGCTTCTGTTATCACTATTCCCTGGGTTTCGCTTGCTGAAGCAGTGAGGAACAAATCAGCTGCAGAATAGTATAGTGGTTTTTCCTCTTCTTTTACGAATCCAACAAATTTCACTTTTTTCTTGTTTTTCATCTTGTTTTTTTCTTTCATCAATTCTTTTAATGCTGGTCCCTTTCCTGCTATTATTAAGATAGACTCTTCTTCGAGGAATAAGTCTCCTGCTTTTAATAAAATATTAATTTTTTTCTCATAACTTATCCTTCCAAGGTAGAGGAATACTTTTTTATCTTGTAAGCCGAGTTTTTCTTTTGCTTTTTTAACAGGTTTTAAAAAAGAAGTGTCAATTCCAGTTGGTATCACTATTGTTTTTTTACGTATTTTTACAGGAAGCTGGTTTTTTATAGCCTTGCTTGGGGTTATTATCTTGTCGTACTTGTTGTAATGGTAATTAAGGTAGTCCCATGCTATTTTGGAAGTGAATTTTTTGCCGTATCTTGAAACATAATCAGTGTACTCTGATAGCAAAGTGTGAAAAGTGCTTATCTTGGGAATGTTTTGTTTTTTGGCGATTTTAAGTCCGAACACTCCCATTGAAAAAGGCCCATGAGTGTGAACTATGTCAAGTTTTGGTACTTTAACATTTATTGGAATTGCTATTTTGTAATCAGGATAAGGCTTGAAAGTGATAGCTGGTGAAGAGTGGATTATCATTCCCTCGTGTTCTGTTCTGTCTGGCTTTGGAGCAAATACGTGTACTTCGTGTCCTCTTTTTACGAGTTCTCTTCCAAAGGCTTCTATTGACTTTACAACCCCATTCACTTGAGGGTAAAAAGTTTCTGTGAAAAAACCTATCTTCATTCCAAATACCTTTTTTTAAAAGCTTATAAGCATCATGCCAAGCAGAGCTATTGTGATTGAAGGTAAGAAAATCAAAGGAGTTATTATCTTTCCCACTGCTATTATTGAGTTAACTGTTGACACGAGTTCTGCTGTTTTCTGAGCTCCCAGTACTCTCACGTCTTCTACTTCAATCATTTTCACAGAGGCAGTGCATTCCTGCATGTCTTCTAATGCTTTCCTCACTGCTTTTTCGCTTATGCTTATTATTTCTTCTTCGCTTATCCTTTCTCCAAGCGGGTTGTCCACTCCTTGAATGTTGTTAACACAGTGAGAGTCAGTAGTCATTACTTCAACAAAGTCAGCATAGTTTTTAAGTCTTTTTATTATTTTCTCCCTAAGTCCTGCTTTTATATTATTGGAGTCGAAAACAACATAACACGTTGTGTTTTTTGAATTTTGGAATACTATTGCTCTTACTCCTGCTTTTCCTATGCCCTCTTCATTTGAATGGTCGAAGTTTATTGTTCCTACTCCTACTTTTGTCTTAAGATTTTTCTTCTTTACTAATACTCCCCCTGTTTTTTCAACGTTTTCAAGATACTTGTACATTCTTGGGTCTCCTGAGAAGATAGTGTGATGTCCTGGAACATGGCAGTTGTGAGCGTCGCATAATATTGTATTTTCATAGTGTTTTGAGAGTTTGTTCATGGCAGCAAGCCCTATTGTGAATTCAATGTCTTCTGTTGGCTCAGGTGAAAAGGTTGAAGCAAGGAAAACTGAGTTTCCTATCTTCTGTCCTATCATGCTTGGTTTTTCTCCTATCAGAACTGGTTCTGAAATGTTGCTGAAGTTCTTCATGTTCTTCACTTCTTTGACAATTTCATCCCCTATTCTCATGATGTCACTTGTTCTCAATGGGTTCAAGTCATGCGTAGCAGTTCCATGCATTATGATGCTTTTCACCCCAAGTACCTTGTCAAGCTTGTTTGAAAGAATCCTCGCCATTTTTGCTCCTCCTACTTCTCCAAAAGGCCCTGGATGCAAGTAAGGAACTACTATTACTGAATTTAATTTACCTTCCTTATTTTTGAAAGCTATCACTCCTATGAATGCTTTTGCTTTTTCAGACATTGGCTCCAGTTCTTTTTCAATGTCAAGGGTTTTTTCAAACCAATGCATTAAGAAAGCATTAGCAAGTTTGAAAGTGCTTACTCCGAAGTTTTTAAGCATTGGGGCATTTAGTACTGATACGAACACAAGGGTAGCTCCTCCTATTATAGCAAACGCGAAGAATGCTTTTAAGAGAATATGGAGAGATGATAAAGCTGGAAAAGCAAATATGTTGCTTATTGCTGAAGCATCTGAAGCTAATAGTATGAAAAACAACCCAAGCAAGGGGTGTATGAATGCTATGATGCTTGACTTTTTTATGCTGAAAGGCTGAGTTAATAGTAAAGCGAAAAGTTTTATCACGAATACTAATACGTATGAGAAAAGCAAAACGTTTAAGATTACTTCAAAATTTCCGAAAGACAAGGCGCTTGCGACAAGCATTAGGAAAGATACTATTAGCATGTTGAAGAAGGACAAGTAAATGCATGACCTGAAGCTTATTTTCTTTTTAAATGAGAAGGAGGCCCAATGAGTTAAGAGAGAATCAAGAAATGAAGGAGTGCAAAGAAACAATAAACCTACGAGCACGCCAGTGCTCATCATTATTCTAAAAGAATGAAGGAAAGCCATGCTGCTTAGGATTCCAGTGGTGATTGCTGTCAAGGCCATTATAGTAAGAGTGGTTTTCGCATCAGGCAATTGTCTCAGGTAGTTAGTTAGTTTTATGAATTCTATTTTTTTGTCGTGTTTTTTCATGAAAATCCCTTACTGGAAACTTTTTTATTTAACAGTCTTCCTAAGATTAAGACAGTGGTGTTTGATGAAGAAAGTTTTCATTTTGTTAGTTTTCCTTTCAGTAGTATTAGCGCAGAACTTCTTAAATGTTTCGCAGCCTTTCAGGTTCGACGAGAACAATTTTTTTGAAATAAGAGCAAAAGCAGGTTACTTCATTAATGAGAAACCATATTGTTATAACACTAATGTATCCGCGTTTGTTAATGGAAGAGAATACGAGCTACGCAAGCTTATTGATTGCTATTACTCTGTTTTCATCAGGCTTCCTGATGGCAATTACACTGTGACTGTGAGGGCTTCTTATCCTGATGGGGGGATTGTTTCAAGGGATTATGAACTGGAAGTTATTGGAACAAAACAACCTGAAATAGTGTTGTATTCTCCTAAGCCATTAAGTGTTTTCAAACAAGGCTCTTCAGTATTTGTTGAAGCACAGGCATTACTGAGCAACGATCCTGTTGGAAGCAGTGCTAATACTTCTTTGGTTGATGAAAAAGGAGAAGATATTAACTCTGTTGTTCTTTCAAAAACAGATTCAGGGACTTTTCAAGGAACTATCTTACTTAATTCTTCAGAAGAAGGGGATTATTACTTGAGAATAAGTGTTGGCTACGATGGTTCAGTGGTTTTCAAAGACTTCCCAATAAGCCTAATTCCAAGCGAGAGCGAATTGAATCAAACAGGCCCAGTGCCTTTCCTCAGAGTGCTTTACCCTTCTAACGAGCTTGAAGTTCCTAAGAACTCCACAGTGCTTTTGCAAGTAGAGTTCAAAGATAGTAATGGGCTGACAATACAATCAGCAGAAGTAACTGGTGAAGTGTTCAAAGCAGACAAACTGGTAAAGTCTTTTAACATGACTGAGTCTCTTTACTCTTACAATGCAGAGGTGTTGTTTGAAACTCCTGGAAGGTATGTTATAATCTTCCACGCAGTGAAGAACGAGATGAGTGATTCCAAGAAACTAGTACTACTTGTTGGAAACGAGTCTGAAAGAGCAGAAGGAATGAATTTCTCAGTGAGAATCATAAGCCCTACGCCAGGAGTGTATGCTGTTGACAGCAAATTAAACGTAATAGCCCGTGTCACTGTAAACAGGCAACCTGTTTCAGAAGCAAGCGTAGTGTTTTACTTTGATGGAAGAGAAATTGCAGGAGAGTATGAGGGAAACGGTGAGTATGGTTTCACTACCCCTGAACTTGCTTACGGGGTTCATTCTCTTAAGACAGTAGCAGAGTACGAGGATATGATGGCAGAGGATTACTTGGAGTTCATGGCAAGTGACAGTTTTTTGAACATTTCACCAATAAACCCTGATCCTAATCAAACTTTGTATGTTGTTGAAAAAGAACAGATAAGGCTTAAGATAGATGTTCTTGACCAGGATGATGATGTTGTTCCAGGGGCAGAAGTAACTGCTAGAATAATAGAACCCAATGGTAGAGAGGTTGAAACTCTTTTGATTCAGAATGAAGACACTGGAGTGTATGAGTCAGTGTTTTATCCTTCGCTTTCAGGAGTGTATAAGATAAGTTTGAAAGCAGAAAAACCAGGATTCGTAGGAGACTCTGAGGAATATTCCTTTTCTGTGGAGTTGAAGACTGAAAAACTAGTAATATCCTTCCATGACTTGCTTACAGTACTATTAGTGCTTGGTATAATAATATTAGTAGTGCTTTTGCTGAAGATTGTTTTCTGAGTTTTTAAAGAAAAAACTCTTTTTCTTCCTCAGACTGTCATGTTTTTTAACCAGAAAGGACTCATTAAATAATTATGAGCGAAGACTGTGTTTTCTGCAGGATAGTAAGACATGAAGTCCCAGCAGCGGTCATTTACGAGGATGATGATTTCATAGCATTCTTGGATATAAACCCTGCGTGCGAAGGCCAGTCATTAGTAATTCCTAAGAAACACTATGAATATGCTTTTGACATGAATGACCATAATTATGAAAAGTTGTTAGTGACAGCAAAGCATGTTGCAAAACTGCTTGACAAGGCTCTAAAGCCTAAGAGAACGTGTCTGGTTATAGAAGGTTTTGACGTTCCGCACGTGCATGTTAAACTATATCCAGTTAAAGAGGGTTTTCTGAAGCTTTATCCCACGAAAAAAGCAACGAAAGAAGAGCTGGAGAAATTGAGTGATAAAATTAGAGGGTTTTTGTAATGAAAAGGCTTGAAGCAAGCACTGTTATGATTAAAAAAATAGGTTTTTCTAATGAGATTTTAAACGAATTGTACGACGCTTTAAACCAATCAAGAGAAATTCTCCGGAAATACTCTGAAATGTCCTCAAGCTTTCCTTCTTCAATAAGAAATAAAATAAGCAGTCTTTCGATGCAGTCAGATTTGCTTTTGCTTCAGTTTAACGAGCTTTACTTGCATGTAGCTAGCATCATTGAGAAAGTTAGGAAAAGCAAAGTTACGGGAAGAAAAGTAACAATAAAACCAAAAGAAAGAAAAATGGCAAAAGAAAAACTTGAGTTCTTGAAAGTGAATGTTAGTGCTTTCATAAGAGAAGTTGAAGAATTAATAAAAAGCATTAGGGATTATTACAAATACCCTCCTTTACCTGCTGTTTAACTAGGCTTTGAGAAGTGGTGTTTTTGAATGAGTGTTCAGGAAAAAGCAGAGGAAAAAATAATCAAAACAACAGGATTTTCAAGCGATTTGCTTAATTCCTTGAAAGACACGTTTGAAGACGTTTACGCAGTGATTCATCACTACTTAGAGCATTCTCAAGGAATGAGCAAAAAACTAAGAGGAGAAATTGTGAACATCTCTTTTCAAGCTGACAGGACAAAGCTTGAGTTGGACAAGCTGATAGTTGAATGGATTCAGATGATGAGTGCTGTTCAAAAACAAGCCAAGAATAAGAAAAAAACAAGGTTTGATTTTTCAAAAATCATGAATGATTCCAAGAAAGTCCAAGAGGATATTTCAAAACTCATTGACAGGATTTCTTCGTTCATAACAAAGGTTGAAAAATCTTTCTGAAAAAGTATTATAAAGAATGCTTCTTACTTTTTAAAAGAGTTATACGGGCTCGTGGTCTAGTTGGAAGGACGCGGCCTTCGCAAGGCCGAGATCAGGGGTTCGAACCAGGCTTTTGTTTTTAAAAGAATAAAGCCTGTTGGAAGTCCCCTCGAGTCCACTGCCTTCTTCCTTCTTTTAATGCAACTTTTATTAACCAGAACATTCTTCTCAATTACTGTTTGAATTAAATCTAAATCAAGTGAGGTGTTGTGATTGAAGGAGAAGTGGTTGCTGTTATTATTAGTTATTGGTGTGGTGTTCTTAGCTGGTTGTGTTCAGCAGCCTCAGGAAGAGAAGCAAGCTACTGGAGTAGTTAATGAGACAACAGGGGAATATGAAGAAACAGGAGTTACGATTGTCAAGGGTTCTTTCAACCTCACAGTGGTTGAATGCCTTGGAGATGCTTTGGTAATAAGGAATGATGGTACTGGCACAGCATTGCTTAATGAATCTACTTTAGTGCAGAGCAGAGGAGGTATTCTAACTTATGGGACTGTCAAGGGAAATTATGTGCTTCAGCCTGGTGATGTGAAAGTAGTGCAGCTTACAAGGGATTTGAATAAGAGCGGTTTATACAGGTTCAGGCTTAACACTGTCATGAAATCAGAAGAAGGCAATAATTACGTCATAACTTACTTCGAGTGCTCTGAGTGAAACCAGTTTTTTTACTTTCCCCATCACTTTTATTAATAAGAAAGCTCTCTAAAAGGGAGCGTTGAAAACAAAAGCGGAGGTAAAGAGTATGGAAATGTTAGTAGTGCAAAGCAAAGTAAAGGAAGAGATTAAAAAACACGGAATGAACACTGCTGGTGATTTCACCGAAGCTCTTAGCAAGCACGTAGCAGCTGAGATTAAAAAAGCAGTGGAGAGAGCAAAAGGAAACGGCAGGAAAACTGTTAGAGCTATTGACCTGTGAATCCTCCTTCTTCTTGTTTTTCTTCTTTCTTAACCATTTTTTGTTTTAATTGTTTTATTTTTTCCATGAATGGGTATTTTGGTTTTTCTTCTTTTCTTGGAATGAAAGGGATTTTGAAAGGAAGTTTTTCGTTCACTTCTTGCAGAATTCTTACTGCTTGTTCTTTGAACAAAAGCCATATTATTGCAATGCTTGAGAACAAGAGTATTAGTATTACTAATAATGTTTTTCTGCCAGTATCAGCTGTTTTCGCAACTACTTCTCCTGTTTCTCCTTCTTCTTTTTGAACGCTGAAGGAAATACTTGGAGCTTCTTCAATGCTTTGGTTTTCTTTCAAACCTCTTACTGTATAAGTGAGTTCTTTTCTCTCACCAGGACTGAGTGTTAAGTTCCACATCACTACTGGGTCTTCTTGTAGTATTACTGGTTGTTCATTGAATTGCAGTTCGCTGACGTTTTCAGCTATTTCTTTTGGAATGGTTTCAGTAACATTAATGTTTATTGTTGCATTTATATTATTAACTATCACCATTCCGAACCTTGTCTTGTTAGCTGAAGGGTTTTTTTCAACAAACCTGTAATAATCAACATTATTTGGTTTCAGGGAAGGCTCAGGTAC
This sequence comes from archaeon, assembly GCA_024275665.1. Classification (GTDB taxonomy): domain Archaea; phylum B1Sed10-29; class B1Sed10-29; order B1Sed10-29; family JAJRYS01; genus JAJRYS01. Next base: position 1,248 of record JAJRYS010000014.1, on the reverse strand, counting down.
TGTTATTGTTGCTTTTTTCTCAATAAGTATTCCATTTGACTCTGCTTTTATCAAAATCTTGTAAGTGCCTGGTTTTGCATTTGCAATCTTCTTCACACTCACTTCAAAAGTATTAGCAGAGTTTGCTTCTACTTTCAAAGAGGAAACGCTTGAAGAAACATCAAAATGCTTGTACTCTCCTTCTTCCCCAACGCTTATGCTGAAAGTCTTCTCAGTATTGTATTTGTTGTCAATGGTGATGAGTATTGTTTTTGAATCAGAATCCATTACTAACGATGAAGGTTCTATTTTCATTGAAACAGTTTCCTTTGTCTCGTTTTTAGCAGCTTCTACTACTTTTAATTTCACAGTAGCGCTCTTGCCACTGGTGTTGAACACTCCTTTCACAGTGACTGTGAAGTCATATTCTCCTATGGTTGGAGGAGCAGTGCATTGCACGCTGAAAGAGCCAGTAGTGCTTGTAGAACCAGTGCATGTAGTGGAAGAGTATTTTACCTCCACGTTATTATTAGTAAGAGGTGCTACGTTAAAGTTTTCCAAGTACTTGGCAACTCCTGTTACTGTGAAAGTACTTCCCTTCACAACGCTTTCAAGACTACTTAAAGTAACATTGATACTGCTTGGTATTGGTATTAGTAGTTTGTATGATGCTTTGTGGTTCCTCCAATCAGTCACGTTAATAGTTAGGTTATATTCTCCGGCAGCTAATCCTGTTACGTTGAAGAAGCACGAGTTAGTTGAATTATAATACGTGCCTGATTTTTTCAAAGCACTGCCAGAATACAACCCACAAGACACTGTGGCATTATTCAAAGTTCCGTCTACTTCGCATGAAAAATTGCCAACTCCTGTTACGTTGATCCATTTCTCCCAAGTAGTATTAGTAGTGTTCTTGTAAATGTAAACAATTGAAGTGATTGAGGACTTGTTTGAGACTATAACGCTTGTGGGATGAGAAAAGGAGACAGTGGGAACTGTGAAAGTAATCGAATTTGTTTCAGTATGAGAAGTGTTAGCAGAAATTACTTTGGCTGTAATGATTGCAGAACCAGTAGCATTAGAAGGAATAGTAACAGTTATTTTAACAGATGCTGTTGAAAGAGAAGCGAGATTAGTAACGCTTGACTGGTTTACTGCCACGCTCCATGAAGACTTACTTGAAGATACATTAATAGTGTAATTTTCTGTGATGTCATCAGTGTTGTGAATGCTCAAAATGTAAGAGTAAGTAGAGCCTATTGTGAAGTT
>JAJRYS010000013.1 GCA_024275665.1 archaeon | reverse complement strand
GCAGCCATATTAGCTGAAGAACCAGAATGGGGTTGTACGTTAGCGTGTTCTGCTTTGAAAAGTTTTTTAGCTCTTTCTATTGCTATTGATTCAACCTCGTCAATGAATTTATTACCAGCGTAGTACCTTTTACCAGGATACCCTTCAGCATACTTATTAGTGAGAACAGAGCCTGTAGCTTCTAAGACTGCTTCGCTTACAAAGTTCTCAGAAGCTATTAGTTCAAGATTTGCTCTTTGTCTTGCAAGTTCTTTTTCAAGAAGCTCTGCTATTTCAGGATCAACCAGTCTTAGTTTTTCATGATTCAAACTCTTCGCCTCTTGCTTTCAGGATTTTCTCACACAGTCCGCATGGATTTCTTTCAGGACACTTCCTGTACACTACTCCTTGAGGATAAGTATACTTTCCAAGATACTTGTTCTTCTCTCGTATAATTCCCGCGATCTGATTTGCTATCCCTCTTATCTCCCATTGCGCTTCAACACACGTACGTTTGCCGATAGAATGAATAGAATTCCATCCGTTTACGTGAATAAAATCATACACTTGTAGGGAATGAGGAACCACTCCCACTGCTTCTTTTTCTGGTACCCCTTCTTGTACAAGTTCATAATACAAATCTATCATTTCTTCACTCTGGTTAACATACTCTTCTTCAAATCCTTTCTTCTTAACAGAAGGTGGGACAACTATTTTTCTTCTTTTTAACGCGTCGTAAATTGTCTCCACAGAATGATCCCACGTCCTCTGTCTTATTGACTGGTGGAAGCCTGCTAAACTTATTGGAAACATGAATCCTCTCATTTTACTACCATTGTGAATATGCTTAAGGTTTGATAATTCTGCTTCATTTCTCTCTCTAATCGCCCTGTCAATTGCTTCTTCACTCATATCAAATTCGAAGAGGATGACTTTTTCAGGAAAATCATATTTTCTTATTATTTCATTAACAGTTTTGTTCTCGTTGTAGAATAATTGTGCTGAAGGGTACCATGCAAGTGTTTCATAATTATAACCCCAATCTTTGAAAAGATTCGGTGCTATTTCTTTTGCTTTTTCAATCATCTCATTAACAACAAACTTTGTTGAAGAAGGAGTATTAGAACTCATTGTCATATAATACAAGTGACTTAATTCTCTAGCATTGCCGCTTGTCTGAATGTTAGTACGAGTATAAAGAGGAAGCAGGTAACGAGCATCTTCTTTAGGTATTTCTCTTTCACTAAGTCTTTCATAAGTTGAAAAAGCTTCTGATAATACTTTTTTTGTTTTTTCAAACAATCCAGACTCTCTTATCTCTTTCGGCAAAAAGAAGCCTCTGTCAGCATTTGCTCTTCTAAGCGATTGTTGTAAGTGAGCAAGATAATGAGGCTGGCATAATTGAAGAGTGTCAGCTCTTGTAAGGTTTTCTATTACGAAAGTGAAATAATTCTGGTCTGCTACTGAACCATGACCTCTTCCAGCACTTTCCCTTAGAACACTCTCTTCCCTCTTAGGACGCTTATCAATTGGAATGCTCTCGTATATTTCTATTGGCGTTTTTTCATCAAAACAACCAAGAGCGCCATAAGCAGATAATTGCTCTGGACCAAAAGAATCATCAGTAACAGACCTGGATACTGCAATTAATCTAATGTCTGGTTTTTTTGAAAAAGAAATGTTCACAAAAACCACCGTCAAACATAAAGGGTTTTTGTAATTTATAGAATAAGGTTAGAATTTCAAACAATGCCTTTTTCTTCTAATATCCTAAGAATGTCCTCGAATACTTTTTCTTTTGGCTGGTTTGCGTTGATTTTCTCCCATCTGAACATGTCAGCGAGTTGTAAATGCACTTGCCTGCATTTTTCCACGAGCTCGTCGTTTGACTCGTGCAAGTGTTTTTCTTCCCTTGCTTCCAAGAATCTCTTACCATCAAACAAGATTCCGAGGTCTTCTTTCAAAAGCGGTTCATTTATTTTAATAAGCCATTCCATGTCAGCTCCTTTCGCAGTACCCCATGCTATGCCTGTTCCAGAGTAATCCTCTGCTATTATAGTTGTTCCTTGTTCTAGTTTCTTCTTAAGGAAAGGCTCGTATTGGAATCTGTTAAGCACGTACCATAACTGGAGTTCTTCTTCGCTTATTTCTTGCTTCTTACCGCTCCTGAGCACGTTGTTAATGAAAGAACCAGTAGGCTCCAAATCATAAACAGGATACTTTAAGTATTCTGCTTTTATTCCTTTGCTGTTCAAGTAGTTTACCAGCATTTTTGCTTGAGTGCTTTTCCCAAGGTTGTTGATTCCGTAAAATACTATGAACTCTCCCCTCATGAAAAACGCCTTTACTTGCCGAAGTTTCTCTGCGTGTTGTTATAAAACTCTATGGCTTTGTCAAATTCTTGTTTGTCAAACTCAGGCCATAGCTTCTCAGTGAAGTAAAGCTCTGAATAAGCCGCTTGCCATAATAAGAAATTTGAAAGCCTTTGATTAGCTCCTGTCCTTATTATGAGGTCAGTGTCTTGCGGCACGTACAAGTTAGCGCTTATCATCTCCAGTGATGGATTTGGGTTTTGTTGGAATGCTTTTTTGAAAGCGTTGAACAACTCCATTCTTCCCCCGTAGCCGAGCGCAATGTTCAGGACTTTGTCAGTGTAATGTTTTGTCTTTCCCTCTAACAGTTCTATGGCCCGCATGAGTCTTGCTGGAATAAAGTTTCTTTCTCCTACTATCCTCACTCTTACTTTGTTGCTGTGAATGAGTTCGTGGTCTGCTAGTTTTCTGAAGTACTCGTCATACAATTCTATTAATACTCCTAACTCTTCTCTCTTTCTCTTCAGGTTCTCTGTTGAGAGAGCGTAAATAGTAGCAGTCTTCAAAGAAGGTATTTTCAAACACCACTTGAATACTTCTTCTGCTTTCTGAAACCCTTTCACGTAAGCTTCATACAAACTTATGCCTGTCTTCTTAGAATACCTTCTGTTACCATCTGGAATGATGCCTATACTGTTCAACATGGCGAATCACTAATGTTTTAAAACTGGACTGGTTTATAAGATTGAAGGATTATGAAAGGCGTGTCTCCAGTAGTCTCATACGTGTTAATACTTGCAATAGTACTTAGTGCTACCATGGCTGCTTACATGTGGGCTTTTCCAATGAGCAGGGAACTAGGAGAGCTCGGCAGGGTTAATGCTTTGAAAAACCAAATGATTGGACTGGATTACGTGATAAGGGCTACTGCTCACGGTGACGTAAACTTTACTAACGAGTACGAGATGCACTTACAGGACGCTACTATAAGGCTTGATGAAGACAAAGACGTGATTTACTTGTCTTTTACTCAGAATACTGGAGTTCTTGGCAGGGCTTCTCAGAATGGCTCAACTACTTGCAATAGTACGAGTAACTTCTTATACGACCCTCTTACTCTCGTGCCCATGTTCAAGGAAAGTAATTACTCCAGGCTGTTCCAAGGAGCAGCTGGTAATACTGCAGGACCAGCTGAGTTTGCTTTGTGTTATTATGATGTTGACTTGCAGTGGGAAGGGCATTGTATTCGTGGGAAGACAGGCACTGGAACCACTATCCTCGTAAAAGTGAAAAAAACAGGCTTTAATACAAAGCCGGTAGTGTCTATTGACGTGTGCTGATGAGTCATGCCTGTGAGTGTTTCGTTCGTGTTAAAAACAGCAATGATGGTTACTTTACTGGTTACAGTATATTATACCATGACTGCTGAGGCTGATAAGGCAAGGAAGGTCAAGTATTACGAGGACATGAAGAACATAGCAGAGTACGTTGAATCGCATGCCATGAAGGCATTAGAACAAGCATACACTTACAATGTTAACTCTTCCCAAGTATTGCTCTTGCCGTCAATCCGCATCCCTTACCAGGTGAGCATAGCTTGCTCTGGCAACTGGCTTACTATTACAGCTGATTCAGGGCTTGGCAGAAAGCATGTCGTGTATGATTATTTCAACTGCAGTAGGGTTGAGGCTAGTGGAAGCGTTGTAGAAGGAGAGCATTGTTTAAAAGTAGAAAAGCTTAATTCAACTAATGTGAAGATAATGTTGGTGAACAAGTGTGATTAAGAAAAGCAAGATAAGGTCCTTGCTCGTAAAAGCAGCAAAGCTGATAAAAAGCGAGCCAGAATTAGAGGAGAAGATCAAGGAGAAAAAAATAAGCAAGGATGTTTTCAAGATAGGAGATTACAGTGTTCCAAAAGCCACGAAAGTTGAGATAAAAACTGAAAAAGTAGAACTTCCTGTTAAGACAGTGCCAGTAGTAATCAATCCTGAGAAAGTACAAGTAACAAGCACTGGTGTCAAGGAAGAGAAAAAAGGTAAAGAGAGCGCCAGCGGCAAAGAACAAGGAGTTGAGTTGAAATTCGTTGCCAAGAATGTTCCAGAGACAACCACTCCTCTGCTAATAGAGTTTCCTAAAATAACTGAAGGCATTAGAGCTGTTGAAAAAACAGAAGTCAAAGGAAGGGTTAGAGGAGCTCCGAAGATAATCTCTCACTTGGTTCCTAAGAAGACAGCTGCTCAGAAGATTTCCTCTGAATGGGAGCCTCCTTCTCTTTAAAAAATCAACGTGCGTTACGCTTTGATAGAGCCTTATGCTTATGCTGTTATCAAATGGAATCCGAAGACTGAAAGCCTTACTTATACTATTATTGAGCCTCCTTTGACTAAGAAGGAAAAGGAAAAGCTTGAAAAACTGAAGAACTTGATCATAGACTTGCTTGACATTAACTTAATGGATGTTAAGAACATTTCAGAAGTACAGAACTACTTGAAGGAAAAACTTGACAGGATAATCTCTGATTATGACATAAAACTCACAGACGTAGAGTACAATAAGATTCTTTACTACATTTACAGGGACTTCTTAGGACTTGAAAGAATAGAGCCTCTAATGCATGACCCTGAAATAGAAGACATAAGTTGCGACGGGGCAGGAATTCCTATCTTTATATTCCACAGGAAATACGGTTCGCTAAGGACTAATATCGTGTTCGAGGATAACGAAGAACTTAACAGGTTCATCACAAAGCTTGCTCAGAGATGCGGCAAGCACATATCAGTAGCAGAACCATTATTAGACGGAGCTCTTCCTGATGGTTCTCGTCTGCAAGCCACTTTCTCAGCAGGAGGAGACATTGCCACGCGTGGTTCTACTTTCACTATCAGGAAGTTCAGCAAAGACCCTCTAACCATAGTGGACTTCATGCGTTTCGGAACCATTCCAGCATTGATATCTGCTTACTTATGGGTTGCAATAGAATACAGGAAATCAATACTAATAGCAGGAGGAACTGCCACTGGTAAGACTTCAGCCTTGAATGCTTTAAGCTTGTTCATTCACCCTGAAGCAAAAATCGTTAGCATTGAAGACACTCCTGAACTAAGGCTTCCTCACGAGCACTGGATTGCTAAGATAGCAAGGCCTGGTTACGGCCCGGAAGGAGCAGGAGGCAAGAAGAAAGGAGAAATAAGCATGTTTGACCTGTTGAAAGCAGCTCTCAGGGAAAGGCCTGACGTAATAGTAGTAGGGGAAGTTAGAGGAGAAGAAGCGTACGTCTTGTTCCAAGGAATGGCTTCTGTTCCAGGAAAAGAAGAAGTATTCGTAATAAAACCAGACAACTCAGCAGGGTTGATGAAAATCAAAGACTTATACGGCAGAAGCTTGAACGGATGGAAGGCCTTGTCAGTTGACGTTGAAAAAAAGAAGGTAACAATAGCCCCTATAAGAAGATGTGAAAAACACTTGGGCAAGACATTAATGTATGAAATAATAACAAACTCTGGTAAGAGAATAAAAGTAAGCAACGACCACTCAGTCTTCACTCTTAACTCTCATGGAATGGAAGCAATACCTGTTGATTCTTTAAAACCAGGGGATGAGATATGCGTTCTTGGAGAAAGCATAAGTGATTACAGAAAAGAAAAAACACTGAACTTGATTGAATTACTGCCAAACTCAAGAGTGCTTGCTCCAAAACTAGTTGGAAAAGCAGTAAGAAAAATAGGATGGGAGAAAGCTAATAAGATCTGTGGGGTTAAAAGCATTAACGATTACTACAGGAAAGAAAACTGCAGCGCGTTAAAAGCAGACAAGTTTAAGAAACTCATGGAAGAAGCAGGCGTGGAATGGAAGCCAAAAGATGTGATCATAAAATTTGATAACAAAAGCGAGCAGTTTAAAGGAGAAATAAGAATAACAAGAGAACTGTTAAGATTATTAGGATACTTCATATCAGAAGGAACTCTGAACACTGCTAACAAAAACAACTCAATAGCATTATACAATAAGAACAAAACAATACTCAAAGACATGGAAAAATGCATTATAAAAGTAACTGGTAAGAAACCAAAGAAAAGAACAACCAAAGGCTTTGGTTCTTCAACAGAACTAAGATTCAATCACAAAGTGTTATTTGAATTGTTGAAAAAAGAATGCAAGCACGGCAGCAGGAATAAAAAGATACCTTCATTCTTGTTTGGTTTGGCAAAAGAAGAAATAGGGGAATTCTTATCAGCATTATACGCTGGCGATGGCAGTATTAACAAAAAACACGTTAGTTATTGCACTATTTCAGAAAAACTTGCAAAAGACCTCAGCATGCTTTTATTATCCTTAAAAATAAATCCTCATATTTACCAAGTAATGGAAAAAGGGAAAAAACTCTACTTCGTGGAATTTCATTCTGCAAAAGACTTTGAGAACTTCAATACTTACGTGAAACCAGTTGGCAAAAAAATAAACAAGAAGAAAGGAAGAAAAAGCACTCATTCTCCAATAATCACTGACACTATTAAAGAAATAAGGAAAAAACGATGCAGTCCTAATCAAGCTTTCTATGACCTTAATGTCCCTGGACTGCAGACGTTCACAGGAGGATTAGGTGGAGTGGTTCTTCACAACACTGGCCACCAAGGTTTGGCAACCTTGCACGCTGAGTCAGTAGAAGCAGTTATTAACAGGCTCATGACCAGGCCAATAAACTTATCCCCTGGATTGTTACAGCACTTGGACATAGTGCTCGTAATGGGTTTTTCACGCATCAAGGGAATAGATATTAGAAGAGTAAAAGAAGTGGTTGAAATAACAGGAGTAGACCCAGAGACTGGCAAGCCTTTAACCAACCAATTGTTCAGATGGGTTCCTGCCAACGATTACTTCGAATTCTCTTCTGACAGAAGCTACGTGTTGAACGAAATAATAGAAGAGAAAGGAATACCAGAGGAAAGCATCTGGGAAGAAATCAGAAGAAGAGCAGACATACTGGAATGGATGAAAAAAGAAAACATCAGGTATTACAAAGACGTTGGGAGGATAATAGCTACTTACTACAAAAACCCTGAGGAGATTCTGAAAAGAGTTTATTCTTCTAAACTTTCATCGTTGAAAAAAAATGAAAACAAAGGAGAAGAGAAATGAAAGACATTCCAGTATTCAGCAGGCCTTACAGGTTGTTGTCTTACAAGGTGATGAAAAATCTGGGAATGCTTAGAGTCATCTCTCCTTTGTTTGAGTCAGTGAAACCAGTTCTTCACAAAGCAGGCCTTTACATGACTTTGGAAGAGTATGCTGCAACAGCAGTGTTCACTATTCTTGCAACAGGCCCTTTCCTTTTCCTTTTCATAAGAATGTTTCTGATAAATGTTTATTACTTAATACCATTAATAGCCACAGTACTCGCATTTATAGGAGTGGTAGTATATGCGGGAGTAGTCATAACAATGTTCTTACTCTATCCTCATTACAAGCTTGACAACATAAAAAGAAACCTGGAAATGAACTTGCCTTACGCTACTACTCACATGGCTACTATTTCAGGAACAGGCGTGCCAATGTACTTAGTGTTCAAGATAATAGGAGACTTTCCTGAATATGGAGAATTAAGCAAGGAATGCAGGAGAATAGCTAGGAATATTGAAGTGTTCGGGTATGACACTATTACTGCTATTTCAGAAGCAGCTGCTGAAACACCTTCTCCCAGTTTCAAGGACTTGTTATGGGGTATTGTTTCGGTTATAAGAACAGGAGGGGACATGAGGCAGTTCTTAATGGAAAAAGCAAGAGTGTACATGGAAAACCAGAAAAACCTTGAATCAGAATACATAGACACTTTGGAAATAATGGCTGAAATGTACACGACTTTATTCGTAGCAGGGCCAGTTCTATTCATCATAATGGCTACTATCATGGGTTCTGTTGGTTCTCTTCCAATAGACCTTGGAATCATATTCACAATATTCACTTACATCCTAATGCCTTTAATGGCTATTGGTTTCATAATAATGATAGAAACATCTAAGCCTGTTGGAGCGTGATTAAAATAAGAAAATTAATGCTAAGCAAGAATGATAAACTAATAACAGCATTCGCTGGAGTAGGTTTATTCCTGTTAATTCTAACCTTCTTATTCTTGCAACGTACGATGTTTTTCCAAACAATGCTCATAGTTTCACTAATAATCATTGCTTTGCCCTTCATAATATTCCAATACTTGGAATACAAAAAAGCAAAAGAAATTGAAATGTACTTGCCTGACTTCTTAAGAGACGTGGCAGAGTCAAACCGTTCAGGAATGCCACTAGCTCGTGCTATTGAAACAGCAACGCAAGGAGCTTACGGAGCTCTCAGCAAAGAAATGAAAAGAGTCTCAGCGCAGATATCATGGGGTATTCCATTAGAAGAAGCACTGCGAAGGTTTGCTGAAAGAACCAAAAGTAAGCTGGTAAGGCAAGCAATACTAATCATAATAGAAAGCCATAAGTCAGGAGGAGAAATAGCAGACGTGCTTGAAACCGTGTCAACAGACATTAAAACATTGAAAAGAATAGAGTCGGAAAGAAAAAGCAAGCTGAAAGTGTATTTGGTATCAACTTACTTCATCTTCTTCCTGTTTCTAGGCATAATAGTTGCCTTGACAAGCACTTTCGTGCCAGCAACCCCTCAATTAAACGAAGCAGCCTCAATTCTTGGAGGAAACCCATCAAACCTAAGTGAAGAAGACTTCAGAACTTTTTTCTTCCACTTATCACTAATTCAAGCTTTCTTCGCTGGAATAATAGGAGGCCAAATGGGAGAAGGAAGCCCTATCTCAGGAGTGAAGCACTCAATAATATTAATAGTCTTAACAGTCGTAGTATTCCAGTTCTTCATAGCACCACCTACCCTTTCAGACAGGTTAGCTGACTCCATAATGCACTTGTCACCAACTTCAAGTGGAGTGAAAACAACTCCAAACGCTTTTACAGTGTTCAACAGCCTGACAACACAAGAATTAGTGGAGGTAGTGAAAACAAAAGCAGGGAAAAGAGGGCTTGATACTTTCACTTACATGACTCCAGATGACATTGAGTTCCAAGCACTAGCATGCCGTCCTTGTGAAAGAGGAGAAATAGTAGTGTCAAAACAGTCAATAGTAGTGAACAAGCCTACGAAAATACAATACATGGTAGTGGGTCTTGGTAATGGAAAGTACAGAGTGATAATAAGAGGAGAGTGAGAAAAGCTTTGAAAGGAATATCTGGATATGATTTCGTGATCTCATTAGCACTATTCGCAATAGTATACTTGTACTTATTCAACTTCCTGCCGTTTCTGACAACAGGAGCAAGACACTCCAACGACGTGCTATTAGAAGAAACAATGCAACTCAGCAATGCAATAGTAAAATCAGCTGGTTATCCTGAAAACTGGACTACTGTTAGCAGTATGGAATTACTTGGCTTATGTTATTATGACAAAGTAACTTATGAAAGGATTCTTGATAAGAAAAAATTAGAAGCAGTAACAGGCGCAAACTGCAGTGATTTGAAACCAAAGACAACCACTAACCTTAACTTCGCGTTTGAAATAACAACAAGGTACGGCACTTACTCCTGCACTGCTACAATACCTCAAACAGCAAGAATCATGCAGAGAACTGCTTACGTGTTCGACGGATACGCAAGCACTCCTGCAGTTGTGAAAGTGTATACGTGGTTGCCATGAGAAAAGCATTCGTAAGACTATTGGAAGTTACCCTCGCGTTCATAGTATTGTTCATGTTCCTTAATAATGTTAGGATTTACTCTCCTCCTCGTTATGCTGACGTTGAAAACATACAACGATTGTTCAGAATAGCTGACGACGCAGCCATAGGCTTATGTAACAATGAAAACTTCAGACATGATTTCGTGGAAGGCTTAATGCCAGACAATTTAACGAGGAGAATAGATGCGTGGAACAAAGGAGAAAGCAACAAGCAGTATGACAGCACAGACAATACCACGATGACTATCAGACAAATCACTTTATTTAATGAATCCAACAACAGGATAAGAATATGTTTGGAGACAGTGGGAACAGCAGTAACTGCTAATGCATCAATATGCGAAAGGGAAAACGGACCTAACTGCACTGCTGGGACTCTCTCAGGAGCATATGAAATACCAACAGGAACAGGTTGGCAGTGTTCTGAATGGTTCAATTACTCTATTAATATGAGCAAAGAGTACTTGGTAAACGTCTATTTTCCTGATAGTGATTACTACTACTATTACATAGCAACACAGAATGGTTTTTACTACAAACTAAACGTAGATGACACTCTTTCAGAGACAGTCACAGGATACATTGATGAAACAACAACTGCAGTGTTCTCAGTGAGAGTAGAAGCTTTCCATGATTATGGTTTTAATGAGACAATGCCAAAAGGAATAGGCTATCACGTGTGGCTTTATTCAAACAACACTAATGACAGCCGGCTCGATGACTTGCTGAATGATTCAGGCAAAGACTTGGTAAACAATACAATCATAACTTCATCATGCTTGATTTATGGATACAACAACACTTACTCTCCAAGGAAAATAATAGTAGGAGTATGGAACGAGTGGTGAAAAGCATGAAAGCACAAATATATTTAATGATAGCAGTGTTCATTGCAATAATAATAGCTGGAGTCATAAACATTCAAGTAAACGATTACATAGCAGTTCAAACATCACAGTCAAGAACAAGCAACCTTGCAAGCATTGTTTATAATTTCAACAAGGAAATAAGTGTGATGGAGTTGAAGAACTTCAGCTCAAGTGAGATAAATGACTTCATAAGCATTTACAAGAACTACACTGCTGAAAAGAACTACAACCTCAGCGTTACCATCATAGAATGATTTAAAAACAAGGCATGAGATAGTGAAAACAGAGGGAGAGTGCAAGGAGATGAAGAGGAAAAAAACTCTTATAATGCTAATCATGGTAATCATGCTGATAAGTATAGGGTTATCAAGCATCACTGTTACGAAAGCAAGAGCATATTCAGTAATGGTAATACAGAATGAAACAAATTGGGGTGACACTCTAAGCAACGCTCTCACTATTAAAGACATTTACGAAGCAAGCCCTCATTTGCTTTTTGTGCAACCATGGAACTCAAGCATGGATGGAGACGTGTGGACTGAAAGCGCAACAGGGACAGATTCTTATTCAACAGCACCCACAGCTCCATGGCAGTGGGAAGGAAACAATGTGTCATGCTCTACTGATACTGTTGACAAAGCACGTGGAAACGCAAGTGTGAAATGCGTTGTGAACGGAACAAACCCATGGATTCAAGTAAGGCTTACTCCAGCAGGAACCTTAAGGGATACTGAAGCAGTAAGCATTATGATTAATAGGTTTCTTAACACTAGTTTCAAAACGAACGGAACAGGAGTGAACCTTACAAACATAGGGATTTACGGGAGCTATTATGTTACAGGAACCAATATCCCTCAAAGCATGGAAACAAATTACATGGGTTTAAGGAATTATTCAGCAAGCTTTTCTTTGTCCTCTTCTTGGAACACTTACTCCTTTGACTTGTACAACAAGAGTGTTTTGAAAGGCGTTTATGGTTATTATAGTGGAGTGTGGGATTCCTCAAAATCATATTATTGGCATTTTTACCTCGGAGGAGTGCGTTTTTACTTCACAGGACTAAGCACAGGGGACGCTGTTTGGATTGATGACCTCGGGTTCTGGGTTAATGTGGAAGTGCAAAAACCAGAAGGATATGACAATACTTACTACTTCACTGCTCCCATTAATATCAAAGCATACGTAAAAGACGAGAACGTGGACATATTCATGACAGGCATTAACAACGTTATAAGAAACTTTCAATTAGGTGAGTATAATCAAACAGTTGACGCTACTAAGAACGGAGGCACTATAGGGTTCATAGGCAACAGTGGGTCCTTATACTACCAGAGGATATATGCAGGAATGTATGACAGCAGTTTTTATGGCGTGACATTAAAAAACTACGTGATTTTCAACGATTCAGTGCAGTTACCCCTTGGCTACTTTATTGTTTATGACAATAATAACCTCATAGATGTGACAATAGAGCATGCCAGGGGAGAAAGAGCTGCTTTGAACGTTTATGGAAGCAACAATACTTTCAAAAGGCTTGTTGGCAAGAACCAAAAAGGAGAGTCTTATTATTATTCTGAAACAATCACTAACGTCACTTTTGACGGCGTAACTTATTATGACACTGAATCAAGCGGGATAAGAGGAGTAAGCTTGCATCATGGGGATAACATTACTATCAAAAACTTGAAAGCGGTAAGACCTACTTACAATCCCATTTACACGAGATATGGTCCTCTTACTGCTTATATTGTTAATTATACTTTTGAGAATAATTATAAAAGTTTTAACGAAGAAAACGGGACCTACTTAGGATGGAGTGGGGGGACTATTTTAACTTACAGTTTATACAATGAAATTTACTGGTACCAAGACCCAGTGTTCGTAGTAGTAGACGAGCAAGGAAATCTCTTACAAGGAGCAAAAATCACACTAACAAACTCGCTCGGAGAAACAGTAACAATGACCACTGATTCTAACGGCAGGGCAGATGAGGAATTGTTCATGGCCAGAGTGTGGAATGCTGTTGACTGCGAAGCAAACCTCACAGAGGACGCAGCAGAAGGAAGCACTATCATACTTGTTGATGATAACTCCTGCTTTACTCCAGGGATGACCATCTCGCTTGTTAATAGTAACGGCAGCGCTTATTCACTTGGGTCTTACAGATACTTTGCAACCACTGTGAATTCAACTGGAAGCAATTCAACAGATGAATGGATTGTGATAAACGACGCAGTAAGCAGCCCTTCTTATTGGAAGGTTTCATGGGGCGCGATGGCAAGGCAAAGACCATCATACCGCGATGCAATACTTCACTATCCTTACAACGTAACAATTGAAAAAGAAGGGTACGTGCCAGTTAAAATAATAAACTACGTTCCGCAAGCAGAAGAAAAAAAGATAATAATGCACGGAACTAGAAGCTTATACCCTATTAATGCCAGGATAATAAGCGGGACTACTTACTCAGCAGGAGACACTCTTGACGTAGAAGTAGAAGTGCTTGATGCTTACGGGCAGCCGGTTAACAATGCTACTTGTTATTTCACAATTTACTATCCTGACAAAACAACATGGCTAACCAGCATAACAACTACTTATCTGAACTACGGAGTGTATTACAACAATTCATACACAGTGCCTTCAACTACCGGAGTTTACACTTACTCTGCTAAATGCGATTACGGCGCTTATTCTGCTTACGCGAGCAAGTACTTCCAGGTGAGGTGATTGAAGAAAGAAAAAACAACAGCATTAGTCTTGTTTTTATTACTCCTTTTCTCCAGTGCTTACGCTTTCAAATTTCTTGACTCTTCACAGTTTTACAAAATCAAAAAAAACAATTACTACAAGTATTCTTATGAAGGGCTTGAAGTCAGAATAACTAGTGGAACAGAGTATGCAGTATCAGATTTGATGGACTTGGAAGTAATGCTAACAGATGACAAGGGAGCAACCGTTGCAGGAGCATCATGCGTTTTCAGGTTATACTACCCCAACAAGACATTATTCAAGGAAATGAACTCAACATACTTGGCTACTGGTATTTATTACAATAATTCTTTCAGGGCTCCAAGCGTTCTGGGAACTTATACTTATTCTGTTGAATGTTCTTATGGAATTATTAGTGCTTATACTAGCAAGTGCTTGCAAGTGAGAGAAATCACTCCTTTCTCAGGGGCTCTTCCAGCAGAATGCAACGTGTTCTTAAACGGCTCTCCAGATGATTACAACAACTACAAGGAGTATGTTGTAAACATTAGTGACGAATTAGGAACGAATACTATTACAAGCATTCTTAAGATATGTTGGAAAGAATAAGGAAGAGGTAAAAGCATGAAATTACTAGGATTAGAAGTGGAAGTTGCTGAGAATAGTTTTGAAAAAATGAAAGGGCTCATGTTCAGAAGAAAACTAAATCATGCATTGTTGTTCAAATTAAGAAAACCAACACGCTTGGGAGCAAGCATTCATTCTTTCTTCGTGTTTTTTCCTTTTGACATAATATGGCTGCACAACTGGAGGATAGTAGACTTACGCGAAGAAGTAAAACCATTCACTCCCAACCTCACTCCAAGAAAAACAGCAGACTGTTTTGTAGAACTGCCTGCAGGGACAATTAAAAAGAAAAAACTAAAGATAGGAAGCATTGTAAAACTGGTTTAAACCAGTTAAAACTTTCTTTTTTCCCATGGTTTTTTTTAAAACATAATAAAGACTAATTCCACATGCGCTTGTACTTAGATTGCTCCAAGTGCGTTGAATGCGGAGAGTGTTTGAAAGCATGTCCTTTGTTAAAAGACAACAAAAACTATGGGATAATGAACTGTAATAATTGTAAAGTTTGCGTAGAAGTATGCGCTGCTAATGCGTTTTATGATAATGGCAGAATCATTGCAATTGATTATGAGAAATGCAATAACTGCAACTCATGCGTTGAAGCATGCCCTTACAAAGCAATAATCCCCCAGCAAGAGCTTCCTGCCAAATGCGACTTATGCGCTGACTATGAAAAACCATTATGCATTCAAGCATGCGCTTACAATGCAATAAAAATAATTCTTGATGAAGATGAAAGAAAGTTCGTTGACAATGTCAATGGATGGAGGAAAAAACGTTATGAAGGAATTGAAAAAACCATAGAAATAGACGACTATTATGAGATTGCTGCTACTAAAAAAGAAGTGATATACTTCACCAACCACTTCCCTCTTAGCTATGATGAAAGCATTATCGCTTCAGAAGTCATGAACGTCTTAAAACAAGAGGAAGTGAATGAAGAAAAAATAGAAAGCGAAGTGCTTTGGCAATGTAATGAGAAAGGACTAATGATAACAAAGAATCAAGCAGATAAAATAAAAGAATTTATAATAAGGGAAACAAAAGAGCTGTCATTCATAGATTTTTTCACTAAAGATGACAACATAGAAGAAATAGCAGTCATAGGAGTAAACAAACCATTGTTCGTTTACCACAGGAAACATGGCTGGATAAAAACAGATGTAGTTCCTTGCAGCGACGAAAAGCTAAGAAGGTTAGTAAACAAAGCAGGGAGAAACACACGGAGGAGGATAACAACAAAAAACCCTGTGATAAATGCAGACTTGGAACTTGGAAGACTGCATGCTGCCATTCCTCCTGTTTCAAACAGCACAGTGATCACCATACGAAAATTCAGGAAGAAAGCATTCACTGCAAGAGAATTAGTAACTAATGAAACAATCACGTCAGAAGCGATGGCTTTTCTAAGCATTATAATACAATGCGGTTCCAACGTACTAGTATGCGGGAACACTGGTTCTGGAAAAACCACTACGTTGAACGTGCTTGCTTCTTTCATACCAGAAAACGACAGGATAGTGATAATTGAAGAAACCCCAGAACTGATTATTAACAAGCAGCATGTGATTAGATTGGTTTCCAATAAGAACACTCCTATGAATGAATTAGTCAACAATACTCTGAGAATGAGACCTGATAAAGTCATAATAGGAGAGGTGAGAACAAGAGAAGAAGTAAGCGCCCTGATGAACACAATGCTTGCAGGGCAAGGCAACGGATGCATGGCTACTTTCCATGCTCAAAGTTCTGAAGAAGCAATAGCAAGACTGGTGAAACTAGGGGCAATGGAGCAAGACTTGCCAAGCATTGACTTGATAATAGTACAAAAGAGATGGAATAATCCTGAAAAAAGAACAACTATGAGAAAAATAGTTGAAATAAGCACTGTGGAGAGCATTAACGGAAAACCGAGAATCGTAAAGGTGTTTGAGCTTGAGAACAAAAAACTCGTGATGAAAAACACTTCAAAGAAACTATTGGAAAAAGCCGTTCTTTGTTTTGATACTAATAAACAAGGAGTGATGGAAAAAATAAAGGAGAGGAAGGAATGGTTCAAGCAGTAATCTTTTTCTATGACAAGTTCGGATTTCTTGCTGAAAAACTTCCAGAAAGCCTGCGAAAAAAAGTAAGCAGGGATTTGTTCCAAGCAGGAATGTTTTTAAAACCAGAAGCATGGCTCTCATTATGCTTGGGTTTTTCAATAATAACTTTTATTATCTCATCATTAGTAGTATTAGTTAATTGGAAGTTGTTCTGGTTACCAATAATATTAAGCTTTCTTGTCTTTTACTCTTTAGCAGTAATTCCTGCAAGCAGGAAAAAAAAGAAAGCCAAAGTGATCGAAAAAGAATTAACACAAGCATTACGGCTATTTGTTATAAGGCTTGAAGCAGGCAACAGTTTCGAAGAATGCTTGAAAAAAGCAGGTGAAGAAAACAACATAATAGGAAAAGAATTCAGGAAAATTCTTGCAGAAGCAAAGATTTCAAGCGTTCCAGAAGCTCTTGATTCTTTTTCAAAAAGAACAGATTCTTTGTTTGTTAAAAAAACAATAAGTGTTCTCACAGGGATTTATAGCAAAGGAAGCAGCAGTAGTCAATTGTTAAGACTTGCTGAAGAACGGGAAAAAGAACTCCAGGCAAAGATGAAAGAGTATGGTTCAAAAAGTTTGTTCTACTCTTTGTTTTTCATAGTCTTCTCAGCAGTGCTTCCTTCTTTTTTCCAAGCAGCTGGAGTAATAGGAGGGCTGCTTCTGGGATTCAGTATAACCCCCTTAACTTTCCTCATCACGATGACAGTATTATTCCCAACAATCAATGCGGTGGTCTTATGGTTTATAACCTCAAAAAAGCCCTGATGAACTCAAAAGAAGAAAAAGAAATAAGAAAACATCTTCCTCAAGCAATTTACCAAACAGCTTCAATGGTGACTTTTGCCGATTATGAAGAAACAGTGAAAGCAGTAGCAGAATCAGGATATGGGGCTCTATCAAAAGAATTTGAAAAAATATCCAAGAGCATTAAAAACAACGGGTTTGAAAGCAGCATGAAGCAAGCCATCAACAGGACGAACTCCAAGGAGCTAAGAGAATTTCTTGAAATACTTCTCACTGGTTATGAGACAGGAGAAGACATTCATAACGCACTCATAAAAACAGCTGACAGCATTCTATCAAAAAAAGTAATTGAAGAACAACAGGCAGCAAGCACTCTTATCCAAAAATACACTATCATCCTAAGCAGTGCTTTCATAGTACCAATGCTCTTAGGCGTAGTGGTGTCTCTTGTCAAAGGCATAAACATGGCAGGGTTATTTGAGATCAGCGCGCAGCTAAAAAAAGAAGCACTATCTCTCATGATCACTGCTGATTATGCCTACGTAGCAGCAAATTATTTGATTTCAACGGTCTTCGCAGCAGTCCTTGGCAATGAAAAAAACCTGCTTAAATACCTTCCCTTAGTTATAATACCAATCGCTGTGTTTACTCTTGCCAAGGGAATAAGAATACTGTAAAAACCTCTACTGCTCTTGTAAGGTTTAAATACTCGTCTTGTATTACAACAATTCATGACAGTTGAAATAATCCTTGATTCCAAGCAAAACCTAAAAGACTACACTCTCATAGAAGGTTTTCCAGGCATAGGGCTTGTTGGGACGATAGCAGCAGGTTACATCATTGAAAAGAGAAAAATGAAACAAATAGGATACATTTACTCCAAACAATTCCCACCAATAACTTCCATTCATGAAGGAAAAGTAAGCTTTCCAGCGCGCGTGTACAAAGATGATAAGAAAAAAATAGTAGTAATAATATCAGAGTTCATAATCCCAACAAACACTGTGTACGACTTGGCAGAAACAATAGTGGACTTCGTGAAAAAGAATAAGATAAAAAAAGTCATTTCACTTGCAGGCATGACAAGTTCCGAAAGCACTAAGAAAGTGTTTGCAATAGTTTCTGATAAGAAAACAGCTGACTTAATAACTAAAAAAGGAATAAATCTTGTGAAAGAGGGAGTAACCACTGGAGTGTCAGGAGTGCTTATAGCAAAATGCACTGCTGAAAAAATTCCTTCAATAACCCTCTTAGCAGAATCGCCGTATAGTTATCCTAATCCAGCTGCTTCTGCTAAACTGATAAAATCTCTGAACGAAATAATTTCATTAGGAGTTAACGTGAAAGAACTCTTAGAAGAAGCAAGCAAGATAGAAAACAAACTGCGTTCAATGATAAGTCAAATGAAGAAAGGGAAAGCGTCTTATGAGAAAGCTGAGACGCTTCCAATGTATGGGTGATGATGGTGAAAGAAATCTACGCATTCACAGGCATCTCATACGATGAAATAACAGACCTGGAAAGACATTCAATTAAAACTTTTGAACTCGTATGCACTGACCACGTGACAATAGCTTCAAAACTAAAGAAAGGAGACCTTGTATTCATCACAAACCTGAGCAAACAAGACGTCAGAAAACATGTTGACGGAGTGCTTGGAAGAATTAAAAACGTGAAGATAGATTACTGGAGGACTGTTCCAAGAGAATTCGACGAGAAAGAAGTCCTCACTACCATGATTCAAGTAGAGTACGTTGACGAGGTAAGAGTGAAGAAAGCAAAAGACCTTGGCAAAGGGAAGGGATTGAAAGTAGAATACGAGAGGCACGTTCTACTAGGCTGAGCCAGAAAGGAGAGACATCCAGAACTGTAACTATTTTATTAAAGTTAATTCATTATTCTAAAACGCGGAGGCAGAGAGAATGGAAGAGTTTTGGAAAGTACTAGCACCAAGAATAACAGTCCTAGTAACTACAATGGATGCTAAGGGAAGAGCAGACGTAGCTCCTTTCTCATTTGTCTCACCAGTCAGCTTCAACCCCCCTTTATTAATGATATCTGTTGGCACTAACAAGCACTCTTACTGGAGCATAATGCAGAAAAAAGAATTTGTGGTAAACATCCCTACTGAGAGCATGCTTGAAAAAATATGGGTTGCTGGCGAGAAGTGGGATCCTGAAGTCTCGAAGATTGAGAGAGCAGGACTGAAAACAGCTCCTTCTGAAAAAGTAGGCCCACCCATACTACCCGAATGCGTTGCAAGCCTTGAATGCTACGTGGAAGACGCTAAGAAGTACGGCGACCACGTGATAATAATAGCGCGCGTGATAAAAACGCATGTTAACGAAGAATTCCTCGACGAAGAAGGCAGGCTAAAAGTAGACCTTGTAAGACCCCCTCTTCACGTGGCAGACAACTTGTTCGCTTTTCCTTACGTCACAAAAGAAGCATGAACTTACTCCCTTTTTCAAGAACCAATCATGCTTTTACTATTACTTCTTTCTTACAATGAGGACACTGGTAGAACACCAAACCTCTTTTTCTATGTACTTTAAGAGAACAATTAGAACAAAAAGCCTTGCCGCAGTAAGGACAATAAACAATAGTAGTATTCTTAGCACCGCAGCTAGGGCAACCAGTCCTCTTCTTCTCCTTCGGAATCTCCTCAGTCTCAGCCAAGCCAGCAAGAGAAGACAAGTCAAGTTCTCCCCCTTCTTCAAGAGAGGACAAGTCAACGTCAGCAGCTTCTGACAACTCGCCCAAGTCAGAAAGAGTCTCCAAGTCACTCAAATCAATACCTTCACCCAGCTCAAGCCCTGATAACTCCTCCACCTGCAGTTCTGGCAAAGGCTGCTGTTTGTTCAAGTCAGCCTTCACTTGCTCCACGAGTTTTCCCCTTCTCTTCAAATATCTCTCCCTGCGTGACAATCCAGCAGCAACTCCTCTTCCTTCTTTCTTAGCTTCAATCATTTCAGTAGCACGATAATGCTTTCTCTTGGAAACAACAGGCTTAGCAGCTGGTTTTCCCTCTTTCTTCTCAACAATCTTCTTAATAGCTTGCTTTGCTTTTTCAACCTCCTTGCTTACTTCTTCTTTCCTCTTAGTAACAATCTTCTCAGCCTTTACGGACCTTGGTTTCTTAACCTTAGGAATGCTGACTTTAGGCAAACTCACTTTAGGCACGCTTACCCTCGGGACGCTTACTTTAATTCTTGATTTTTTCTCCACTGCTGGCGTTGGCACTGCTGCCACGCGCGCCACTGGTACTGCAACGCGAGCCACGCTACTCGGAGCCACGAAGTTCTTCACGAAGATAAAGAACAAGCCCACGAGAACTATCAAAGGCATTACTACGTAAGCGTGAACAAGAGACAACCTCAAATAAGACAACCCTGCTGAGAACAAGAACAACAACAATCCAGCAAAACCACTCAAACCAAGCTTCACCTGCCTCGGAAGCATGCGGATGTCAGGCAACCCGAAACGCAGTAACAAGTAACCAAAACTAACACTGCCGAACAAAGACAAAGCATAAGTAAGAGTCCAAAAATCCATGCAATCAACCTTGGAATAGTAAGGAAGAAAAGTTATTTAAATAATTGCGTGGTAGTAAGAAACATGAACATTACTGGATTCATGCTTAACTACTTGTTCTTCGACTCAAGCCCTACAATCGTCACAGTATTCAAACTCGGAATACTCACTTCGGTCATTGCTTTTGCTTTCTTATTATTGTTCGAAAAACTAAGACTAACGGAGAAAGTGAAGAACAAAGCATTACTACTCTTCATCGCAGTCTTCTCATTCATGATAATAGACCAGTTGATAAACCCCCTCACAGGAGGAGCATTCAATTTCAGCATAACAGGCTTCATAGTTTTATACGCTTCGTGCTTTGTTGGAATGCTAATCGGGAGAAGACTTAACGAGAAAATCCAGTCAAAATGGCAGACGCCAAGATTATTAAGCTCCTACCTCACAATATTATTACTAAGCTGGATAGGATGG
>JAJRYS010000012.1 GCA_024275665.1 archaeon | reverse complement strand
GGCAAGATGAGTTACATGGATCCAGAACTCGGCATCACTCCTGAACAGCCGTTCGGGGTAGTCATGCAGGCGAAGAAGAAAAAGAAAGCGAAGTGAAGTAATCATGAAACTCAAAAGGCACTTGAGGAGTTTGTTTTTCGGAACGTTGTTCGGCTTCACGTACGCAGTGTTAGTGAACGGCAACATGTATTCGCAGGCTTTCTGGAGCATTGTAAGCATTGCTTTTGTCGGCGTGTTGTTGCCTAACATTGACAGGGATTTTAAGACTCGTTTTTCGAAGAAGACGTGGTGGGTTGACTTGTTTTTGATTCCTTTCCTGCTCATGCTTTTGATTCCAGCGTATTACGTGAGCGCTTTCTTCGTAGGTTATTATGGTCACGTGGTTAATGATTTGGATAAGAAGAACAACTTGGAGTTCGCTAAGCAGCGTGCTATCACAGGATTATTGTGGATTATTTCCATCACTTTCATTATGCTTGTTTTCAGGATTAATTTTTACCAGACAATGCAGTTGTTCCAGTGAGGAGGATTAGTTGAGTGCTTGATACTTTTTCAAGTTTAGCTCTATGACGCTTGACCCTTCTTTGTTCATGTGCACTCCTATTACTTGGTCTGCTTTTCTCGTGACTACTGGGTTGTGGGTAATCAGAATTAATTGTGTGTCTTTGGAGAATTTTTTTATCATGTTGGCTACTCTTTCAGCATTTTCAGCATCTAGTGCTGCGTCTATTTCGTCAAGCACGTAGAATGGTGAAGGGTTGTACGCTTGCACTGCGAATAGGAATGCTATTGCTGTTAGCGTTTTCTCTCCACCACTTAGCGCGTCTATTGATTTGAGTTGCTTCCCTCTTGGCTTTGCTTTTATCAGCAATCCTCCTGACATCGGCTCGTCTGGCTTTTCAAGAGCAATATGCGCTTCTGACCCTGGTTCCGGGTATAACTCTTTAAAGTACTTGTCAAAGTTCTTGTTAATCGCGTGGAAGGTTTCCGCGAACGCTTCTATTTTTCTCTTGTCTATCTCTTCTATCATGTCAAGGATTGACTGCTTTTCTTCCATGAGTTTTTGTTTTCTTTTCTTAATGTCTTCTATCTCTTTCGCGTACTCTTCATACATTTCAACTGCTTTCAGATTGACTGTTCCAATGTTTTCAAGTTGTTTTTGAACTTGCTCGAGTTTTTCTTCAAGCTTGGCGCGTGACAAGCTCAGCACTTCTATTTCTTTGTATTTCTCCCATTGCTTTTTTAGCTCAGCGTATTTTTCTTCTATTTTCGCTTTTTCCACTTGTTTTTCGTTCATTTTTTCTCTTACTTCTTCTATCTTCCTGTTCAGTGTTCCTATTTCCTGCATTAAGTTGTTCCTCTTCTTCTCTAACTCTTCTTTCTTCTTGAACAACTCGGTCATGCTCGACGCTAACTCTCTTACTTTGTTCTCTTTTTCTTTCAAAACTACTTCGAGTTCTGCTCCTTGCTTTTCAAGCTTTCTTAACTCGTTTTCAGCCGTTCCTATTTCCTTGTCAATGTCGTCTGCTTGTTTTTCAAGCATTTTGATTCTTTCCAAGAATATTTTATCTATTTCTGATTTCGCGCTTGCTTTTCTTACTTTCAACTCGTTGAGTTTTTCCTTGAATTCGTTTACTTTTGACTCTGTTTTCTTAAGTTCTTCTGAGAATTTTTCAACGTCAGGAACGTTGATTTCTTGCTTCAGCCTCACTCTTTCTTCTAATAACTTGTTGAGTTTTTCCTCGGCTTCTTTCTTTCTTATCAGCAATTTCTTTATAGCGAGTTCTGCTTCGTTTACTTCTTTTTCAAGTTTTTCCAGTGATTCTGGCTGCTCGCTTTCCTTCATGCGTTCTTTCATCTCCCTAAGCAGCACTTCTGCTTCTTTGAGTCTTACTTCTGCTCTTGACTTCTCATCACCAACAGCGTTGATTTTCTCACGTAGTGAATGCAGGTTCGCGATTATTGCTTTCTTATCTTCTTCTAATGATTCTACTTCTTCTTCGAGTTTTTCCAGTTCTTTTAAGTCAGATTGTCTTACAGCGTGTTTGAAAAAACCACCAGTCACGAGTCCAGAGTACTCTGCGACGTCAGCATCAAGCGTTACCATGCGTGCTTTCCGAACGCCTATTTCTTTCACAACGTCAATGTCTTTGACTATGAGAGTGTCTCCGAACACGAATTCAATAGCAAGAGCGTGTTTCTTGTCAAACTTCACTAAATCAACAGCGAATCCTATGACTCCTTCTTTCTTAGCAAGTTCTCTTACTTCCTTGCTTGGCTTGGTTGGCTTTATCCTATCAAGGGGAATGAAACTAACGCGCCCAAGCTTGTTTTTCTTCAAGAACTTTACGGCGTTAGTAGCAGCAGTAGCAGTTTCAGTAACTATGTAAAACAAACGCGGACCTGCTGCTGTCTCCAAAGCTGCTGCGTGTTTCTGTGAGTAAGAGCACAAGTCACGCACTGCTCCAATGATTCCTGGGAGCTTGGCCTCCAGCACTGCTTTCGCAGCGTCTTTCAACTCTACTATACTCTTAGCAGCGCTTATTTTTGCATTTATCCTTGCGAGTTCTTTCTTTTTAACAGTTAGTTTTTCTTCTATCTTACGCAGTGATTCGTTGTCATGCTTCTCATTCTCAAACAATTTTTCCTTTTCCTTTACCAATTTTTTTAACTCTTCTTCTGCTTGTTTTTTCTCCTTCTCCAGTTTGTTTATTCTATCCTCAAACTCTTTTCCCTTCTCTTTGAACGCTTCTATTTTCTTCTTAGATTCTTCTAGTGCTGCTTTCTTTATCTTCAGCACTTCTGATTGTGAGGCCACCTCTGCCTCCACTCTACTGAGTTCTTGCCTTTGCTTGTTAATCTTCTCATCAAGCTCGTCAATTTTTTTGAACACTTCGTCAAAACCAGTAGTCACTCCTGCTTTCTTCGTAAGAGCCTCAAGCTCTCTCTGTACTTCGTGCAGTTCTTTCAACAACGAGTCTTCTTCTCTTCCCAGTGCTCTGAGTTCTTTCTCTTTCTCCTTGACTTGCTTGTTTACTTCCAAGAGTTTTTCCTTCAGCTCTTCTCTTGCTTTCTTAAGCTCTTCCTTCTTCGCAAGCAAGTCCTTAGTCTTCTCCTCCGCGATCATGAGGCGTGCTTTAACCTCTTCCACTTCTTTGCGCGCTGCTGCTTGCCTCTTATCACTCTCCTTGAAAATCTCCTCAGTAAGAGCATCGATTTCCTTGTTTGCTAATTCAATGCCCTCATCCAGTTTCTGCTTCTCTTTTTGGAACTCCTCCAAATCCTCTTTGGCAGAAGCAATGAACTTCAACAAGTTGGAAAAAGTAGTTTCCACAGAAGACAAATCCTTCTTAACCAGTGACGCTTGCAACTGCTTTTCCTCTTTCTTCAGTTTCAAGTAGACTTCTGCTTCCACTTTTTCTTTTTCCAGAGTGCGCAGGTATCCTTCGCGTTCTGAAAGGATGAGTGAAGAGTCTCTTATTTTCTGCTCTACTTTCTCAAGTTCTCTTCCTGCTTCTTGTTTCTTCTCTTCGTATTCAGCAATGCCTGAAATCTCATCAAGGAACTGCCTTCTCTGCATTGGGGTCATGCGTACTACTCTCGTCACGTCACCCTGCAGGATAATGTTATGGCCGTCAGCATGCACGTTCATCGCACGCAAAAGTTCCTCGATCTGGAACTTAGTAGTCCTCTTCCCATTCAACCTGAACACACTTACTCCCTTAGAATCAATAGCCCTTGAAATAGTGTGAAGCTCTCCTCCTCTGTCACGGATTTCAACTTCTACCAGAGCAGTCTTGTCTTTCGACTTGTGATTAACCAAGTCAGTGAGCCTCTCTGCTCTTAAGTGTTTCATGGAAGAAGCGCCAATAGCAAAACACAAAGCATCAAGAATGTTTGACTTTCCACTACCATTAGGGCCTATTATTACAACATAACCAGGAGTGAAAGGAATAACAGTATTAGTGAAAGATTTAAAATTCTTCATCTTCATTTTCTCAATGAAAGTCACATGCGCCACCTTTGGAAAGACCACGCCTTCATCCTATGATAAAGCAAAAAGAATATAAAAACGCAACGTTGGTTACAATAAATTGTTTTTCAAACTATTTCCTAACACGAAAATTTATAAACAGCTCGAATGTAATTGTAGACATGGAAAAACTAAGTGTGAAAGCATTGGCTATCGGATTAGGGGTATCATGGGGAGCATACGTGTTTCTCCTCGGCCTCATGGCTCTGTTTGGATTGGGGACAAAGGTAGTAGAAATACTGGCATCAGTGTACATAGGATACTCCCCCACATTCATAGGCTCAATCATAGGGGCAGTATGGGGTTTCATAGATGGAGCCATAGGAGGAGCAATAATAGCCCTGATTTACAATGCTGTAATAAAAAGATGACCCAAGCCATGACAAAAAACAGGAAGCATGAAAAATAATAGAGAATGGTATCCAAGCAAACCTGTTACAAATAAAGACAAGGAGAGTTCATCCTATGAAAGCAAAGAAACTCATAGCAATACTCATTATAATAATCCTCTTTGAAGTATTCTTCGGAATAGGAATGATAATAAACTACAACCCTTTAAAAAGCACTCAATCAATGACAACGCAAGAGATAGTAATAACCAGAGAAAATACTAACTGCAACGAACAGCATTCAGTTACAGTCATAGGAGTAGGAATTCATGAAGATAATGAAACAGGCGAGCTTGTGAGGATAAGAGTGAGTGAAAAACCCGGTAGGGGAAGGGTGTTCTTCGAAACCACACTGCATTCTTACGGCATGCAGTTACAAGACTCAATGCAAATAGTGATTACTGCTGTTGAAAATTACTTAGGAGAAACGCTTGGGAACGAAGACTTGTTCATAACAGTAAGCGCAGAAGCACATTACATTGAAGGAACTTCAGGAGGAGCAGGAATAGCAGTGGCTCTTATAGCCCTGGCAGAGAACAAAACAATCAGGCAAGACACGGCAATCACAGGCACCATTGACGACACTGGCAGGATCGGTGAAATAGCAGGACTAGAAGTCAAAGTAAAAACAGCAAAAGAATACGGCTTGAAAAAAATCCTCATTCCAAAAGCACAATGCCCGCTCGTGCAAGACGAGCAAGGAATAAACATCACCTGCGTAGGAACCCTTGACGAAGCAGCAGGAATAATGATTGAGTAAAAGTTTTTAAGAAAAGAAGAACAAAAATACAACACTAAACCATGCACACTACAATACTAAAAGCGCGGAGGCCGCACAGCCGACATTATCGGACTGGCGCTAAAGCGCGCATGGTTAAAACCATGCACACTACAATACTAAAAGCGCGGAGGTCGCATAGACCGCAAACGGCAAACCCTTTGGTTTGCACCTTTGCAGGTGCAATGGTATTGCGCTGGTTCGCCCACGCTGCTTTTCCAAGAGCGGCGGAGCGAGGCGAGCCTGCTAAGCCAGTGCCCTTCGGGGCTCGCGAGTTCGAACGGCTGCAACCAGCCGGCACTTAAGCGCACGCGGCTCAAGCCGCATGCACTAGTTCAGCTTAACAGCGGAAAAGCCAGCTGGACAGCGAGAAAATCTCGCCCTCCGCGTTCACTGTTTTTTAACATGGAAAGGTTCAAAGCAACAGGTTTTAAATTCTTGTTCTTAGTAGTTAGTTTTCATGGGAGTGCAGTTAGGAGACCTTGTTGAGAAGAAGGAAATCAGCTTGAGCGATTTGAACACGCGTGAAATAGCCATTGATGCTTTCAACTCGTTGTACCAGTTCCTGAGCATCATAAGGCAGTATGATGGCACGCCTTTAATGGACTCGCAGGGCAGGATTACTTCTCACTTGTCAGGCTTGTTTTACAGGACTGCTAACCTGCTTCAGAACGGCGTGAAACCAGTGTTCATCTTCGACGGCGAGCACTCCTTGCTTAAGAAGAGCACAATTGAGAAAAGAGAAGAAGCAAAAGAGAAAGCGAAACAAAAACTGGAAGAAGCCAAGAGGGCTGGGCGTGTTAAGGAGTTGAGGAAATACGCGCAAGCAACCTCCAGATTATCTGATGACATGATCAAGGATTCTAAGGAATTGCTGGAAGCAATGGGCGTGCCAGTAGTACAGGCTCCTGGAGAAGGAGAAGCACAAGCTGCTTTCATGGCTGCGGAGAAAGAAGTGTGGGCTGCTGGTTCCCAGGACTACGACTCGTTGCTGTTCGGAGCTCCTCGTCTCGTCCGCAACCTTGCCATTACTGGCAAGAGGAAACTTCCTAACAAGAACATTTACGTAGTCATAAAGCCTGAACTCATAGAACTCGAAGAAACACTCGCAGGGCTTGGTATTACGCGCGAACAGTTAATAGAGATTGGCTTAATGATAGGCACTGACTTCAACCAAGGCATTAAAGGAATAGGACCGAAGAAAGCCCTAGAACTAGTGAAGCAAGGAAAGTCATACGAAGACGCGTGCAAGGAGAAAGGAATGGAATGCGAGGAAGTAATAAGAGAAGTGAGGAAAATCTTTCTAAAGCCAAGAATAACCAAAGATTACTCGTTGGAGTGGAAGAAACCAGACGAAGTAAGGATAATGAAAGTGCTGGTGGAAGAGCATGATTTTTCAAAAGACAGGGTTTTAAAAGTAGTAGATGCTTTAATCACTTCGTACGAGGAAAGAGAAACGCAGCAAAGGATTGACAAGTGGTTTTGAATGAAGATAGTGACTGAGGAAAGCATTGACAAGTACTTGGCAGAAGTAGTCAAACTCATTGAAGAAGATGATTCCTTCTCCCTGAGGGTGATGAGCAACAAGCTCGTGGAAGAATCTGCTTTCACTGACAACAAAGCATTGTTCGAGCTTGCTTTGATTGCTTATGCTTTTTCAAAGCTTCTTAGGAAACAGCACTTCAGAGAACTTCCAGGATGGGATTCTTTCAAGAAAAGCATGGCTTATTACTTGAAGAAAGAAATCCAGAAAGAAAGCACTTTGGAAAGCATGCAGGAAACATTGTCACAAGTGCTTGAAAGAATAAGAGAATTTGACGAACAAGCAGGCAACTATGCAGTTGACGTCGTGCATCACGCGAGAGTAAAGCAGGCTTCAAGAATGTATGCTTTGGGCTTGTCATTGTCACGCGCGTGCGAAATAGCAGGAGTAAGCAAAGCAGAACTAATAGACTACGTTGGCACTACTAAGATTCATGAAAGGCCCTTTACTCAGACTAAAAGCGTTAGGGAAAGATGGTTCATGACTAGGAAGGTGTTGGAATGAGCTTGCTGGTATGGGATTCAAGCTCGCTGATATCACTTGGGGACAACTGCTTGAACAAAGTAGTGGAAAAGCTTGCTGAAGAAC
Source organism: archaeon (assembly GCA_024275665.1). Classification (GTDB taxonomy): domain Archaea; phylum B1Sed10-29; class B1Sed10-29; order B1Sed10-29; family JAJRYS01; genus JAJRYS01. Next base: position 28,269 of record JAJRYS010000012.1, on the reverse strand, counting down.
ACAAACTCTTCATCACGAGAGGAGTGGTTGCTGAGATAGTAGAACACCCCTTTCACACGAAGTTATTCAAGTACAAAGCGTTGTTGTTAAAACACTTGATAGACGAAGGAGTGCTAAGAATAGTTGATGACGGTGAAGTGCAGAGAAAAGCAGACGAATTGATAAATCTTACTAACTCGTTGATGGAGTACAAGGGGAAGAGGGTTAAGATAGTGCAACGCGGAGAAGCAGAAGCAATGGCTGCTTACAAGCTGTTGAAAGCAGACGCGTTGTTCGTGGATGAGAGGACGACGAGGCACTTGATAGAAGACCCTGTCAAAGTAAGGGACTACATGCAGAACAGAACCGGGTACAAGGTAAGTATGGATAAAGATGTGCTGAGGGAAATTAAAATAGAACTGTCTGACATTAACGTGCTCAGGTCAACAGAGGTAATCGCGTTCGCGTATGAGAAAGGATGGCTTGACGAGTGCATGGGAAAAACTTGCTTGGAAGCAGCGTTGTACGCTGCAAAGTTCGCAGGATGCTCAATCACGAAAGAAGAAATCAGCGAATACGTAAGGATGCTTGGTTGATATGAACGCAGCAGTGGTGCTCGTGGAGCCTGAGAATGCTGGGAACGTTGGAAGCGTTGCGCGTGTAATGACTAATTTTGGTTTGAAAGAACTGGTGGTAGTGAATCCTGCTTGTGATTTGAAAAGCGATGAGTGCAGGAAGCTTGCTTCTCGTGCTTACGGCATCGTGGAAGAAGCACGCATTGTCAGTGGTTTTGAAAAAGCGCTTGAAGGCTTTGACTTCGTCATCGGAACTACTGCTAAGACTTCTGCTGGTTATGACGTGGTAAGGCAGTGTTATTCTGTGCGTGAGTTCTCAGAAGAGGTTAAGAACGTTGACGGGAGGATTGCGTTGGTATTCGGAAGGGAGAGTACTGGCTTGACTAATGAAGAACTTGCGAAGTGCGACGTGGTGCTTACGATTCCAACCAGCAAGCAGTATTCTGCTTTGAACTTGTCTCACGCAGTAGCAGTAGTGTTGTATGAGTTGTTCTCTGCAAAGCAGTCAAGCATTAGGAAAGCTGATTCTGCGCAGAAAAAAGCTTTGTTAAAGTCTTTTAATGAGTTCGTTGACTCTTTGGATGGCTTGCGTGATAAGGATTCTGTGAAGAGGATGTTTGCCAACGTGGTGAATAGGAGTTTGATAGCAGGAGCAGAAGCAGGGACTCTTACCGGAGTGTTCAAAAAAGCTAAGAAATCCTAACCTCTGCGAAGTGTTTTGAATTCTTTTGGTTTGGATTGCGAAGGAAACTTTTTTAAAGGGTTGTTGCTTTTTCTTTTAAATAGTTCTGGAAAAAAGGTCGGTGCGCAATGGCTTTGATAGCTGATATTATTAAGAAGTACGAAGCACAAGCTGAGATGATGGCACGTCAAAGAAACCCACAGCGCAACGTGAACCGCGATGACATTTTCTTAAAAGTTGAGCCAAGAGGAGACCCAGTAGGACCAGATCCAAACGCAGGGCTTGGACATGGGTCTATTTGGAAAGCACAGCCAATAAAACTCAATCCTCCTACAAAGGTGATAGAAGAAGCTCCAAAACAGCCTCAGAAGAATCCGTTAGAAGAAGAGCTTGAAAGATTGAGAAGAGAGAACCAGGAGCTCAGGGAAAAACTCGCGGAACTGCAAATGAAGCTCATGTAAACCCTTTTTAAACCCGTTTTTACAAAAAGAAAAACATGAGCGCTGTTGGGAAAGCCATCACAGAAGTATTCAACAAAATAGAAGACGTTACCATCTTCTTCATATCTTATACTCTCATAGTATTGATAATAGGAGAGTTCATAGGAGCTGTTTATGCGCAGTCAGAAGCCTTCTGGTATCCTGTCTACGCTTTGTTCATAGTTCTCGTTATAAAAGTACTCATGGACATGAGCAGGAAAGGAAAGAAGTGAAATGTGCGGAATCATCGGCTTCTTCGGATTAGAAGACGCGTTCAGAAAAGCAGTCAACGGGCTCAAAGTAATGAAGAACAGGGGATTGGACGCGTTCGGAGTCACTGACAGCGATAGGGTAGTGGTTGCTCGTTCTCTTGAACTCCTTGAAAAACAAGAACTAAGCTCAGAAAACGTGATGGCTCACAACCTGCACTCCATAGTGGGGTTTACTACGCAGCCGTTGAAAGGAGAACACAGCGTCTTGGTTGCTAACTGCGAGTTGTACAACTGGAAAGAATTAAACCAACGATACGGACTTGAAGCTGAGAACGACGCCGTACTGCTTTTGAGAATGCTTGAAAAACACGGACTTGAAAAAACACTGGAAGAAGTAAGAGGAGTGTACGCGTTCGCCTGGTGGCTTGATGGGAAAGTGGTCTTGTGCAGGGATTTGCTTGGAGTCAAGCCCTTGTGGATTGCAAAGAAAGGGAACGGTTTTGGTTTTGCTTCTGAGAAAAAAGCACTTAGGAAAAGCTTTGAAAGGGTTGAAGAACTTAATCCCAGGGTAATACTAATCCTGGATGCTGAGACTCTTGAAGAAGAGAAAAAGCAAAGAAAGTTTTTCGAAACACAGCCGTTAGTAAGAGGCAGTGAAGAAGAAGTCATTCAAAGACTCGGGGAACTGATAAGGGAAAGCGTGAGAATACGCGTGCCTGACAAAGGAATAAAGGTTGGTTTGTTTTTCTCAGCAGGAGTAGACTCACTCGTGGTTGCGAAAGCACTGCAAGACGAAGGAGTTGACTTCACTTGTTACGTTGCAGGCTTTCCAGGATCAATAGACGTGAAAGAAGCTGAGAACGCTGCCAATGCAATGGGATTAAAGCTGAAAGTGGTAACGCTTGACATTGGTGAAGTTGAGAGACTTGTGAAGACAGCCACTCCTTTGATAGAAGACAATAATCCAGTAAAAGTAGGAGTAGCAGTAACTCTGTACGCTGCTGCTGAGGAGATGAAGAAAGACGGAGTACGCGTTGCTTTCACAGGCTCTGGGGCTGACGAGTTGTTCGCTGGTTACGAGAGGCACAAGCGTTCTCATTACTTGGAAAAAGAGTGCTTGTCAAGCATCCGCAGGATCTACGAAGTGAATAACTACCGCGATGACGTTGTGACAATGAACAACAACATAGAACTACGCGTGCCTTTCCTCGACTTGAAACTCGTTGACTACGCGCTGCGCATTCCCACTGATTTGAAGATAAGAGGAGACGAGAACAAGTACGTACTTAGGAAAAACGCGGTGAGAATGGGAGTGCTTGAAGAATTGGCTTTTAGGGAGAAGAAAGCAGCGCAGTACGGAAGCGGGGTTGACAAGGCAATCGAGAAACTCGCCAAAGCAAAAGGAATGACCAAGTCAGAATACTTGAGACAGTACTACGACGAGGGAAACGTGCGCCTCGCAGCACTCGTAAGCGGAGGCAAGGACGGGTACTACGCCTTGGAAGTAATGAAGAAACAGAATTACAAGATAGCGTGTCTTGTTACTTTGAAAAGCGAGAACCCTGAGTCTTTCATGTTCCACACTCCCAACATTCACTTAGTAGAACTCCAAGCAAGGGCAATGAACCTGCCCTTGGTCTTGCAGGAGACTAAAGGAGTGAAGGAAGAAGAGCTCGAAGACTTGAAAAAAGCACTGCGAACAGCAATTGAAAAACACGGAGTAGAGGGAGTGGTGAGCGGTGCTTTGTACTCTAATTATCAGAGGAACAGGATTGAAAGAGTATGCGACGAGCTCGGGTTGAAAGTATTCGCTCCGTTGTGGCACGCTGACCAGGAAAAAGAAATACGTTACGTTGTAAAGAACTACGAAGTATGGTTTTCAAGCATAGCAGCACAGGGACTGTACGCGTCATGGCTTGGCAGGAAGATAACACTGGAAGACGTTGACAAGCTCGTAAAGCTAAGCAAGGAATACGGTTTTAACGTGGCTGGCGAGGGAGGAGAATTCGAAACACTCGTGCTCGACGCTCCCTTCTTCGACAAGCGAATACGCATCACTGACTACGAAATAGTCAAGGAAAACGAGTACACTGCACGCATGATCGTGAAAAAAGCAGTACTTGAAGAAAAGTAGGGGTTCATGCATCTCCTTTTTCCATTTTCTGCAAGTCCCTGAGGAACCTTCTCGTTCCCTTGCTGAGTTCCTAATACCTTCTCAGGATCTTGCCTTGGAATTCTTCGCTTTGCAAAAACCTGGCTACTGTGCTTGGCTTTGAGTTCTTCAAGTCAAAAGCTCTTGCAATCTCGTCGCGCATTATACTGTTCTTGGCGATGTAGTCAGCGAACTCTCTGCTCATCTTCTGTCTTTTTTCCTCTTCAAGCTTCTGTCTTAGTCTTTCTTCGAATGACTCCTGTGGGGCAAGCTCTCGAACAACCTGCTTTGTCCTTGATTTTGGCTTCTTCACTTGTCTTGGTCCTTTCTTACTCTTACTTGGTCTTTTCTTTTTCTTCTGCTTTTGCAGTTCTCTCCTTGCTTTTTCTTCCTGTTTTTCCAACCATTCAAAGAACTCTTCTTTCACGTCTTTAATCCCCCTGTTCAAGCCGAGTTGTGTTTTCTTTTCAAGAACAGGGTCTCCTAATGGTTCTATTCCTCCTTCTTCTTTCTCTATGAAAAGCAAATCAGGGTTGAATTTTTTCATCTCTCTTCTTGCTTGTTCTAATAACTTAAGCTTTTTCTCAGGAGGAGCTTTCATTATTTCCTGCATTACAGGAGTTATCATTCCTTCATAATATCTTCTTGCTGCTTGTTCTATTTTCTTAGCACGAGGGTTTCCAACTACTACTATGTTCTTCCCCTTAGGAGTATCACGCTCTAACAGCACTTCTTCCCCATTAACCTTATACAGAACTCCTTCTGGGGTTACTATTCTTTCAATGACTTCTTTTTCTTTTCTTGCTCCTCCTACTGCCCGGACATAACTCCTTCTAACCATGATCATCACTCTTCAACGTTCTTTAATAAAGAAAAGTGTTTTTAAAAGATTGCTTTGTAAAATAATGTTGCAAAAAACTGCAATAATAAATACTTTTAAATACTTAAAAGTACGAAAATAATGTGGTGGTTTTCATGGTTAAAACAAAGCAAATAAGTTTAGTAATCCCAGAAGTTCTTTACAAAGAGTCAAAACAATATTCAGAAGAATATGGTTACAAAAGTGTGCAAGAATTCATTCTTGATGTGATAAGAAGAAAGATAATCCTAGAGAAAATCGACAGGTACAAGAAGATTGAAGAAGAAATGCGCAAGCATGGTAAGAGGATGACTCAAAAACAAGCAGTTAGCTATTTGAAAAAATTATGAGAGGATCTCAGTGGCTTATGAGGTCATCTTCAGCAAACAATTTGAGAAATCTATGAAAAAACTTAAGAAAAAAGACAAGAAGTTATTTGAAAGAATTAAGAAAAAGATTATTGAAATAGTGGAAAACCCTAGAAGATTCAAACCCTTAAAAAATGTGTTAGCAGGGTATCACAGGATTCATTTCGGCAGTTTTGTTCTAATCTTCAAAATAGAAGATGAAACTGTTCTTTTAATATCCCTTGACCATCATGATAAAGCTTACTAAGAACATGAAAACAAAAAACAAATAACAAAAACAAAAAGAGAAAAAGAGGTTTCACTGGATTTTTTATCCTCACTCTTCCCGGAATTCGTAATGCTAATGCATTACTCACTCTTTTGCCAAAGTGATTGCGATTGCTGAGACGTTTGAAGAGGTTCCTTCTTTGTTCTGGAGTTCTTCTGTCATTATCTGGATGTCTTTTACTTTGACGTCGTTGAGGAACTTGTTCTTGACTATTTCTGCTACGTCCACTGCTCTTGAAATGCTTTTTCCTCTTGCTTTTACTACTACTTCTTTTGCTCCTGAGTTGAACTGTGTTACTACTGCTAAGACGTAGCTCATTACTCCTTTCTTTCCAATGTACACTGAGTTTTCATCTGCCATTCTTGACTACCTCCTTTTTCAATTGTTTTTTGAAACATTGTCGTGGCTTATTTTTATATGATTAACTCGTATTAATAAGCTTATGGTCTTTGTTGAGAGCGTTATTCTTGAAATTGGCTTGACATTGTTCTTGTCAATGCTTTTAGGGGCTTTTTTCAGAAAGCTCGGGCAGCCTGAGATAGTAGGCTACTTGCTTGGAGGAGTCATACTCGGGCCAGGTTTGTTAGGATTAGTAACTCAGAACGAAACAATTGAACTGTTCTCAGAACTCGGAATAATAATGCTGTTGTTCTTTATAGGGTTAGAGCTTGACGCTAGGAAATTCAAGCAAGGAGGGCTTGCTGCTTTCCTAATATCTCCTGTGAAAATGGTCTTGTGTTTTTCAGCTGGTTTTCTCACAGCTGGATTGTTTGGTTTATCAGGAGAAGAAGCCCTCATGATAGGTCTTATACTAACTTTCAGCAGCACTGCCATCGTAAGCAAGCACTTGCTTGATAACAAGATGAGCAACAGCTTGGAAGCAAGGATAAGCATTCCAATGTTATTGATAGAGGACTTCGTAGCAGTAGCTGCTCTTGGATTGTTCGCTGCTTACGGTTCTCAGGGTTCTTTCAACACAGTGGTTTTGAACAGCTTGTTTTTTGTCACAGTATCTCTTCTTGTAGTAAGCTGGGTTCCAAGGAAGTTTGTTGAATTCATTGAGAACATCTCATCAGAAAGCCATGTCGCGTTATACGTGCTTGGAATTGCTTTGGGTTTTGCTTGGCTTGCTTCTTTCTTCAAACTCCCCCTTGCCATTGGAGCTTTCTTAGGCGGCTTGCTGTTGTCAGAATTGAAGCACTCTGAACAAGTTAAAAAAGAACTTGAGTCTTTCAGAGAGTTCTTCGCTGCTTTCTTCTTCGTGAGCATAGGACTGAAGTTCCAGTCATTGAGCATTATCGCAATAATCATGGGAATAGTATTGCTTTTGGTAAGGCTGGTTGCTCAGACTATTTCTTTTGCTTTTGCAGGAGCAATAGTGGGGTTAAGGGAGAATGAAAGCATGAGAGTGTCAGCAGTAATGGCTTCAATCGGAGAGTTTTCGCTTATAATAGCAGGGTTTGCAGTAGTGCTTAGCACTCCCCATGCTAGTTTGATTCTAAGCAGTGCTATTTTCCTGACAATCACTAGCACGATGCTCGTCGCTCCTTTATACAACAACAGTGAAAGGATAACTCATTTGCTTTCAAGAATTGTTCCAGGAAAAATAAAAGACAAAACAAGCATCGTAATAGACTTAAACCAGGCTTTTTTCCAGAATATCTTCCACAGCAGAGCGTTGCAAAATGCTTTTATGAAAAGACTAAAGGCCATAGGAGTGAATGTGTTCGCAGTGATAAGCGTGTTGTATCTTGCATTGTACGCTAATATTGAAGTCAAAGCCACTGTCATTCCAGGCATTGACAATTCTTTCATAATTATTGGGACAGCTGTCTTGCTAGCTCTTCCTATTGCTCTTTCAATAGCAAAACAGACACGGTTGATGATGATGGATGTGGCAGTGAGAACGTTGAAAGGAACAGAACTTGAGGCAATGAGGGAAGAAGTAACAGACCTTCTCTTCTCCTTGTTCAGTTTCACAGCATCAGTACTGCTGTTCGTAGTAAGCCTTTCAACAAGCATAATAGTAACAGTGCTCGTAGCATTAATGGCTGCTCTTGGCTTCGTGTTCTTGTTAAAAGCACTTGTAAAACTAAAGCAAGAGAAGAACTTATTAATACCACGGCTTCGTAGGAAGAAGATGGTAAGAGGAGGCTTTCTAAGGTGATGTTCGCAGAAGTCGCTGACACGTTCAGAAAACTTGAAGAGACTTCAAAAAGGCTTGAAATGACTTCAATACTTGCTGACTTGTTCAAGAAAACTCCTGCAAGCGACATTGACAAAGTAGTGTACTTGTTACAGGGGAGGGTTGCTCCTGCTTTCAAAAACATCGAAATAGGCATTGGCGAAAAGCTCGCAGAGCAAGCAATAAGCAAAGCCACTGGTTATCCTGTCAAAGAAGTTGAGAAAAAATACCACGAGCTTGGAGACCTTGGGCTGGTTGCTGAGAAATTTGTAAGCAAGAAGAAGCAGAAGTCTTTGTTCTCACAAGACCTGACAGTAAAGCACGTGTTCAACGCTTTCTATAAGATGGCAACTGTTTCAGGGGCAAGGTCACAGGATTTGAAGATAAAAACACTGGTAGAACTGCTTAACAATTCTAAACCGTTAGAAGCAAGGTACATTATCCGCATTCCCCTCGGTAAACTATCCCTTGGAGTTGGGGATCCTACGATTCTTGACGCGCTTGCAACTGCAGTGCTTGGTGACAAGACACAGAGAAGTGTTCTTGAAGAAGCTTACAACGTCTGCTCAGATCTCGGACTCGTTGCTAAGACATTGTATGAGAAAGGGCTTGAAGGAGTGAAAAACATAAGAGTAAGAGTGGGAGTCCCATTAAGACCTGCTTTGTGCGAGCGTCTTCCAACAGCAGAAGAAATAATCAAAAAGCTTGGCAAGTGCGCTGCAGAACACAAATACGACGGGTTCCGCATTGCTATTCATAAGAACGGTGATGATGTGAGGATATTCTCACGCAGGGAAGAAGAAATGACTCACATGTTCCCAGAAGTAGTCAAAGCAGTGAGAGAACAAGTAAAAGCAAAACAAACAATAATAGAAGGAGAAGCCATTGGTTACAACGAAGCTACTGGAGAATTTCTCCCCTTCCAAGTAACGATCCAAAGAAAGAGGAAGCATGGAATAGAGAAAAAAGCCAAAGAATATCCTTTGAAAGTGTTCTTATTCGACGTGTTGTACGTTGACGGAGAAGATGTAAGGAACAAGCCGTTCAAGGAAAGAAGGAATATTCTTGAAAAAATCATAAAACCAGGAGAGACTTTGAAACTCGCAGAAGAAATAATAACAGACAACGCTGAAGAATTGAAAGAGTTCTTCGAAGATGCTATAAGCAGGGGGCTTGAAGGAATAGTAGCAAAGGATTTGAACGCTCCTTACACTACTGGCGCTCGTAAGTTCGCTTGGATTAAGATGAAGAGAAGCTACAAAGGAGAATTAGGAGACACCGTGGACGTGGTCATAGTAGGTTATTACGCTGGCAAGGGAATGAGGACGAAGCTAGGATTCGGAGGACTGTTAACTGCTGTCTACGACGACGAAGCTGACGAGTTCAAGACCATCGCGCGTGTTGGAAGCGGGTTCTCAGAAGAACAAATGAAAGAACTGAAACAACTACTTGACAAAGTGTGCGTGAAGCAGAAGCCTAAGAATGTTGACAGCCTTGTAAAACCAGACTACTGGGTTGAACCGAAGTACGTTGCAGAAGTGCTCGCAGACGAGATTACGAAGAGCCCCATGCACACTTGTGGAATGAAAGACGGCGTTGGTTATGCTCTGCGTTTTCCGCGCATGATAAGGCTGAGGGAAGACAAGACTCCTTACGAAGCAACCACTGTGCGTGAAATAATCCGCATGTACGAAGAACAAAAAAAGACAAGGATAGAAGAATGAGGCTCTTCATTTCTTCAGCTTCTTAACACCCCTCTCAATGATGGATTTTATGAACTTATTTGGCTCTGCATTAGCTATTCTTTGCACATCTTCTACCGACAGCTTGCCGTTCCTCATCAACCACACAACCATTCTTGCTTCTGCTATTGACAAACCCCTTCTCCTTGTATCCCTCAACAAGCATTCGTAGTCTTTCCTGTCAAAATAAAAGTCATCTTCTTTCCTCTTTTTCTTCATTCTCCTGAACATGAAAAACAACCTCTTATTATTTTTCAGATGAAAACCATTATAAACCCCATTGTTCCTAACAAGAGCTGGGAATTAGTTAACGCGGGAAGGAGTTACTATTTCTTGGGCAGTTACTAATTCACTAGGTTATAAAAGGTGTAAAGAAGAATGTATTTTGAAAGCAGAGAAATGCACAAAGCAGTCTGCGCAGACTGCGGCAAGGAATGCGAAGTTCCTTTCGAACCAACAGAAGGCAGGCCTGTTTACTGCAGGGACTGTTACAGGAAGCACAGGCCACAGAGGAACAACTACAATAGAAGAAGGTATTAAAAGCCTTTTTCCTTCTTTTTTTATTTTTACATTTCTTTTACTTCACTGTAACGCTTTTGGCAAGGTTTCTTGGCTTGTCAGGATCAAGTCCTTTCAACGTGGCTAAATAGTATGCGAGTATCTGCGCTGGTATTATGTGGGTTATCGTGTTATATTCTCCTGCTTCTGGTACTCTTATCCAGTCGTCGAACGCTTCATTGTATTGAGGTGATATTCCTATTATCCATCCTCCTCTTGTCTTCATTTCAACAGCATTAGAAATAGTGTCTTTGTCACATCCGAAGACAATGCAAGGAGTTCCTTTTTCCACTAACGCGATGTTTCCGTGTTTCAATTCTCCTCCTGCAAAAGCAAACGCTGGAATGTAAGAAACCTCTCTTATTTTCAAGCCTGCTTCAAGAGCAGTAGCATAATGATGGTTTCTTCCTATTATAATAATACTTTTAGCGTCTTTCATTTTTTCCGCTATTTTTTTTATCCTCTTCCTGGATGACAGAGAAGTCAGATTATACAACTCTTTCCATGCTTTTTCAAGAAAACTCTCCTTTCCTGCTATTCTTTCTGAAATCATTGTCAGCAAGGCTACTTGGGAAGTATATGATTTTGTTGACAGCACGCATATTTCAGGACCAGCGTTCAGCAGCAATGTTTCCTGCGATTCTCTTTCAAGAGAAGAGCCTTTAACATTAACAAGGGAGAGTATTCTTGCTTTCTTTTTTTTAGCTATTTTCACTGCTTCAAGGACGTCTGCTGTTTCCCCGCTTTGCGAAACAGCTATTACTAATGTCTTTTCATTAATCAGGTTAGAATAGTTAATCATCTCTGATGACAACACTGCCCTTGCATTTACTCCTTCCCTTGCTAAAGAATACTCTGCTGAGAGGCAAGCGTGGTAGCTGGTGCCGCATCCAGTGAGCACTACATTGCCCGCTTTTTTTATCATTTCAGCTGCTTTTCCAACATCTTTCCTGCTTGCTGTTTTCTTCAAAACGCTTATTTGCTCCAGTATTTCTTTGAGCATGAAGTGCTTGAATTCTCCTTTGCTCGCTTGCTCCGCATTCCAATCAATTGTCTCCACTTCCCTGTTTACTTGCTTACCAGTGTTCAAATCCAATACTCTGAAACCATTCCTTGAAAGGATTATCATGTCGTTATTGTATAACCATGCTACTCTCTTAGTATGTTGTAAGAATGCTGGGGCGTCGCTTGCAGCAAACAAACCGCTGTCAGAAATACCCATCACAAGTGGAGAATCCTTCCTCACGCCTATTATCTTTTCCTCTCCTTCTCTTATAACAAGAACAGCATAGCTTCCTTCAAGCTTTCTGAAAGTATTCCTTACTGCTTTTTCAAGGTCTCTTACTTCTTTCATTCCTTCTTCTATTAAATGTGCTATTACTTCACTATCAGTATCACTCTTGAACACATGGCCTTTTCTCATTAATTCTTTTTTCAGCTCGTTATAGTTTTCTATTATGCCATTGTGAACTATCACTATTTCCCCTGAACAATCAGTGTGAGGATGAGCGTTTTCCCTGCTTACTTTCCCATGAGTAGCCCACCGAGTATGGCCTATTGCCATGCTTGAATTTGCATTTACATCTTCTTTGATTGTTCCAGTCTTCTTAAACAGTCTTATCCCTTTTTCTTGCCATGCAATGCCGTAAGAATCATAACCGCGGTATTCAAGGTTCTTAAGCCCTTGTAATACTATTCCTACAGCATTTTCTTCTCCTATGTATCCTATTATGCCGCACATGGAGTAGAGTGTGCTTTTCAATATTTATAAAATTTTTTACAATAGAATTAATACCATTATAAAAAAATTTATAAAGCTTTTTTGAGATAATAATAACATGTATTTCTTAACAAGACACGTTAATGGGAAAAAATATTCCGAACCAATACTAATAATGAGAAACCCAGTGAAAGCATTCAAACTATTAAACGAAAACAGCTTGAGAATACTTAAAGCTCTTGCAAAAAAACCAACATACCCTAATGAAATAGCAAGAGAACTTGGAATCCACGAACAAAAAGTATACTACTACATAAACAACCTTAAGAAAGCAGGATTGGTTACAGTAATAAGAGAAGAAATTAAAAAAGGAGCAGTAAGCAAGTATTACGCTCCTACTTCTAATGCTTTCGGTTTTGAAATAAAGAAAAGCAGGGTTGAAGAAAAAGAAGACAGCAAAGCAAGAGAGTTTTTTCAAGAATTCGTTAATAACGGAGTGTTTGAAGGATCTGTGGTAGTAAGCGCTCCTTTCAAACACGGACCTTACATGACAACAGCAAGAGACGGGCACACAGCAGTGCATTTGGCAATGTTTATAGGCAAGTATTGCTCTCTTCCAAACAGGTTTGTTGTAAAGTTTGATACAGAGGCAAAAGCAGAGCATGAGGAAAAAAGAAACCTCATAATAATAGGAGGGCCTGCTACGAACATTATCACAAATGAGTTAAACAATTTTCTAAAAATAAAGTTTGAATGGGACAAAATATGGGAATTGCATTCTTCCTTCACAAATAAGCATTATGATGGTGAGGACATAAGTCTTATAGCAAAAATAACAAACCCATGGGACAAGAGCAAAAAAGTAATCTTATTATCAGGATTAAAACATGAAGGAACGAAAGCAAGCATCATTGCAATAACACAATACCATGACAAAGTACTAAGGAAATACGAGCAAGGAAAAGACTTCTACTGCGTGATAAGAGGACTTGACAAAGACGGTGATGGAAAAACTGATGACGTGAAAGTGTTAGAAGCACACAACTTGTAGATTATAAGTTAGAATAATGGTTGTTTCAATCCTTGAACAAAATAATAAAAAAAGGAAGAAAAAAGTTTACCAAGACTGGCAAGCCTTCTTACCTGTTATTTCCTGCACTGTGGAAATCCACATGTTAGGCATGCATCCAGGGTCGAAAGAGAAGTAATACACCTTGCCCCCTAGCAATGAATTGCTCTCCACTACTGCTGGGACTGTTTTCTTCCTGCCGTCCTCGATGCCAGAAGCAATGAGAATAGTTCCTCCGCTCGTAGGATTAACGTCAATCATTGTAAGCTTGTCAGCACTGCAAGAAGGCTTGTTAGACAACTCAGTTAAGTTAACCTTCAAACCATACCCTACTACTATTGGATTGTTTAAGTCAACCACTCTTAACTGTGTGCCCGCTAATTCTACGTAAGGAACTCCATTGTCAGTCTTGTCAACATTAGGTCTTAACTGTATTGGTACTTCAATATGACCCCATCCAAGGTAAGCAAAATCATCAGGGTCCTTAGTAGCAGCATCCCCTATTATTATAACCTTCCCACCTGACTGCAAGTAAGACTCTACAGCTTCCCTCACAGGCCTGGTGTAGTTTCTCTCACCAACCAACACAACGAGGTCGAAGTCTTTTATCAAACTGTCTTTCACATATTGCAAGTCATCAGGAGTGAAAGTCTGGTACTGCATGTTGCAAGCTCTTCCCAAGTCGCCGTCAAGCAATGCCTTTAATTCAGGTGCTTTTACAAGAGTATCTCCGTATTGGAAGTCTCCTATCACTGCAATGTTAATGTACTGGCCGCCGCAAAAAACGCTTCCAAGCACTGGAACAGAACAGAATAAAGTAGTAGTCTTTCCAACAAGAACCACTGCTATCAGTACTAATATTATTATTGGAATCAAGCTCTCCAAATACCTTTTAGGTCCTTCCTCATAGTAATAAGGCAAATCCACCATTATTCATCATCTCCTAAACTCCATTCCAAATCACATGCTGTTCATTAAGTATTTAATAGCATTCTTGAAGATGGTAGGAGTCCTGCTTGGGTGATAAGCGAAGTAAACAGTTCTCCCAGTCAAACCATGAGAAGACACAACTACTCCAGGGTATGCCAGAGTCTGTGCTTCAGTACTAACTTCAATGTTAGCAATAGCCTTTCCTTCATCAACATTCACCACTGCAAACTCCAAGCTTGCTCCAGGGGTGAACTGAGCAGTCATTCCAAACTCCTTGACCATTGGGTGATTTATATCAGTGACCTTCAAAGACACTAACGAAGAAGCTCTCACATCCTTTGAATCAGCTCCGCACAAGCCAGTAGTGCAAGTTACTGGAACATACTTGTCCATGCTTGCTTGCTTCCAACCATTAGCAGAAGGCTCTCCTGGAACCCTACTTCCAGCAACCCCGTATAGTATTAGTTTTCCGTTGTTAGCAAGGCGCTGTGACAAGTACTCTCTGAACAAAGAAGGCATCATGGTAGGGTCATTAGGATCGATCTTCTCAGTGAGAATGATAATATCATAATTGTTCAAGTAAGAAGCGTCACGCAGGTTTTCAATGTCCTTAGTGTCAAAGATCTCATAATTCAAAGGCATTCCAATTTTAATCTCGTCAAGCGCTCTTGCAATATCAGGATCGTCTCCAACTAGTAGGATGTTCACTACTGGAGAACCGCAAACACCTCCAACAACAGGCAAACCACAGAGCCACTGCATCTTCCAAGCCAAGATTAGCAATACTAAAACCAGTAACAGTATTGGGATTGTTGCTTCAAATTTCTTCTTCCAACCTTCCTCATATTCGTAGTATGAATAATCCTGCATGCCGCACACACCTCTTACAATATCTTATTATGATACTTTCTCATTTATTAATACTCCTTTTCAGCATATCAAGTAATCCACGAGGTTGTCAACCAAGTTAACAGCTCCCTTGTAATCCCCATTCTCATCCTCGTAAATCAAGTCCTCTAGAGGGAAAGCATAATATGTCACCAAGCCGGTCTTCGCAAGCAAAGGACCTACAGGGCTTGAAACTATCATCGCTGGGTAAGTCTTACCTCCTATCTGAGCGTTCATGACTGCTTTTGACCTCATCTCATAACCAAGAGTGCTTACTATTGAAAAGTTAGTGCTTCCGAAGTACTTGCCAACATCACTTCCAACTTCGTAACCCTTTACCAGCGGATGGTCAGGGTCAACAGGCTTTAAGAACAACTCAGCCTTAGCACTTGCAACATAGTCAGCTCCTATGACTGTTGCTCCGAAGTCAAACGCAGGCAGCTTCTTGCCAGTGTCAGTCTCTACTGCTCCTCTCCTCCAATGATTATTTCCGATAACTACTCCTTGAGCAAGAGCAATGGAAGCACTGTAAGTGCATTTCTCATTTACTTCCTGCTTGATCTCCTCATCACTCTTACTACTAACATCCCCTATCAGGGACAAGCATGATAGGATTTTGTCAGCTCCTTTGACTTGGAATGCATTGTCAACGTCAGGACAAGGGAAAGTAGTGCCAGTAAACGCTGACTCGTAAATGCTCTTGTTTTCTCTTACGAAAGTCACTACGACGTCAGCAAAGTCCTTGCCACACAACCCTGACTCCAGTCTCTCTGGCACGTTAGGAGAATAAACAATCCAGTCAGGAGCACATTGAGTGAAAGAACCATCATCATTAGTGTAAATAGTAGCAGGCAAGTAAGCGAACTCCACTTTCTCACAGTAGTAATCGTTTTCTCCCAAACCTGTTCCAGCATCACCAATCCAAACCAAGCGCCCTCCTTTTTGCACGTAGTCACGGAAAGCGTACAAAGCAGCAGTGTCAATGGTCTTAGCATGGTCTACTATGACCATTTGGTAATTGTCAAGCACTCCTCCTGTCTTCAAGTCTTCTACGTCAAGCGTGACGGGGAAAACATTCTTCCTCTGAATGAGAATGTTCCTGAGTTTTTCAGCATCCCCCATGCCATCAGAACCTGAAACTATTGCAATCCTCGGATACCCTTTTATCCCGTAATAAACTCCTGAAAAGCCTGGAATGCTGCAAGGGCTGATGTAACCAAAATTAGCAAGCAAGAACAGTAATATGAACACGAGAATGACCAACCCCGTGAGGTTGGCAATGTTCTTAGTCTCCAACTCCATGAACAATTATTAAAAGGACAATCTTTATAAAAGATACGGGAGTGAGGTGTTAGCATATAAGAGAACTAAAAGCAATTACTGCAGATTTGGAAGGAAGAAAAGCAGACAGCATGCTCATCGCGCAGCAGCGTAATCGCTGTTAGCAGACCCGAAGAACGAAGCCTGCGTCGGGCGAAGCGTTTCACTGCTTGCTTTGCCTCTTGGTTCTTCTCTTCCCTCCTCCGTCTTCAATGCGTTCAGTTAAGTGAACGGAATGAGCGCAACGTGTTTATTCTTTTCCTGACAAGATTTCTTTCGTTTTTTCCTCGAATTCTTCCTTGGTAATCCTTCCCTTAGCATAATCCATTCCCGCTTTCCTCAACTCCCTTCTTTTTTCCAAAGGAAGCGAAACCCATTCCTGCCTCTTCAAACCAAACACTTCATGAGTCTTGTACTTCAAATCACTCTCCAACTTCTTCCTAATCCTTCCCCTTACAGCACGTATCCTCACTAACGGGCCTTTAGGCTCCTCAACAACTCTTCCAACTGCCTCCTCCTTTTTCTCTTCCTGCTCTCTTATAACTTGTTTCAATGCTCTTATCTTCTGCTGCACTCCAAGAGGAGGATTAACACCATATTGCTTGCGCAGCTGGTTAATCTCCTTACGTGCTTCTTCAATAACAGTAACAGGATTACGAGAAACAGGAGACTCCCTCAGCCTCCTGCCAAGATTACTCCTCCTCTGCGCTTTCCTACCTCTCTTCATGAACAAAAACTCCCTTACAAAACCCTTCAGCAATTACTTTTAATAAACTTACTTATTTAAAAAACCTGGAATTCAAAAACAATTAAAAACCCTTGCTGTCAAAAACAAAGACAAGAGATTTAGGTGGTGTTTTTCGTGAAGGGAATAAAAGAAAACCCGATTCAGACGCCGATGAGCGGCGCTGGTATAATGCGTTTCTTTGACGTGAGCGGAGGAGGTCCTAAGATTTCTCCAATGGTAGTAGTAGGAGTCGCGATTGCTTTCATAGTCATAGAACTGCTTCTAAATGCTATTGCGTGAAGAATTTTTATTCTTTTTTCTTCAGTAATAAATCGCTGTAAGAAATTGGAACAAGGTCTTCTTCCCTTATCCCAAAGAGTTTCATGAATTCTTCGCATTGTTTTCTTAGCTCTTCAACACCAATACTACCATTCTCGTCTATTGCTTCTATTTCAACAAAAGAACCAAGTCCTTTGACTTCATCAATGTGAATTTTAACATTACCAACGAAATAAATTTCCCTCATCTTATCAACCACCACTAACACTCCTAATGCTTTTGATAATGCTTTTTTCAAAGAATCAGAATCCTTCCCAACTTCGAATAACAGGACATCTGACTGCTTGGGTCCTTTCTCATTCCTACGATCATAGTAGACAAGTTTGTTTTCAATATTCCCCTGCCTGAGCTTCAACCTCCCATTGTTAATCTTGAAATAAGTGTCAACCTGGTGATCTTTGCCCTTGAAAAAAGCCTTCTTCTCTGCAAGAACACGCCTGACTTTCTCCTCATCACCCAATCTTGCTTTTATCTCAACATTCACGACATGCATGCATTCACCTCACAAACATTACAGCACCGACACTCGCTGCTAGCACTAGCAAGCCTGCTGTGATTACTCCCAGGCTTATTACTGTTGTTGATTTTTTCCTGTCGAATCCGAATAGCCATGCTGCTATTACTCCTGTGTAGGCTCCTGTGCCTGGAAGTGGGACTGCTACGAATAACAGCAAGCCAAGCAAGCCGTATTTCTGCACGCGTGGAGTGGCTTTCCTGCGTGTTCTTTCAACGTACTTCTTAACGAGCTTGTTTTTGGATAAGAGCTCGTAGAACAAGTCAAGCCCTAAGAACGCAAAGGGAATTACTGCAATGTTCGCTAAGAGTGCTGTGGAGAACACCAGCAGGGGGTCAACGCCCATTGCAATGCCTGCTGGGATGGATCCTCTTAACTCTATTCCTGGAATGAGTGTTATTATGATTATTTTTAAGAGTTCAAGCATATTTTTATTAACAACCAAGGCGTTTATATTAAGGAGAGGTCGGGTGGTTTGATGATAGAGTTAAGGAGAATAGTGTCTGACAAGCTGACTCCAAGAGTGCTTGACAAGATCAAGGAAGCGCCGAAGCCAACGAAGACTGCTGAAGTAATAGCAGTCACGAAGGAGTTGAAAGGACTCGCTCTCAGCCTTGAGGAAATAGCAGAGATTATTAACATCGCTGACCCTGGCAGGGAGAGGTCTCACGCGTCTGACTACGATTTGAACGAGTTGAAGAGAAACCCTGAACTCATAGTAGTGTCAACTCCCAGCGAGACTTACGTGAGGTATGTTGGTTCCAGAACACTGTACTCAAGGTGAGTCTTGGAATGTTTCAGAAGACGAGCTTCGGCAGGGTGTGGTTTGACAACGTGGAGTACGACCACGACGTGTGGGTTGGCTTGGACAATAAACCACGCAGGCGTGAGAGTGTTGGAAGCCATCACTTGCTGAGCAGGGAAGAACTGGAGAAGTACTTGTCTGATGACGTTGAAGTAGTAGTATTTGGTACTGGGCAGGACGGAGTAGCGAGGGTGAGCAGTGACGCTGAAGTTCTTGCAAGAGAGAAAGGAATACAAATAATATCACTTCCTACGCCGCAGGCTATTGAAAAATACAACGACTTATGCAACCAGAAGAAGACGATAGCAGTCATTCACGTGACGTGCTGAGTTTTTTACTGGTTTACACTTGTTAAAACCATGAGCTAGTTCTAGGATGTTTTTATAAAAATCTGACAGCTAACTATTTAATGAAAAAATATTACTTGGATTCTTGCGTGTGGATTTCTTACTTTGACGAGAATGATGAAAAACACGAAGAAACAGTCAGGCTTTTTGAGAGGATAATAAAAGAAAAAGCATTAGTGATAGTCACGGACAGGCACTGGGCAGAGCTTAAGAATAAAGGATTGTTGGAAGAGTATGAAGATTTGAAAAATGCATTATATTTGAAAGGAATGTGCAAGGGAGTTAGGATTACTGAAGAAGACAGGCAAGTTGCTTTAAAGCAAAACGAGTGGCTTGGGGTTGGTTTTAATGATTGTTTGCACGTATTAATTGCTAAAAAATTGAAAGCTATTCCTATTAGTTATGATAAACACTGGTTTGAAATTGGAAGAGTCTACGGGATAAGAGTTTACAAGCCAGAGGAAGTTTTATAATGACCAGAATGAAGGATCGCTTGCGTATAATTTTTCTGCTTCTTTTTGCATTATCTTAATAGCTTTGTCAGGATCCCCTCTTGCTTTTTTAAGTGCTTCTTCCCATACTGCTTTCTTAGCTTCTCTTGCTTTCTTAACAGCAAGCGTCATGTTATTCTCAAATACTTCTCTTCTCAAACCAGATATTACTAAGTCTGAGAAGTTCTTATAATAACCTTCTTCCACGAGTTTGTCAGCATATTCTTTTAGCTTTACTGGTATTCTTACAGTTGTCACCATGACTCCCATTACCAACACCTTTAATACGTTTGTATTCTTTATGATATATATTTGTATTGTTTAACAAGTTTCAACCAAGCAAAGCACTAACAAGAAAAGCCTTAAAATATTAAATTAAATAAAAAAACATTAACCTATTCGTAAAAATAGCTCAATCTATGCCACCGTAGCTCAATTCGCCTGAAGCAAAACTTCTTTGCTCGTGGGAGCAATGGCAGAGCGCCTGCCTCGTACGACTGCCACAGCCAGATTTGAAGACTACGCGTCTTCAAATTTGCGAACTACCCAGTTCGCAAATCGACATCTGAAGACCACGTTCAGCTGAAGCTGAAGTGGCCTGGTTTCCGCTTCACAGCGGAAAACAAGTAACAGGAGCAGTTTGAGAGAGCAGGAGGTTGTGGGTTCAAGTCCCATCTGTGGCTTTTCAAAAATTAATTTTGCTTTAAATCTTTAGTTCTGATCCTCACTTTTAGTATGCTTTTTAATTGTTTCAAGAAATAGGAGAGAAATTCATCCACAAAATATTTATAACTTGTGGGTGTTTTCGAAATTCTAAAAGCCACCTCTGGATAGTATTCTAATAAAAACGCAGCTAGCTCTTCAGCTATTTTTAGTGATAAATTTCCGTAAGCTTCCCATAAAATCTCCTTTCTATAAGGAGACTGTGGAAACGTAATCCATTTAGGAGGAATTGAAGGCTTGTATATTTTTTCTTCTGAAGTATGTTTAAAAGAAACAGCTGTCGTAAGTACTTCATTATCATACTTTTTCAAAAAATCACTAACAATTTGTAGCGTTCGACCTTTACCATATACATCATCAACAACAATGATCCTTTCTCCAACTGGAGCAGGATCAATAAATTTTGGATAAGTATCTTTCATTGAATAAAAAGAAAAACGAAGAAGATGAACAGGTTTACTTATGATTTTTGATAATACAAAAGAAGGGAAAACTCCTCCATGTAAGATCCCACACACTCCATCAATATTAACCTCTTTAATTTTTTTACTAGTCTCAAAGGCCCATAAAATTGTTTTCCCTCGAAAAGGAAACTCTGGCGGCCTGTGACTCATATGACTTTCTTTAATATCTTTGATTAAGAATATTTTATTATCAATAAAAGGAAGATTGCCCCAATTATTCTTCATTATCCCTTCAAGCATTACTTTAACAGAAGTATCATAAGCCTTTTTTACTTCAGAATAAAAATGCTTGTACTTAACGCTTAATCTAATCAAGTATTCTAACTCGTTAAGATAATAATCAATAAAAATGAATTTAACAAATTGATTATTTGAAATATAATAAAGCTTTTTTATTAATTCGATTTTCCACTTAAGAGATAATGAAGCTTCTGGGGAAATATGAAAATAAAACCAAGGTTCTCTGGAAAAATTAGTTGGACTAAAAGTTTTGAAAAAGTTTCTTACTTCTTCTGCCTCATCAGAAAGAATATCAGAAGTTAATTTTATTCCAAAAGGAGTTTCTTTTTCAATCAATTCATGAAGAAAACTACTCATAAAATATAATTTTATCTAAACTCTAATTTAAAAGCTTTAAAAAGAAAAAGTAAAAAAGGTCCCTCACTACTCAGTCATTCCATTACCTACCTTGCACGCAATTAAAATTATATCAACAATAATTATATAAAGGTTATCCATATTAAAATTTCAGAGGATATTAACTAAATAGTAAAAAAAGGGCTCGTGGTGTAATGGAAGCACGCTAGCTTTGCAGGCTAGCAGTCTGGGTTCGACTCCCAGCGAGTCCATTAGATAAGAATTTTTTAGATATTAAGGGTCCATGGTCTAGTGGTTAGGACGTCGCCTTGACGACAACAGCCACAGCAATGGCTGTTGGCAGTATGGCGAAGCTCCCCGGTTCGAAAGAGGGGTTGCACCCCCTCTACCCCTGCAGGCCACGTGAAGCGGCCTATCGCTGGGGCAAGCGCAACTCCCCACGAAAATCCGGGTGGACCCATTCACTTTCTCTTTCTTGCTGTTGGAAAACTTTATAAACTTGTAATGAGATATCATTACAGGTGATTTTTAGTGTCTGTAAACGTGCAAGTAAGGATTCCTGAAAAACTGTTAGAAATAATTGACGAAGAAGTAAGAGAAGGAGAGTTTGAGAGCAGAAGCGATGCTATTAGGACTATCCTAGAGTTCTATGCTTATGAAAAGAACAGAAACGATTTTTACAAAGCCCTTGAGAAAAGAGTTGAAGAAATCAAGAAAGGCAAATACGTAACTCTTGAACAGCTTGAAAAAGAGTTGCTTGCATGAAAAACTTATCTTATAAAATAAAAACAAGTAAGAAAGCTGCTAAAGAAATTAAAAAACTACCAAGAGAAGTAGGCGTTCGCATTATTGAAAAACTGAAAAAAGCAAAAGAAAACCCGTACAAGTACAGTAATAAGGTGAAAGGCTTCAGCAACTATCGGAAGATAAGAGTAGGAGATTACAGGGTGATAATAAGGGTTGAAGAGCTTGACAGGGAAGTGCTTGTTCTTTACGCCGGGCATCGTTCAACAGTATACGAAGAGATTGAAAGGTTTTTATGAAAAACAAAGTAGGAAAAATTCTTTTAAACTTAGAATTCTTATTCTTTGTTCATGAACGTGTTAGTCCCAGTGCTTACTGCCGAGAAAGAATGCAGCGACGAGTTCGTCGAAGCCATCGGAAAACCAGTTACAGTGATCGCTTTGTTCGTTGTTGACAAGGAGAAAATGGGTGAAGTGCCAGCAGCGTTCATAGGCACTAGGATTAAGAAAGCAGAGGAATGCATTGAAGAGCTGAAGAATAGCCTTCCAACAAGCGTTTCTTTCAAGGATTACTTCGAGTGGGGTTCTTGGGCTGAGAAGATAGAGAACATTGCCAGGCTTGAGAACGTTGACAAAATAGTAATGGCTGAATGCACTGAAGCAGAACTCCTGAAACCAGTGGTCAAGTCGCTTGGAATAGAATTAGTAATAGTAGGAGGAGAATTGTAAGAAACAAGCAGTGATCTTCACTTCTTTTCAAGCAGTTTTCTTGCTTTCGGAATCATTTTCTTCTTTTTCTCCTGGTGTTTTCTCAGGAATTCTTTCAACCTCTGTGCTGCTTGTTTCTTGCACTCGCCGCACATTATTTCCCCATTAACGCATTTCCTGAACCTTTCTTCCAGCTTTTTGTCGTCTTCTTCCAAGTGGTACTTGAACAACTCGAACACGACGCATTTTAGTGGTTCGCCTCCTTTCTCCCTCTGTTCTTCCACGGTGACTCTTCCGCCTGTGAATGCTCTCATTACTTTCACTTCTACTGTTTTCTCGTCATCGTTGAGTGATATCATTCCCATTGGCTCGCTTTTGCTCATCTTCTCAGAGCCTGTAAGCGAGCGCATGAACTTCGTGTAAACAGAAGAAGGCCTCACGAGCCTGTGCTTCGCTGCAATGTCCCTCGTGAGTCTTATGTGAGGGTCTTGGTCTATCCCCACTGGCACTATTACTGGCTTCGGTCCTCCGAACTTCTCTGATTCTGGTAAGAGAATGTCTCCTACTTGGACTAATGCTGACATGTATAATCCTATTTCCTTGTCTCCGTACACTGCTTTCAGAGTGTTGTTGGTAACGTTGCGGGCGTATAAATAACCGTTTCGCATTACTTCCTCTTCCTGTGACTGTTTATAAAAGTAAGAATTCTTCTCGCTTACTCCCAGCGCTAGTAAGTCTGCTATGTTGTCTACTGCTATTTCAGCGCTTTTCTCCAGCGACTGTTTGTTAGCATGGTATGCTTCTATGTCTGCTACTGCGTAGAACAGCCTGCCGTTCATTTCCTGGAAGAACTTGAGCACGTCTGCTACTAGCTTGCTTCCCAAGTGGAAGACGTTCGACGGTTTTACTCCTGTTAGTATTGCGAATTCTTCTCCTTCCTCGTATGCTTTTACTATCCTGCCAAGGTCTCTTTGAGCGAACAGGATGCCTCTCCTGATCAAGTGACTGTCTGGCATTCTCTTCTTCAAGTCTTCTGTTATTGGCTTTATGCCGAATTCTTCCATCAAGTGCTTGTAGTCTGAAGGCAGTTCTGACGACCATGGGTCTAGCACGTACGAAGTTCGCTTCATGATGAATCACTCTTATTCATTCATCATTTTTATACTCTTCGCCTGGTTTTTCACCTTGCTACCTTGCTTAATACTTTGATTATACCACCAAAACATTTAAATACTTTGTAACTCACAAGTAGTAACACTATGTGGGGTTTGAAGAAGACACTCTTAACATTCCTGTTTGGAATAACCCTCCTTGGTAGTGTTTTCGCTGTAGCAGGAGGAGGCGGAGGAGCGCCAGTATACCACGTAGTAGCAGTCTTGAACATAAACCCTAATAGTGGAAGCACTGCTGTTAACTTCTCATTCGACCCTACTAATTCTTACTGTTATTATTATACTAACACTGGAATAAGATACTGTCCTCTTACAGGAGGAAGCATAAAATACGGAGACGGGTCAGAGGACATTTACGACAGCCCTCCTTTCCAAACAACCCACAAGTACTCTACTCCAGGAACTTATGAAGTCACATTAAGAGTATGCCATTATGGAACATGCGCAAGCACTACTAAAACATTAATTGTTACTAATCAACCGCCAACAGCAGACGCTGGCCCTGATGCTACTGTAAAAGTCAATCACTTGATCACTTTGAACGGTAGTGGAACAGACGAAGACGGTTCTATCGTGTTGTATGAGTGGGATTTTGACGGAGACGGAACATATGACTGGAGTTCAACAGCAAACGGAGTAACAACTTACAAGTATGACACTCCAGGAACATACACTGCAATCCTACGCGTGACTGACGACGAAGGAGCAACAAACACTGACTCTACTGTTATTACAGTAATCCCAAACCAGCCTCCAATAGCAGACGCAGGGCAAGATATGACAGTGCTTGTAAACGAGCTTGTAACTTTCAACGCCAGTAACTCTACAGACCCTGATGGAGTGATTACTAATTACTTATGGAACTTCGGAGATGGAACAACAAGCAACGGGGTTACTGTTACTCATTCTTATTCAAATCCAGGAACATTTACTGTTATTCTTAACGTTACTGATGACGACGGAGTAACAACAACAGACCAAATAATAGTCACAGTACTTGCAGAACCAGTAGCAGTGATAAACACTAACACTACTAAAGGCTATTCTCCTTTGAGCGTGTTGTTCAATGCAAGCGATTCTTACGACATTGACGGCAACATAATTTCTTATCACTGGGACTTCAACGACTCAACCACTAGTACTAATGCTGAAGAAACACATGAGTTCACTGCTCCTGGAGAATACAATGTAACACTAACAGTAACAGACAACGATGGGTTGACAAGCACTGCTTGGGTTTTGATAAACGTAACACAGAACCAAGACCCTGTAATAACTTCTTTCAATGTTAATACTACTCAAGGGACCGCCCCGCTAACAGTAGAGTTCAATGCTTCTGCTACTGACGACGAACAACTCACATTCACTTTAATATTCGACGTTAACAACCCTGCTGATAACATTACTGGAGTAATCACAAGCACTGAGGCAGTCATAGGAACTCATACTTATTCAACTGCTGGTAATTACATTGCAGAACTCATAGTAGAAGACGGTTTTGGTGGAAGAAGTACAAGCAACATCACGATAAACGTGACGCAATCAGGAAGCCCTTCAAACCAACCTCCAGTAGCAGTTGCTGATGCTAACGTGACTGAAGGAAAAGAACCACTAACAGTGCAGTTCAATGCTTCAAGTTCTTACGATCCTGACGGAACAATTGCTAATTACTTCTGGGACTTTAACGACAGCACCAACTCTACTGACGCAGAGCCAGTGCACGTCTTCACAAATGCAGGAGTTTACAACATAACCCTGACAGTAACAGATGATCAAGGAGCAACTAACACCACCTTAATAATAGTAAACGTTACTCCTAACCAAGCACCAGTTGCTAACTTTTCTTACACTAACTCTTCGTGGTACTTGTTCAACTTCACTGACGAGTCCACTGATGCTGACGGGGTAATAGTATCATGGTTCTGGGACTTCGGGGACGGCACTAACAGCACTGAACAGAATCCTGCCCACGAATTCCCACACGTTACTGCTGATTACAACGTTACTCTTACTGTTACTGATGACAACGGAGCTATGAGTAATTACACTGTGTTGATAAGCATTGTAAAACCACAGCAAAGCAGCGGTTCTTCCACTAACCCAGGAGGCGGAGGAGGATTTATAGTTAAGAAAATAAAAGAGAATGAAAGCGAGACTAACGAGACTAGTGAGAATGCCACTAATGAGACTACTAATAACGAGACTTCTGGCTCTGTAATAACAGGTAACGAGATAACCCAGGCTAATGAGAGTGCTTCTAACGCTCCTGAAAGCACTGGAAGCAGAATGACTGCGATGGCTACTTCAGCACTTGCAGACCCTGAATTCACTCCAATAATAACATTCCTAAGCATTATTGCTGCTGGATTGTTTGCTTTGGAAAGGAAGGGGTTGACAAATACAGGAATTGCTGTCAAAAAAAGACCAAACACAAGAAAAAAAGCGAAGAAGAACAAGCAATGGGTTGCTAAATTTAAAGGTTTTACTAAAAAACTAAAACCGTAAAGTATTTAAATGTAGTCCCTCACAAATAGTAACAATTCATGTTTAATTAAAAATGCGGAGGAGTATGAAAATGGATCTTAAAAAAATAGCAATATTCCTAATAGGAATTGCTTTAATCAGCACAAGTGTGCTGGCAGCAATAAACACTGACAGCGTCACTGCTGCCGGAAACGAGTTCAAAACAGGAGAACCAATAAGAATAACTGGAACAGCTTACACTAATGTTCATGGAATGTTCCCAAGAATAGAATACACCCTCACTACAGACGAAGGACAACAATTCAGGAAAATAGCAAGAAACACAATGATAAGAGTGGATAATACTATTTCATTCAGCACTCCAGGAACCCATTACGCAGTGCTTGACTTTATAAGCTCTTCAATAGTGAGTTCTTACAATAATGGATACTGGAGTTATACGAGGAAGTATGAAACAGCTCAAAAGACATTAGTATTTTATATTATGGAAGAAGAACAAGCACAAGAAGAAACAAACACTCCTCCTTACGCTATTATACAATATTATAACACTACTCCTAACGAGTACGTGTTCGACGCTTCACAATCCTATGATTCAGATGGAACCATAGTAGCAGTTGAATGGAACTTCGGAGACGGAACAACAAGTACAATGCTAACAACAACCCACACATACACAGGAACAGGAACTTATTTAGTAACATTAAAAATAACTGATGACAAAGGAGCAGAGTCAATCACAAGCATGCAAATAGAAGCAACAATACCAGAAGAAGAAACACAAGAAGAAAACCACGCTCCAGTAGCAAAAGCAGGGGAAGACATCACTGCTTATATAGGAGACCAAGTAGCATTCAATGGAATAGGAACAGACCCAGACGGAGACATGCTCAACTATGCCTGGGATTTTGAAGGAGACGGAGTAATAGATTGGGAGAGCCCAATCTCAGGGACTACTACACACTCTTATGACACTCCTGGAACCTATACTGCTTTCTTCTACGTAAGTGATGGAGAATACGAAGCAGTTGACTCTCTAACAGTAACGATACTAGAACCAGAACAACAAACAGAAGAAGAACAAACCAATGAACAAGAAACACAAGAAGAAGAACAAACAACAGAAACTACTCCTGTTAACCAAGCACCAATAGCTTATGCTGGACAAGACAAGACAGGAGAAGTAAACGAATGGATAGCGTTCGTTGGAACAGGAGAAGACTCAGACGGTTCTATCGTGTTGTATGAGTGGGATTTTGACGGAGACGGAACATATGACTGGAGTTCAACAGCAAACGGAGTAACAACCTACAAGTATGACACTCCAGGAACTTACACTGCAATCCTACGCGTGACTGACAACGAAGGAGCAACAAGCACTAGTTCAATAACAGTAGTAATAGAAGGACCTGAAACTGGAAACGAGCCAACCACTGGGTCAAAGTACTACCCTGAATTCGTTACAAGCAAGATAGACGTGTACAGGGAATACTACTACGACGCTTCAGAAGCAAAGACCTACGTAACAACCAAGATAAGCAACCTTGGAAACGAGCCAAGAACCTTCCTAGTAAAAGACGTCATTCCAAAAGAATTTGCAGAACACGTGGACGAGGTTACAATAACACCAGCTCCTGACAAGATCTACTCAGCAGACCCTGAAATAGGATGGAACGTGACACTCGACCCAATGGACTCTTTCATAGTACAGTACAAGTTCAACAAGTACGTGGCAGAATCAGAATTCCAGAACATGACAAGCCCTAAGATAATCGAAATGCCAGAAGAACAAGCAAACACCACTGAAGAAGAAAACACAAACCAGACAGGATTCACAGGACTAATAGTAGGAGCCTTCGCTTCTCCTTTGAACGCCTTAGCAGTCCTCGTGATAATAGGGCTGGTAATAGCGTTCTGGAAGAAAGAAACCATAATCGAGAAATGGCATGAAATCAGGAACAAAGAGTGAGCTAAAGGAAAGAGCTCTTTTTGCTCTTTTCTTTTTAATCTTATTTTTTAAAAAGACAGTTTTTATTTAATAAAACAAATAAATGAATGTATGATTAAAATAATTGATTATAATGAAAATTTTGAAAAAGGATATTTAGAGGCTCATAATATTAGTTTCGCTGATTCCTGTTATTCTGAAATAGGATGGAATCAAAAGTT
>JAJRYS010000011.1 GCA_024275665.1 archaeon | reverse complement strand
TAGTATATTTTCATCTTCTCAGGGTAAATGCTCTCAGGCCCCACATACTTTCTCTTCACTATTATGGGCTGTACTTTTGGGCCTCCTGAAGGAGCCCCTCCTGATCCTGGTTTTTCCCTGAAGCCAAGCATTAAAGCCAAGGCTACTGCGAAGATTATTGACAACCACAGCTGTTTGAAGTAAAACCCTATTAGTATTGCAAGAAGGCATATGATGAGAGTGGTTGACTTCACTTTCAATACCCTCCAAGCAATCTCATTAACTCAGGAGAATACATCTCAGCGCCTCCTCCTCTCTCCTTAGCACCCATGAGGATTACTACTCCTGCTATGAGCAAGAAGAATAAGAAAAAGTAATCAGTCAATCTGAACAAGTAAATGAAAGCTGTTCCCGTTATTATGAGAAAAGCTATTAACTTGCTCTTAGACACTACTATCACAAGAAATAACAATACGAAAAACAACCAGTTTATCTGCATGCTCCAAGCGAGGAAAGCCATTAACAATAATACGATTACTGATAGTGAATCCATTCAATCACTTTCCTGATAGTCCTTCTGCTATTGCTGAGAAGAAAGGATAACCGAAGAACAGTATGAGCACCCAGATTAATATCTCAAAGTGGCTGTAGAAAGTAAGATAAGCTATTACCACTGCGATTATCAAGCCAAGTTTCTTAGAACCAGTGAACTCATTGCTCCACTTCAACAAGTACAAGAAAAACACTAGTATTAACACGAGTTTCAAGTCAGACCACAAGTCACCCATTATCACTTCACCCTTGTCATTACTTTTACAAATACTCGTTTAAAAACTATTCAGCCGTGCTTCTGCAAACCAAATATTATGATGCCACTAAGCATCATCGACCCTATTATGTAAAGCATGTACACTGGTACTGCGAGATAGTAGAATTTTATGACGAAAATGTAAATGAGAATGCCGGAGATGACGTAAGAAAGCAAGCCTGTTCCTATGATGTTCCTCACAAACATGAAAATAATTAAGCAAAAATAACCAATGATAATCCACCTGAACACTGGGAAAATAGCTCCAAGAATGAGAGGAGCTAGCATTATGAGCAGGAAGACCAGGATCATTAACAAGAACTGCGCTCTCATCCTCACACCTTTGCCCTTGTCCATATTTCTGTTTTCTCAGCTTTTTCCTTGGCAGTAGTATCAATTCCAGTAGGCATCTTACGCCAAGGCTTTGCAATGCTCAAGTCGAACACTATGCTGATAAAACCGAATATTATGAAGAAATACACGAACATCATAGGCCCGAATATGTAAAAGTAATTAGTGAACAGCATTATGTAAGCAAGCACGAACACCAGAATCGTTACTATTGGTCCTGCTCCGAAACGAGAACGCGCAAACGATATGATGAACAACAAGATGACTATCTTAAACCCAAGCACGAGGAGGTTAATGTCCTGCTGCAAGCTACTAGGGCCGAACAACCACGGCAACAGCCTTCCTAGGTCAAACAATCCAAGCACTGACAACAAACCCAACAACAATCAATCAGCTCCCTTGAACCACGTTAATGTTAATAGGGTCTCCTGCTACTGTTCCTCTCCCAACAGAGCATTGGAAGTAAACATTGCTATAACTACCTGAGTTTTGGAATAAGAAAGCATTACTCTCGTTTGGCATAATGTAACACTCATTGTTTATTTTCACAAACTTAATCCCTTGATAGTTTGTGCCTGTATTGTCTTCTTCAACATACAAACTGCATGAAGAAGGAGTGATTGATTTAAAATTATCTCTTTTAGCAGTTATAGCTGCTTTCATG
Organism: archaeon; assembly: GCA_024275665.1. Taxonomy (GTDB): domain Archaea; phylum B1Sed10-29; class B1Sed10-29; order B1Sed10-29; family JAJRYS01; genus JAJRYS01. The sequence goes on along the minus strand of JAJRYS010000011.1, from coordinate 18,025 downwards.
TCTAGTGGATTTATTCCCTTATCCACACCATTCTCTACCACTGTTATTAGAGTAATAGTGCTCATTGCTTCTGCTCCTCCTATTGTCCCGATGGAGTCACTGTTTCCTGAGCATTCTGATAAGTCTGAGATCGTTTCTATTGTTTCTCCCACTGCTCTTGTTCCACCACTTGCGTATGCGTTCAGCAAGTTTGTTAACTCGTCAGGGTTGTGAGCGTAGGCTCTGTACTTCGGTGCGTTTCCTCCTTCTCCTATGACGAAGAAAGCTCCTCCTTCAGGCACTGAGAACGCTGAATCCTCTACTCCCATTGCTTTGTAAGAGTCACTGATTGGCACTAGGAAGTCTTCTCCTTCAGCACTGCAAGAGTCTTCGTCAGCGCATAATCCTATGAAGATGCTTAAGTCGTTCAAGTCTGCTACTTCATCTGACTGCTTTCTAACAATTCTTATTTCTTCTTCGCTGTAATCTTTTTCTAATGCGAAGACTTTCTTCAAAACAGTTTCCAAACTGCTTTCCTGCACTGTAGTAAGAGAGCAGTCACTCACTACTGCAGTGTCTCCGCTTAATTGCTTCTCCTGGCACACATAAGTCACTGTCTTAGTGGGCCTTACGAGTGCTGTTCCAAGCGTTATTGTTCCTCCTTCAGCAGTGTCTGCTTGCACTTCTATTACTACCAACTGTGCTCCTCCTGCTTCACCGTTTACAGCGTTATTGAATCTATTCACGAGATCCTCCACGTCGTCCCAGGTCTTGCCAGCGAAGATTACGAGGGTCTGGCTTTCTTCACGGATTGGTATTATCACTGCGGAGTAAGATTCTCCGTAATTGCTTCCCATGAGGTTGTTCACATAAGAACAGTAACCAGTGTTCATTTGTTCTATGTTCTCAGGGTCGCAGGTCACGAGCACTACTTTGTGGTAAGCATTGTCATCAAACTGGTTATCGTTTATACTCCACATTTCTTTTATTACTCCTTGCATTTCTTCTTTCAGTTCTTGGTTTTTTGATATTACTTCAGTGCTTGTCTTACTCTTCAAATCATCACTTAGTGTTGTTTCGCATGGCAGTGGCATTAATAATTGAGTCATTTCAGCAAGAACCATGCCATTATTAGTATTGAAACTGATACTGCTCAGGAATTTCTTCTCGTTTGAAAAGAGAAGGTTGAAAGAGTAAATCCCAGGGCCTTCTGCGAAGCTGACCTTTGAAGGGTCAGAATTCACTCCGTATGAACCAGTCATGCTACTAATGCTCCCTGCTTTTTCAACGTTCTTTCCAGTTGCTTTTTCCCATGCATTCAGCAGGTTTGAAGGGCTTATCCATGAAGAATCAACGAGTTTAAGGTTTCTTTCTCCTGAATAATCATTACTGTGTAAGTATTTGAAGACTTGTATTATGTTACAATACTCATTCACGCAGTTAGGAGTATCAGTGCATGAAGCGATTTTCAAAGCAGTGAAATAATCTTCTCCTCTGCTTTCCTCGAGTTGCTCCAGGGTTGCTACTGTGACCGGAATGCTTGTTGAGTACTCTTTTTCAATGTCTTCAACATTTGGGTTGTTTGTTGATTTTTCCTTCGTAACTTTCAAAATGATGGTAATTGTGCCAGTCGTGGAAGAATCTTTCCTGCTTCCAGAGTATTTGAACATGATTTGATTTTCATTTGAAGTAATTGTTGCAAGGTCCAGAGAGCTTGCCGCGCTTACTTCGTAATCATCATAATCAACGAGTGGATTGAATTCAAAAATTGCGTTAGTCCAGTAACCTTTGTCATCTTCAGTTATCTTTATTTCAGGATAGCCGCTTGTTTCCTGGACTTCTATTCCTCTTCCCGTGCTATCAGCGTAAGGAGCGAACAGCGTTGCTGCCGTATCAGGAAGTCTCACTGCTTTGTTCACTGTCATAGTCTGCGTTGTCTCAGCAAGTCCTCCTGCGTTGTCCTTGTCAAGCTTTATGGTAATGCTTCCTTCTTTCAGGTTACATGAAGAGTCAAAACCGATTGCAAGAGTAGTGGAGTTAACAATCCATACTCTTCCTGTTATAATATTGTTTGTGTTACTTGAATCAACTATTATTTCATTCCCACTGCAATCTAGGGCTTCTCCACTTACGGTTACTGCTCCGTTCCACTCGTTCACGTCAAGTGCTTTTGAAAGAACTCCTGCGCTTGTTTTCATAGTGATTTCAATCGTGTTTGTCAAGTCATATAACTCACTTGGCTGCATTTCAAACACTACTGGCTGTGATCCAATGACTGTGATTGCTTTGCTTACTTCTTCTCCGGTGTCCTGTTTTGTCACGGGTGTGTTGTCTTTTGTTACAAAGATTCTAGCGTCTCCTGTTTCAAAAGCATAAGCCTTTGCTGTTATTGTCACGCTTTCCCCATGCTCTAGTCTTATTTCTTCTGTTTCCACTACGTCGCTTGTCTTTTCAAGTGATTTTATACTCGCGGTTATCTTCTCTCCTTCTTTTGAAGCCTCAGGAGAGTCGCTGAATAATAGTTTGTAATGCTCTGAGTCCATTAGCAATCCGAAAGAAGATTTTACAAAATCTTGTTTTTCATTAGTAATTTTCACTGTCAACGTTGTTTTTCCTCCTACTCCTACTTCGTTTGACTGTGCTTCTAGGCATACGCTTAGCCCTTCTTGGGTTTGGATTGCCTCACACCCCACTATATTAAGATTCTCTTCTTTGTAATTTTGTGTTGGATCTCTTATGCTTTTGTCTTTCTTCTCCCACTCAGCATAATAAGTTATTTTCGTTTCTCCAGTTTTTGCAGTTGTCTTCACGCGGAACGTAATAATTATTTCAAGATTGTTTCCATCTGCTTTCTTAGGATTAATATTTAACACAAGATTATTAGTATTCTCTCCTGAGGAATCATCAATGTAGTCGCTTTGCGGTTCTAAGAATTCAAGAGCATTGTCTTCGTTTGAAAGAGTTACTCTTATATCATCCCATTTAGTTTTGTTAGAAGTGCCAATGCTCAGGGTTAAGGAGTATTGTTTCCCTTTAACATTTACTTTCTGTGTTTTACCTTCTTCTCCCATTACTCCTGCTGTTTTCTTCTCATCCCCTTCAATGCTTACAATACTTACTTTGTTTTCTATTTTCTTCAAATCAAGAGAAGTAAGAGGGTCTCCTTTGTTTGATTCTATGAATGTCTCAATATCTCCTAAGTCTTTGGAGGCCGTGTAGTAACCAGTATTGTCAGAGTACTCTCCTATTATTTCAACATTAGTGTCTTCTGGGATTAACAGTTTAACAATGCCAGTCACTGCGTTCACAGTGTCAGAGTCCACTACTTCTCCAGTATATGTGTCAATTGCTGTTACTTTTGGCTGGTTTTTTGACTGTGAAGGGACCTTCTCACCGTTCACAGTAACTTCTATGAATAATTCAAACTCGTTTCTAGGAATGTTTATCACTACTTCGTTGTACTTAGTGCTCTTAATCTCTCCGTCGTCGTTCACGTCAACGCATTCGCTTTCTCCTTCAGGTCTTATTGCCTTGGCACAGTAACCAGCCCCCACTGGAACTGAGTAGAACACTGTTTTTCCAGAGTAGTCAGTCTTGCCTGTTGAAGGAATACCAACAGGTTTTCCGTCCTTATATAATTCTACTTGCACGTCTGGGATTGCTTCCTGAGTGTCTGAGAAGACTACGTAAGCAGTCAAGTCTCCTGTCTCGTTAGGCAATGCTCTTTCAAGAGTGACTGTTTTTTCTTCTCCTCCTTTTATCGTGATTTCTTTCTTCAAATAACCAGGCTTGTATACTACTGCGTTGTATTCTACTTCTTTCTCCAATCCAATGCTTGCCAAGCCATCAGAGTTGGTGAAAAAAGGACCAAGTTGTGATTCTCTCGTGGACAAAGAATCGTAAAGCATTATGGAAGCTCCTGCTACTCCTATAGTACCAGTAGTGGTTTCTTCTAATACTGTGATGTTAGTCTGAGCAGCAGGGTCCAGGGTGATGTCAATGAACATGGTGTCAGTGCTTGTCACGTTGTAAATAGTGTCTTCTTCGTACACTGCAGTGGAGTTGCTTGGCTGTGCTTTCACAGTGAAAACAGTCCCTACTGGAGGAGTGAAAACAGCTGTTCCCATGTTGTCCCCCGTGCTGTAAGTGGTTTTCTCATCAATCACGTAAGAAGACTCAGGTTTTACTAATTGGATTATTACTCCTCCTACTTTCTGTCCTTCCTGGTTCTTCGCAGTCACTATTACTCTTCCTTTCTCAGCATTAGGATCAGAGTAAGGGAATAACTTCACGCATTCAAAGTTGTTCTCCATCGTGATTAATTCATTACCAGAGTAATAGTCTGAAACAAAGTCAGTGCTTGTCTTGAAGGAATATTTCTTGTCACTGGTAGCGTCTACCGTTACTTCGCAAGTAGTCCTGCCGTTGTTGCAGTTTACAGTAGTGCTTCCTCCTCTTTCTTTCATGTTCACGTTTCCAAGGTTGTCATCAGGGTCAAAACACACTCTAACTGTTTTCGCTAGTGGTTGTTGTTCGCAGTTAAGAGTCACGCTTACTTCACTGCTTGAAGGATCAACTAGCAAAGAATAATCGTCAAGGTCGTCGCATCCGAAAGCGCTCGCATGCAGTAAGTATTCTCCTAAGGGAAGTGATAACAAGGCTGTGCCGTTCACGTTGGCAGAATACGCTATTTCTCCTCCTTTCATTAACTCCACGTAAGCATTCAAAGATTGGCCTGTTGCGTCTGTCACGCTGAGGGTGAACTCTTGAATAGGAGTTCCTGTTATTACTCCTCCTAAGAGGAAGTAAGAAGCAATGAGGATGAGGGCTATGAGCAGGGGAAGTGAAGGCACTCCTGCTTTTTCAATAGGATCAATCACAGAATACACGGGGATGTTCTTGGAATCAATAAAATCAAGCAAGTCAAACCATTTATCTTCTACTTTGAAATAACTTTCTTTAAGTTTGTCGACGAACCCCATTCACAGCCCTCCATTCAAGCATTAGTTAGTTAAAATTCAGGGAAGGATTTAATAAAAAGGTTTTCTTGGGTGTGAGAAAAAGTTTTTCAGCATTGATGAAGCTTTCCGTTAATAGTGTTTATTCCTGCTGAGGAGTAATTATTGTATTTGATTGTCATCATCTTTCCGTTTAACGTGGCTCCTGTGAACTTGTACGTGACGAAAAAAGAAATGGGTTTCACTGTGTCGCAGTTCTCAGAATCCACTATTGTTCCAAGATGGGGGTCACTGATAGTAGTGCATGTTCCAAGGTTATTATAATCGTATACAGGAATTAGTGACACGCTTGGGTTTCCCATTAATCCACTGTTGTGAGTAAGAGTATTGCAACCATTGGTCCTCCACCAGGTAATACTGCTTGATGTCTTCACATTTGATAAGAAATAATCAAAGTTGATAGCGCTTTGCGTGAACTTGTTTTTTACTCTCTTCTTATAAACGTAGGTTAGGCTGTCATCTGGCAGGATGCTTACAGTCACAGTGTTTGAGTGTTTTTGAAAAGTAACCGAGAAACGAGGATCTCCTTGTAACGCTGCTGTCGTGAATTTTACTTTGGGTTGTTGTCCTCCCCATTCAACAACTCCCATTTCTCCTCCTAACCAGTAATCATTTAGGGCGTCATCAATGTTTCCTCCTATCAGTGCTGGATCACTTACTGTGTAGTCTGTAACTGTTTCTATCTTCCCCAGCACTCCTGAGAAAATAGTATTAGTGCCAAGGAACAGTGCTCTGGCAATTTCTCCTTTATTCCCCATCATCTTGTCCTTGTTTGGGTTAACCCATTCATCTACTTCGTCTTCACATTTTGCTGTTCCTGGACATGAGAATGAAAAAGTATTGTTAAAGTAATCGTTCAGAGTGTTTTCAATGTTTTGCAATATTTGCAGTTGCGCTGCTGCTTTTATCAATGCTCCTGCATTTGCTTCAGAAGAGTACTCGTAGGAATTTATCAAGCCGCGTGCCATTCTCAGGTCGTTTAAAACCATTATACTGGTCATCATTACTGCGAGGATTATCACAGCAGTCCCAACTAGTGGAGTGAAAAGTGAAAAGCCCTTGCGCATAGTCATCTTACTCTTTTATCCTTTTTTAACTCTTCTTCCCTACCGCTCCAGTAATACCACGCAGCATAATAACCTACTATTACTATTATCAAGGTGAGTCTGAATAACACGTCATGAGTGAAGTCAGCCCACTGCCACGAAGAGTAATAACCCACTGCCAGGACGAGTGCTATGCGCACTGGATTGATTATGAGGATTGCTAAGATGCCTCCTATTACTCCAGCTATCCTGTTCTTCCATCTCCTGTCATGCGTTGAAAGAATCACTGCTGACAGTAATGCTATTTCCAAGTCTCCAGCGCACAGGTTAGTAATCTGCGCTGTCACTCCTTTGACTATCACGCTTGGCTCTGCGTTCACCACCACGTTGGAAGCTACTCCAAGCAAGTGCAGCAAACCGTTGGAAGCAATGGCAGTTGCCATTTTCAAAGAATACAAGTCAATGCTTTGGATTAACAGCCAGAAAAAGGTATAAAAAGACAGCGTGCTTATTAAGAACCTGAAGCCTTCGGTTAACTGGCTTCGTGAAAACAAGTCTCTTGGTGAAAAGAATTGGCTGCTCATGACTACACCGTGAAACAAGAAGGAGGAAAGAGGTATTTAATAATAGACTGTAGGGGTTGTCCTTATGGTTCTTCCATTGCTGACTTCCCTGCTTGCATGAGAGAAGTACTGGAACTTGTTGCGAAGACTTCCCCTGACCTCGTAGTGCTTTCAGACGTTTATGAGAAGATTTACAACGAGAACCAGACGAGGATGCTGAGGCAGATAGCAGAACTTGCTGACTTGTTCCGCAGGGAGAGAGTATGGGCTCCAAGCAGGCTTGGCACTGACGATCCTAACTTGCTGTCCTCGAGGCATGACCTCGTAGTAATGATCGCACAGGACTTATTACTATCAGACCCTGTTAATGCTTACCTCACTTTGGTTCAGGCTGTTAAGCGAGAGAAGGAAAGAGCGAAGGCCACGAAGGACACTGAATTCTTAAAGACTTTGTTATTCATGCTTTCAAAGTTTGAGTCCCTTGACTTGATTAAGAGGCTGAAAGCAATCCTGTTAAAGCTTAAGAAACTTCCCCCAGGCAGGCAGATTTACCACACTTTGTTCGAAGTACAGATAAAACCAGCGTTCGTTTCCTCTACTGTCTTCTTCCACACTCCAGCAAACATAGAACTAGTAGACCAGTACAAAGTGAAAGACGCTACTGTGAATATTTACAAGCACCCTGAAAAAATACAATACTTGTACTACTTGAACCCCCCTGAATACAACCTCACTCCTGAAAAATACTTCTTGCTCACTAAGACGAGGGAAGTAGTGGCTTCTTACAAGCCAGAAGGCCTTGAGTTCATGAGCCCTGTTGACGTGCGCAAGTACTTTGAACGCATTTACGAGAGTACTATTACTGACTTGGCTGAGAAGAACAACATCCAGTTGACAGGAGCTGAGAAAGAAGAACTAGCACGCATAGTAACGCGTTACACTGTCGGTTATGGCATGATGGAACTGTTATTGTCTGACAGGAGGCTTACTGACGTTTACATGGACGCGCCTCTCGGGGAAAAACCAGTGTACGTAGTGCATTCTGATTACGGCACTTGCCAGACTAACGTCGTGTTCACAGAAGAAGAAGCAAAGGGGATTATTTCTCGTTTCAGAGCACAGTCAGGAAGGCCTTTTGACGAAGCGCACCCAGTGCTTGACCTTGATTTGCATGAACTCCAGACCAGAGTAGCAGTCATAGGTCCTCCTTTGTCTCCTGATGGAACTGCTTTTGCTCTGAGGCTGCATAAGCAGACGCCTTGGACTCTTCCACAGTTCATTGACGTGAAGATGATGAACTCTTTCTCAGCAGGATTGCTTTCTTTCCTAGTGGATGCGCAGGCCTCTACTCTCGTGTGTGGTTCAAGAGGAGCTGGAAAAACTTCTCTTTTAATGAGTCTCATGCTTGAAATTCTTCCTTCTCTTAGAATCATAGTGCAAGAAGATACTCTTGAAATCCCAGTGCCTTTCATGAAAAAACTCGGCTACAACATTCAGCGCTTGAAAACACAATCAGCAATAGCAGTGTCAAGAACAAGTGCAGAAGTGCCTCCTGAAGAAGCGCTTAGAACTGCTTTGCGTCTTGGTGACTCTGTGCTGATAATAGGGGAAGTGCGTTCAAAAGAAGCTAAAGTATTATATGAAGCCATGAGAGTAGGAGCAGTTGGAAACGTGGTAATGGGAACAATTCACGGAGAAAATGCTTACTCAGTATGGGATAGGATAGTAAACGACTTAGGCGTTCCTAATACTTCTTTCAAAGCAACAGACGTAGTAGTCACTGCTGCCCCCATTCGTTTCAAAGGCTCTTTGAAAAGGCACAGAAGGCTCATAGAAGTCACTGAAATCGGCAAGCACTGGTATGAAGACCCTGAGAAGGAAGGCGGTTTTGTAAAACTGCTTGACTACGACACTGAGAAAGACACCCAGTTTTTCATGGAGGAAAATTTGAAAAAGTCAGAGTTGTTCCCAAAGATTGCTAAGATGAGAGGATTAAAAGTAAAAGACTTGATTGATGACATTAATGCTAGGGCTTTCACAAAACAATTTTTAGTGAATATGAAGAACAAGTACAACATTCCTGAATTGCTTGAAGCGAAATACACTGTGCCTGCTAACGACAAGTGGATGCTTGTGCTTGAGAGCCAAAGAGAAGAACTTGGAAGAGTTGACTACGAGTCTGCTAAGAAAGAATGGCAGAAATGGGTTCTTGACACTCAAGTAAGAGAATTGGTAGAGAGGAGGAGGAAGATTGAACAGGCGAAGAAGAAAATCGCGGCAAGAAAAGCAAGGAAAAAATGAGAACTGGTTTGTGAGGTTTGCTCGCAGTGCTGCGAAGTACGTGAAAGCAAAAAAAGAGTTTTCGAAAGAAGAATACTCCTTAGCGTTGAACTTCCTCGGATGGGACTTGGAACCAAGAGAAGTCAATGCTGCTCCAGTGTATGGAATGATGTTATCCATTATTATTATTCTTCCTTTACTGCTGCTGGTTGCTGCTAACTTGTTCTTAGGTATCCCAATCCCATTGCTTGGAATCCGCTTGCCCTTCACAATAGGATTGTACTTGTTACTTGGTCTTGTAATGCTTCCTTTCATAGTGTCTTATTACTTGCAGAACTACTTGCTCTCAGCTGCCAAAGCAGAGAAAATGAAGTCAATCACGTACATTCCGGAAATAGTAAACTATTTAGTCATGAGCATGAAGCTCTCACCAAACCTTGAAAAAGCCTTGGAATTCGCTGCAGAGCACGGCAGGGGTAAGATTGCAGATGACTTGAAGAAACTAGTATGGGACACGCGCATAGGAGTGTATCATAGCATTGAAGAAGCGCTTGACGACTTTGCTTACAAGTGGGGAGCGTTTTCAGACGAGTTCAAACACGCCTTGATGCTTATTCGTTCTTCAGTAATAGAAGTAGACGAGGCCAAGAGGAACGCGTTGCTGGACAAGGCTGTTACTGAGACTCTTGAAGGAATCAAGGAAAGCATGAACAAGTACGCTGCTGACATGAGGCAGCCGAGCATTTACTTGTACTACTTGGGAGTGTTGCTTCCTCTCATGCTGATTATAATGCTTCCAATAGGAGCAATGATGGCACGCATGCCAATAGCCAAAGCACCAATATTAGTCTTGTTGTATAACGTGTTACTGCCTTTGTTTGCTTTCTTCTTCGCTAAGAACATTCTCTCCAAGAAACCGCCAGTGTATGAGCCTCCAGTTATTCCAGACAACTACCCTGGCTTGCCTAAGAAGGGAACCATGAGAATAGGGAAGACAGCAGTCCCTGTAATTGTAATAGCGTTTTTTCTTGCTGTTTTGATTTACTTCTCTTTTGCTTACGTGCTCGAACCATTGCTGAATCCTGTTCCCCCAGTATGGGAGAAAGCAGCAAGAGAAGCTTACTTCCACTTCTTCCAACTGGCAGGAGCAGTGATATCAATAGCAGTGTTTGCTTCTGTAATGCTTTACGGAAGCGCTGCTGACAAGAGGAAAGCACAGAAGGAAGTAATGCAAATGGAAGAAGAGTTCCAGGACTCTATTTACATAATTGCTTCAAGGCTTGGTGAAAACAGGCCAATGGAAGAAGCAGTCTCTTATGCTTCCAAGTTCTTGCCCAAGTCAAAGACAGCTGATTTGTTCAAAGCAACTTACTCCAACATCCAGAACCTTGGCTTGACTGTTGAAAAAGCCTTGTTCGACCCGTTGTACGGTTCTCTTAAAAACGTGCCATCAGACTTGATAAGAGGAGCAATGCGCATAGTAGTAGACTCAATCGGCTTGGGAGTGCAGCAAGCAGCGCGTGCTCTAATATCCTTGTCAATGCAGTTAAGAGACTCGCAGAAAGTAAGGGAAAGCATCAAGGCTTCCTTGGGAGAAGTTACTTCCATGATGAAAAGCATTGCTTTCCTAATAGCACCATTAGTACTTGGAATTACTACTGCTTTGCAGAGGATAATAATATCAGCTTTGCAAGCTACTGCTCAGACGCAGCAAGTAGGAGGAGCGGTTTCAGGAGTAAGCCTTCCAATGATGAGTCTTGGAGACGCTAGCATGCTTTCACAAGTGCCAAGCCCGTTCTTGTTCATGCTCATAATGGCAGTGTATGTGATTGAAATCACAGTAATTTTAGTGTACTTTGTTACGCACGTGGAAGAAGGCAGGAACGACTTGGCTTTGAAAATCAACCTCGCTCGCAGCATTCCAATAGCATTGTTCTTCTTCTTCCTAGCAGCCTGGTTCGGTTCTCACTTAACGGTGAGCATGTAATCTCCTTTTTATTCAAGGAAAGAATAAGCTTTTTTACGTCTAACGATTTCAGTTATCATTATCTTTTTATTCACTACAGAGTATATTATTCTGTAGTTTCCTATTCTCAGTCTGTAAAAACTGTGCTTAGTATTTGTATTTAGTTTTTTAATATCACAATTGTTTCTTCTTTCAAAAGGGTTCTTTGAAAGGCATTTTAATACTCTCTTAATTCTTTTCTTAGTCTCTTCGTCTAAATGTTCTAATTGTTTTAATCCTCTCCTTGAAATCAAGAGTTTATAACTCTTCAATTGGAACGAACTCCTCTTTTTCTAGTATTTCCTCTTGTCTCTCAAAGAACAGTTTCTCCCATGCTATTGCTATAGCTTTTCTTATTATCTCATCATAAGTCTCGTCTTTTCTTCCAAGCTTTTTCAACATATCCCTTGTTTCCTCGCTAACTGCGATTGTGGTAGTCATGAAAACACCTCTATAATGGTTATAATGATTATAGTATTTATAACTTTTGTTTTGTTCAAAAATCATTAAAAACAGTCAGTTCATTACTAAGACTATGAAAGCACAAGCATTCACTGTTTTCAAGATGATGATAGCAGCAGTGCTCGCAGTGGCACTGCTTGCAATGGTTTACCAAATGCTTCAAGGAGTTAATCCCCCGTATTCTGGTTTTGAAGCAGTTAGAGAACTCGTCATACAAGCAAGCAACGCTCCAGGACAATGCTTTCAAAGAAACCGGGTAGTATTCCAGAAAGACGAGGAGATAAGTAAGGAAGGGCTAAGCGCTAACACAGGAGTAAGTGTTGCACTGCATGACTCTAACCAAGTCTTCGAACACTTGGGAAATGCGTATAAGGCTAAGACGCGTTTGGAAATACCAGTAAAAGCAGAGTGTTCTTCGCCGTCTTTATGCGAGGTTTACTTCGCTGAGGAGTGTTAATCTCAATCCTCAAGGATTTCGGAAATGAGAATGTGTTTTATTTCTTTTATTTTCCTCGGGTTGATTGACAATTGTTTTCCATAATTAGTCGGTTTTGTCAAGAGAAAACAGTTATTGTATAATCTTCTTATTTCTTTTCTTACTTCTTTCTTCACATGAGGTGGGAATCCTTTGCAGATGTTGTCCACTGATGTGTGTCTTCCTCCTATGTAACCATGATAAATCATTTTCTTTAGTATTTGAATCTGAATGTTACTTTGCATGAGTGTGTTCTTGGTTTATGTTTGTTAAATTATTTTTGAGAATCTTTTCAGTTCTAACTGGTTCAAACTTGTTTAAGACAAGCAACAATTATAGTATAAAATTCTACATTATAATAGTTAGTTTTTTATACTATAATTTTAGGAATTATAAGCATGCAGGAAAACGGATTAGTGAAAGTCTTCAACAATGCAGTGGCAAGAATCCTTGACTTCCTTTTAATACACGAAGGATGGGATTACAGCAAGTCGCAAATAGCAGAATACTCAGGAGTAGCTTACAAGACAGTGTACGATGTGTGGCCAGTGCTTGAAAAATATGGGTTAGTAAAACACACTAGGAACGTTGGAAGGTCAAAAATGTACAAGATAAACTCCCAGAATAAGATAGTCAAGACTATGAAAAAAATGCAAGCGTTAATAATGCTTCAATCACTTGAAGCGAGGGAAAAGAAAGCAGTTAAAATTATGGCAAAGTAGTGAGAAAACACCAGCTGAAACTTTTAAATACTCCTCTCTCTTTCTTAAAACAGTTAAAGAGGTGGTAGTTGATGCGTGGTCAAGCGTTCGACACTTTCAAATTAATGATAGCAGCAGTAGTGGCAGTTGCTATTCTTGGAATATTAATGGGTATTCTTGGTGGTATTACTGTTCCAGGAGCTGATCCTACTAACATAATAAGAGACCAGCTTGCCAAAGCATACCAGTACAAGGGTTCTACTTTCGTGAGCACTTCAGAAGCACAGTTCCAAGCAGGAATAGAGTACAGTGCTGAGTCATTCAAAGATGTAATAGGAGGAGGAAGTAATGAAATAAAGTTTTACTGCCCTGCAGGGTTGTGTAAAACTACAGCAGTTAATGGTGATGATATCCTCCCAATAGAAAATAGTTTCAGGGCTAAGATAAAAGTCAAATGTGAGACTGGAACGCCTACGACTTGTCATGTTGGAATAGGCGACGTAACATTGCCTTGATCCAACTTCCTTCTTTTTTCTTCTCTTTCTTTTAAATACTTCTTCTTCTCTTATTAAACCAGGAGAGTGAGTTGAATCATGAGGAAAGCGCAGTCATGGACTACGATATACCTTGCCATAATCCTGGCAATAGCAGCAGTGTTGCTCTTCGCCATCATCAAGCCAATGTTCCAGCAGGCAGCTAGTTACGCGCAGACTACAATGCCTTTGTTATTATTTTAAAGGCGGTTAAAAGCATGAAGAGGCAGCGTAAAAAGCAAGGAGATGTGAAGAGGGTAGCAATAATAGGCGTTGATTCTTCAGGGAAAACAACCTTGCTGAGAGAGCTTGAGAAAAGACTGAAACACGACAAGAGTTACGGTTTTTATCAGACTTCTGGCTATGCTAAGCACGGGCGTTTCTTCAAGTTCTTAGGAAGGTTTTTCAACAAGCTTTCTTACAACAAGAAAACAACCCCTCGTTTCGTGTCGCATGCTGGCTACACTGTCACAATGCCGTTTGCGAGAATGGTTAAGGAAAAAGACAAGAGAGTAGTGTTCTTTGACAGGTATGCTCCTTTAGAAATTAATGCTTTCAAAGAAGCCTACAAGCTTAAGAAGAAGAAAAAGCTGCTTCCTTTCTTCCGCTTCCTCACAGGTACTAAGGACCCTGACGTGGTAGTGTTGATGAGAATAAATCCGGAAAAAGCAATGGAGAGAATAGAGAAGAGGGGAGGAAAACAGTTTCATGAAAGCAAAGAAGTCCTAAAGAAGATGCAGGAAGCATATGAAGAAGAGATAAAGAGACTCAAGGAGAAAGGGATAAAGGTTATTGAAATTGATTCTTCTAAGATGACTCCTGAAGAAGAAGCCAGGAAAGTGTTAAAAGAGTTGAAGCGACAGGTTTAAAACTCTGAGTTTCTTATTCTCTTCTTATGAGAAAGGCACAGGAAAGTGCTCCAGTGGAGTTATTGATAGGAGTAGTCATACTAACTTTCGTGTTAATAATAGGTATGAGTGCTTATCAGAACTTGTGTTCTTCTCAGTACGAGCAAAAACTAAAAGCAAGCATCAGCAAGCTTGCGCAGGATTTGGAACTCGTGTACATGGGCTCTACTGGCAGTAGTATAATTACTAATCTTGACTTGAATCCTCCTGCTGGATGCGGTTACAACATTAGAGACGTGAGAATACTGAGAGGAAGTGTTGATGTCTGCAAAGCACGCTTAGGGAGGGACAGTTGCTTGGTAATAATAGCCACTGTGCAAGAAAAAGGAGAGATAACAGGCCAAGCAGTAAGCGAAGTAGTGAACATTCCTGATGATGTTAATGTCTACCTTGACATGGATCCAACAGCTTGCAATACCCTCATTCCTGATCTTAATTATTGGAGTGATCCAACGAATTACGCTGGCTGCTGGTTGCAGAAGACGTCTTACTCTCTAAGCATTTCGAAAACAAGTCCAGATGAGATAGTGATTAGCAAGGCAGGGTGAGTGAAGTGAAGAAAGGGATTTCAACCTGGTTGTTTTCTAAGATCGTCATGCTCATCTTCCTAGTCATTACTTTTTCAATAGTTTTGTCTTTTTCAGCAATGATAAAGGAGAAAATGTACGCTGACTCTGCAAGCGTGCTGGCGATGAGAGTGCGTGACGGGGTTCAAAGCGTCGTGCTTACTGATGCGTTGCAAGCTAAGACAGTCATAGCATTACCAGAGTACTTGCCTGACGACATCAACATGAAAGATAAGAGGAAGTACACGATACTAATAGGAGAGGATAGCAGTGGGTTGCTTTACGTAGCAGTAGGCTGGGGCAAAGACCCTAAAGCCTTTGCTGGAGCTGCTTCGATGAAGACAAGTGGACTAAGCGTACGACTACCAGGCTCTTCATGTAGTTTTCCGGTCCGTTGTTATTCTGATGAGTGCCATTATGTCTTAGTCACTAAAATAGGAATTAATGAAATAGGAATAAACATGTGCAGGAATCCTGAGTGCACTGGAGTTTCTGTGATGACGTGTTCGTAAAAATGGTGGTTTCATAAATGAGGAAAGCATTCGTAGGACCAATCGGCGATGACTTGCCTTCAGTAATCATAATCATACTCTCGCTTATAATGTTCTTCACTGCGATCACTTATTCTTTCAACGCTTATAACCAGAAGCTTGACTCCCTACGCTTGCTCAGAGCAGGGCTTGAAACAGGAAGAATGCTTGCTTCCAAAGGAGTGCTTTCATATGATATTAACCATTATGATTCAGCAGCACAGGACATTGCAGCTACTTACGGAGTAAGTATTAAAGTAACAGAGAATGAAAACGATTGTAATAATTTTCCTTACAAGTTGAAGTACTTAGTAACAGTCATGAGTGGCAGTATTAATGATGTGGAGTTGAAAACAGCATGGGTATGCGTGAAAAGGTGATGAATGAATGAAAGCACAAGCAGCGATAATGGATGCTTTGTTTTTCATGTTCATCTGCGCTTCTGCAGCTGCTTTGCTTTACTTCACTGCGGGGCTTTATGGTTCTAACTCTAATCAGCAGATGACAGCCTTGTACAACTATGACTACTTGAAAACAGCGATGCTTTCCTTGCATTACGCCAAAGACGATAACGGAGAGTGGTTTTTCAACGAGCTTGGAAAAAAATTAGGCAGTAGTGATCCAGTAACAAGTGTTGAGGATTACTTATCAGGAGGCGCTTCCAATGTTTGGAGTAATATCACTGCGTCTGCTCCTGCTAAGAAAACAGCGTTGCATTTCGTTTCAGAAACAGGAACAGATTTTTACTGTTACAACGATGTTCTAGGAAGCGTTCAGTGTGATAACTCTTTCACCAAGGGAAGCGTCGTGTATGCTTATTCTGTGAAGTTAGAAGACTCCAACGGCGATGATTGGACTGTTGGCTTGGAACTGCATTACTGAAAAAAGCAGAGTGGGGCTGCCCAGACTTTCATGGAGCTGCGCTTGCCTCAGCGTTAGGCGACTAAGCGTTAGCGCATGTCGTCTGCAGGGGTAGAGGGGGCGCAGCCTCTCTTTGAACTGGGGTCGCCGGCTGTTACTAACCCGCTCATTGCTTTTCTTGGCTTTTTTCGAACTCGGGTCTCCGGCTCCCTAAGCCGGGAGGATGGACCAGGCTACCCTACGACCCCTTTGTGTAGGGTAAGGTTCTTTCTTGTTAAGGAGTGGATGGGGTCGCCGAGACTCTTGAAAACCAAGAAAAGCTGAGGGCAGTGTTTCCCGAAGCCGGAGGGATGGACCTGACTACCCTACAGCCCCACACAGAATAAGGTTTGGTTGTTTTTCAATTTATAGGTTGTTGTTCATTCTTCGTCGTCTTCTCTTGACGTGACAGTATCCCCTATTCCTTCTATTATGCTTCCGTCATCGTAGTCTATCCATGCATCGTCACTAATTTCTCGCGTCACCTTCTTCTCTTACTCTTCTTCAGGCCATTCTTCTGTTTCTTCGTCGCTTCCCGGAAGGATGGCGTCTTCTCTTTCCTTGTCTTCCCTGCTCTCGTCAACGCCGTCGCCTATTATTCCCATTCTCACCCAGCCTCCTTTTACTGCTTTTTAAGCTTTTCAGTGGACCCGCCGCGATTCCGAACCGCTGGGCACCTAACGGTTCCCCCCAGTTCCAGGGTCCTCCTGACCCCCTCCCTTTTTCATGGAAGGGATAAATCTTTCAGTGGACCCGCCGGGATTCGAACCCGGGGCCTCGTCCACGCCAAGGACGCGATCTTCCAACTGATCTACGGGCCCACTTTTTTCTAAGCGTCACCTCTGAACTCTTGTTTCATCTTCTTGTTTTTAAAAATAAGCATTAATTGTTTTTATTCTTTTCTCCTCTTCTTAGCCTTTCCTTGCGCGTGTTTCTTGCGCACGAGCATCACGCCAGCCATGATAGTAAGTACGAATACTGCGTACCAGTACTTGTTCTCAGGCACTCCTGGAAGTTGGGCGATGATGTTCTGTTGCCCTGTTCCCTGAGCAGCAGGAGTAGTGGTCCTAGGAGTGCCTCCCCAAGGAGGAAGCTGAGGAGTCATGAAACCAAGGCCTCCTGCTCCTTGAGTAATGAACTGAGGGTTCATGGCGAATGGGAACTCGTTCTTAATACTAATAGTGCCAGTAGTAGGGTTGTACATCATTGCTCCTCCGAGTCCAGTAGCCCACATTATAGGTATAGGAGCGCCTACTGGCTGCCCATTCTGGTAGTACTGCATGTAAGGCAAGCCATCCTCTCCTTTGAACAACCCCCACTGTGAGCCATCCTCAAGGTTTATCTTATTGTCACTTACTCCTGTTATCTTCTGGCAGTGCTGTTCTCCTTTGTCGTCAACCCAGCAGAACTGTCCGTCTTCTGTTATTTGAGCAAATTGTTCTGGGTAAGGATTGCCTTCGTCATCGTAAGCCATCTTGTTGAAGTTGTTCAAGCAAATTTCATTCATCAAGTCAAGAGCTTGCTGTGAATAAGCACCACTCAGCACCAGGTTCAGTTTAACTCCTCTCACGTTGCCTTGGTTATCTACTTCACACACGTCGTTAAAGTTGTAACCCTCTACGTCCTGAGGAGCGAAAGTAAGCAGGTTGTAAATGAACAAATGGAACTCGTTAGAGTAATCCTTACCAGTTTGGATTCTGCCCGACTTCAGCATGCCGTTTTCAAATGAGATGGCTCCAGAATCCCTCATGCTGAAAGAACACAGCACTTCATCAGAATCCTTGTCAAGCACGCTTATAGTACCGCTTGGGTTGTTCTTCCAAGCAATCCTCGCGTTAGAGAACCAGTGAGTCTCACCGATTCCCAGCTGTGTTCCGTCATCGCATGACTTCTCCTCGTAAGCAAGCACTCCCACGTAGTTTCCTTTGAACCAAACTGCTGCTTCAGGAGTATAAGCAGACTGGAATCCTCCAAGCAGTTCCCCAAACCTGCTGCTTGTTAATTCATCAACAGGAATCTTAGCCAAGTCACTCACAGCAGTCTTCAAACACTCGTCTTC